>NZ_JAAGPF010000140.1 GCF_017104645.1 Burkholderia sp. Ac-20379
TGCGGCGCTGCGCTTGCGGCGCCGCGCCAGCGCGAACGAGTGGCGCGGCCGGTCGTGCCAGAGCGCGGCCGCGCGGCGCACAGCGGCGTCGAACGAATCGTCCTCCACCGTGCAGATGCCGTCCACCGTCAGTTGCCAGCCGTTGCGCAGGCGCGTGCAGGTCACGCGATCCTCTTCCATGAGGTCGGCGTACCAGCGCCAGACGCGTGCGTCGTCGACGTTCGCGCGCACCGCTGCGCTCAGCCGAACGAGTTCGAGGTCCTGTTGCTTGCCCATCTTGCTCCCTGCCGAACGTGGCTTCGATTGACCGAGGTGACGCCGGTTGCGGCGGCTCGCCGAGCTTAACGGCGCACGCACCTGAAAGTCCTGACGATCGTCTGGAAGGATTCTGAATGCGCCGGTGCGGCGTAGAAATTTATTCCCCGCATCGGCGATTTCAGAACAAAGTTTGGCAATTTTTTCCGGGCCGCCCCACGTATCATTTCCTGCATTCGGAAAGGGGCAGAAGACCAGACATGAGCACATTGCATTACCTCGATTACGCCGCCACCACGCCGGCCGATCCCCGCGTCATCGCCGCGATGGCCGATTGCCTCGGCCTCGACGGCGTGTTCGGCAACCCGGCGTCCAGCTCCCATGCGGCCGGCGGCGCGGCGCGCGCACGCGTCGAACAGGCCCGTCGGCAGGTGGCCGCGCTGATCGGCGCGCACGCCGACGAGATCGTCTGGACCTCGGGCGCGACCGAATCGAACAACCTCGCGCTGAAGGGCTATGCCGAACGGGCCACCGGGCGCCGCCATCTCGTCACGAGCCGCCTCGAGCACAAGGCCGTGCTCGATACGATGGCGCACCTGGCCAAACAGGGGCTGTCGGTCAGCCTGGTCGGGCCGGACGCCACCGGCGCGATCACGGCCGACGCCGTGGCGGCCGCGATCGGCCCCGACACCGGCCTCGTCTCGCTGATGCTCGTCAACAACGAGATCGGCACGCTGACCGACATCGGCGCGATCGCGCAGGTGGTGCACGCGGCGGGCGCGCTGCTGCACGTCGATGCCGCGCAGGCGCTCGGCAAGACGCCGATCGACGTGCGGGCGCTCGGCATCGATCTGCTGTCGATGTCGGCGCACAAGGTGTATGGCCCGAAGGGCATCGGCGCGCTCTACGTGCGCCGCGAGGTGGCGGCCCGCATCGCGCCGCAGATGCACGGCGGCGGCCACGAGCAGGGCCTGCGCTCGGGCACGCTGGCCACGCATCAGATCGTCGGCATGGGCGTGGCCTGCGAACTGGCGGCCAGCGAGCTGCAACACGAAATCGCCCGGATCGCCGCGCTCAACGCGCGCCTGCGCGCCGCGGTGCTGGCGCTCGGCGACGTGGTGCAGAACGCCGAGGCGGCCGCACGCATTCCGCACACGCTGAGCCTCACCGTCGACGTGCCGGGCTTCTTCCCGTTCATGCTCGGCGAGGCGCTCGCGGTGTCGTCCACCTCGGCCTGCAATTCGGCGGCCGGCACGCCGTCGCACGTGTTGAGCGCGATCGGCCTCGATGCCGGCGCGGCGGGGCGCACGGTGCGCCTGAGCTTCGGCCGCTTCACCACCGAGCAGGACGTGGATTTCGCCGCCGCCTGCTTCCGGCAGGCCATCGCGCAATGCCGCGCCGCCGCGGCCAGCGGCTTCACGGCGTCGCGCCAGATCGCGCCGGCCGACCTGAAGGCGATCCGCGACGCGGGCTTCCGCGCGATCCTGTGCAACCGGCCCGACGGCGAAAGCGCCGATCAGCCGGCCTTCGAAGCGATCGCCGCCGCCGCGCGTGCGCTTGGCCTGGAGGCGCGCTATCTGCCGGTGGCGTCGGCCAGCGCCATCGGCGAGCCCGAACTCGATGCGTTCGCGGCGCTGGTGGAGGCGCTGCCGAAGCCGGTGTTCGCTTACTGCCGCACCGGCAACCGCGCGAGCGTGCTGTGGAACCGGCTCGCCGAGCGGCGCGCGGCGGTCGCGCCCGCCTGATGCGTCGCTGACGCACCGCTGCCCCGGGCGCGACCGCACGCGCCCGAACCGGCTGCGCCGCGCAACGCGGGCCGCCGTTGTTCTGCCTGCCTCGATTTCTTGCCACGCTTCCCGCTTCCCGCGTTCGGCTCGGCCTCCGCGGCGGCGCCGCTTGCAATAGAATTGGCGGCGCATGCCGCGCCCGCGTTGTCGCGCGGCACTCCGTTTCGCTCCCCTGCGCGCTCCGCGCGAACCCGGCATGAACAACACCACGCAGCAAGCCATCGTCCACCAGTTGCGCGAGAAGATCCTCAACGCGGAACTGTCGCCGGGCCAGCGGCTCGTCGAGGCGCAACTCGCCGAGGCGCTCGGCGTGTCGCGCACGCCGCTGCGCTATGCGCTGAGCGTGCTCGCCTCGGACGGCCTGCTGGAGCGCTCGGGCGCGCGCGGCTACGTGGTGCGGCGCTTCGGCGTGGACGACGTGCTCGATGCGATCGACGTGCGCGGCGTGCTCGAAGGGCTGGCCGCGCGCTCGGTGGCCGAGCGCGGCATGACGCCGGAGCTGGCCGACGCGCTCGACGCGTGCCTCGCGCAGATCGACGCGCTGTTCGCCGCGCCCGCGCTGTCGGACGCCGACGTGCGCGACTACGCGCGCCTGAACGGCCAGTTCCACGATCTGATCACGCAGGCGGCCGGCAACGCCGCGCTCAGTTCGGCGCTCGCGCTGAACGAGCGGATTCCGTTCGTGTCGGCGGCCACCGTGGTGTTCGACGAGGACGCCAAGGAGCAGCAGCGCGCGATGCTGTGCTACGCGCAGCGCCAGCATCACGCGATCGCGGCGGCGTTGCGGCGCGGCGAAGGCGCGCGCGTCGAGGCGCTGATGAAGGAGCACACGCAGATCTCGAAGGACAGCCTGAACCTCGTGCCGGCCCACCCGCGCCTCGCCGGCCGGCAACCCTGAGCGCCCGACGCATGGATCGCCGCGAACCGCCCAATCTCGCCCATCTGCGCGTCTTCAAGACGGTGGCGGAGGTCGGCAGCGCGTCCGGCGCGGCCGCGAAGCTGTTCCGCGCGCAATCGGCCGTCACGCGCGCGTTGCAGGAACTCAAGGCCTGGGCCGGCGAGCCGCTGTTCGAGCGGCGCGCGGCCGGCATGATGATGACGCCCGTGGCGCGCGTGCTGCTCAAGCGCGCGAACCGCGTGTTCCACGAACTCGACGAGGTGGCGAGCTGGTGCCACGCGCTGCAAACGGGCCGCCGCCCCGCCGCCGAGCGCCCGCTGCCCGCCTATCTGCTCAACACGCGCCGCCTGCAACTGGCCGTCTCGCTCGCGCGCCATCGTCACATGCCGAGCGCCGCGCACGCGCTCGGCGTCAGCCAGCCGGCCGTCAGCAGCGCGATCCGGATTCTCGAAACCGGCGCCGGCATCCCGCTGTTCCATCGCCATGCGCGCGGCGTGATGCTCAGCAGCGAAGGCGAAACCTTCGTGCTGCATGTGCGGCGCGCGCTGAACGAGCTGCGCCACGTGGAAGACGATCTGGCCGCCGCGCGCGGCGTGATCCAGGGCAGCGTGGCGATCGGCGCGCTGCCGCTCGGCCGCGCGCTGATCCTGCCGTCGGCGATCGCGCGGCTGTCGGCGGCGTGCCCGCAGGTGCGCATCGCCACCGACGAAAGCGCCTACGAGACGCTGGTCGCGAACCTGCGCGCGGGCGATATCGATTTCGTGTTCGGCGCGCTGCGCCAGGACGATCCGGCCAGCGGCCTGCTCAACGAAAAGCTGATGACCGAGGAACTGGCGGTGATCGCGCGGGCCGGGCACCCGCTCGCCGAGGCGCGCGGCCTGACGCTGCGCCAGTTGGCCGGCGCGCAATGGGTGCTGCCGCGCTCGAACGCGCCGGCGCGCGCCACCATCGACAGCGTGTTCACGCGCCAGCGCCTGAGGCCCCCGCAGCCCACCGTGGAGACGGCCGATCTGGCCATCATCCGCGGGCTGCTGCTGTCGACCGACATGCTGGCCGTGCAATCGGCGCAGCAACTGCATTACGAATGCCGCTCGGGCGAGCTGAAGATCCTCGACATCGCGCTCGCCGACACGCGGCGCGACATCGGCCTGATCATGCGGGCGGGCGGCACGCCCTCGCCGGCCGCGCGCGTGCTGATCGACCTGATCCGCGAGGCGGTGCGCGGCATGCCGCCCGCGCCCCTGCCCGCCTCCGGCGCTTAAGCCGCCGCCAGCTTGCGCTTGACCACCAGCGCCAACGGCACCGTGAAGCAGAAGTGCGACATGAACCCGCCGATGATCACGTTCGGATCGAAGTAATCCGGGTGATTCGTCGAGGCGATCGAGATCGCCACGTGCATCGCGAGCCACGCCACGATCGCGTAGAACAGCGCCGCGAACGTGGCCTCGTAGCCGCGCCGGCGCAACGCCGGCCAGATCGCCGCGAACAGCACGCCCCAGCCGATCGCGAACGCGAAATGGATCGCCGTGCCGAGCACGTAGGCCCAGATCCCGATCGCCTCCTGGAACGCCCGGCCGAACACGAGGCCGGTGGCGTTGCGCGGAATGCCGGCGAGCGGCATCAGATGCTGCGCGCCGACCCAGATCAGCGCCTCGTAGATCCAGATGCAGACCGCGCCGGTCACGCCGGCCTGCGCGCCCACCCGCACCAGCGTGCCGATGTCGCGCGGGCCGGCGTCCGCCTGCGCGCCGAAGCCCGCGTGCTGCACACCGCTGTTGTCGTTCATGTCGTGTCTCCGTCGTTGTGATTGGGGAATGGTCAGGCGTCCGAAGCCGGCGCGGTGATGAAGCGCACCGCCACGCGGTTCATGACGATCGCCGCCGCGGCGATCAGCGCGGGCACGGCCAGCACCGAGAACACCGTCGCGAAGCTGAACCCGAGCGACAGCAGCGCGCCGCCGACCAGCGAACCGAGAATCCCGCCGAGCCGGCCGATGCCGAGCATCCAGCTCACGCCGGTGGCGCGGGCGCGGGTGGGATAGCAGGTCGGTGCGAGCGCGTTGAGGCCCGTTTGCGCGCCGCTCATGAAGAAGCCCGCGCAGGTCACCAGCACCGGCAGCAGCGCCGATTTCAGCGAGCCCATGCCGAGCGCGAAGATGAAGCAGCCGCCCAGCAGATAGGCCATGCCGATCACGCCGTTGCGATCGAGCCGATCCATCGCAAAACCCACCGCCACCGCGCCCACCGTGCCGCCGAGCTGGAACAGGCCGGTGATGGCCGCCGCGCGCTCGACGGGCAGCCCCGCATCCTTGATCAGCGTCGGCAGCCAGCCCGTCAGCAGATAGATGATCAGCAGGCCCATGAAGTAGGTCAGCCACAGCATCAGCGTGCTGAAGCCGTAGCCGTCGGCGAACAGCAGCCGCACCGGCGCCTTGCCGGCCACGGCCGGTTCGGGCGCGGTGAAGCGCACGTCGGCGTCGAACCGGTGGCCGCACACGCGGCCGAGCGTGGCCGCGATCGCCTGCGCCGGGCGGCGGTGCACCAGCATCAGCCGCGCCGATTCGGGCAGCAGCCACAGCAGCAGCGGCACGCTCAAGAGCGGCAGCGCGCCGCCGAACACGAACACCGCGCGCCAGCCGAAGTGCGGGATCAGCGACGCGGCCACGAAGCCGCCGACCCCGGAACCGAAATTGAAGCCGGTGAACATGATCGTCAGCAGCAGCGAGCGGTTCTTCGACGGCACGTATTCCGACAGCAGCGTGGTGGAATTCGGCATCGCCGCGCCGAGCCCGAGCCCGGTCAGGAAGCGCAGCACGATCAGTTGGAACGGCGATTGCGCGAACGCGCACAGCAGGCTGAACAGGCCGAAGCACAGCACCGAGCCGATCAGCACGCGCTTGCGGCCGATGCGGTCGGCGGCCGGGCCGGCCACCAGCGCGCCCGCCGCGAGGCCGATCATCGCGGCGCTCATCACCGGCCCGAACGCGGCGCGGCTCACGGCCCAATCGCGCATCACGACCGGCGCGACGAAGCCCATGATCGCGACGTCGAGGCCGTCCATCGCCACGATCCAGAAACACAGCGCGAGCACGAGCCATTGGAAGGCCGACATCCGGCGCGCATCGATAAAGGCCTTGATGTCGACGGCCTGGGCAGAAATCATGGTTGTCTCCGAAATGACACGTCGTTTAGGCGCGCAACGGTGCGTCGCCACGACTCGGGATACCAAAGTAGATACATGCCGGGCTGGCCGGAACCGCGGGTTTTACCTTAACAACCCGATAAATCGCTGTTTAAAAGGCGCGAACCCGAATCGCACGCCGCCCGCGAGCCTTGTCCAGGCGGGGCGTTTGGGATCCCAAAATGCGTTTTCCCGGTTTTCGGGCCACACCCCGGTCATGCAAGGGCGATAAACAAATCAGATGGCTGCGCGCGCAGGTCGCAAGTGCGCACGCACGAGCGCGTGCGGGCGGGCGGCGCGGTCAGGCTGGCGCGGAGCGGACGTCGGGCGAGGCGGCGAAGCGGAGGAACGGTGGGAGGAACGCAGAGGAACGGCGGAAGCGATGCGCCGCGAGCAGCGGCGATGCGGATGCGAATGCGGAGCGGGGAAAACCAGCGGGGAAACGCCACCCGTCAGAGCGAAATGGCGGCAAAGCGACGGCAAAGCGGCAAGCCGAACGGGGCAGCCCACAGCCGCCCCACTCCCGTTACTGCTCGGCGAACTCCACGCGATTGCGGCCGCCGCGCTTGGCCCGGTACAGCGCCGCGTCGGCGAGCCCGTAGGCGGTGTCGAAGCTCGTGCCGGCCACGTTGACGCTGACGCCGAAGCTGGCCGTGATGCGCCGGTTCACCTGCGGCACCACCAGCGAATCGCTGATGCTCTGCCGCATGCGCTCGGTCAGGTCGACCGCGCCGGCGAAATCGCTGCGCGGCAGCAGCACGGTGAATTCCTCGCCGCCCACGCGCCCGATGAAGCCGACCTCGCCCACGATGCGCCGCAGGCAATCGACCACGCCGAGGATCACGGCGTCGCCGGTCGGATGGCCGAAATCGTCGTTGACCTTCTTGAACTCGTCGATGTCGAGCACGACCATCGCGGCGTTGCTGGTGCGCAAGGTCTTGGCGGTGAGCTCGATCACGGCGCTGCGGTTCAGCACGCCGGTCAGCGCATCGTGCGAGGCGCGGTGCGCCAGTTGTTGCGCCAGCGCCTGCATCTCGCGCTCGGCGCGATCGCTGCGGCCGATCAGCCGCCGCGTCTCGCGCATCAGGCGCTCGTAGTGCTCGATCAGCTCGCCGAGCGAACGGCGGAGCGTGTCGGCATCGGCGTCGCCGGCCAGGTGCGTGGCGCGCGCGCGTTCGAGCGCGGCGCTCTCGTTCTGGAACAGATCGGGCGCGGCGCCCGCGGACGTGTCTCGTGAAGACGTCGAACTCACCTTGCCTTCCTTAGTGCGCGACTGGACGATCGGTGAACTCGATGGCGCCGAAATCCGCCTTCAGTTCCTCGCCGAATTCGGCGATCGTCTCGTCTTCTTCGTCGCGATACCAGTTCAACGCCACATGGCTGCCCGATTGAGCGGCCTGGTCGAGCGAATCGAAGATGCTGAACAGCATCTTGGTGCTCGAGCTGTTGAAGTAGGTCAGCGCGACATCGATTGTGATTTCGGCCCCCGAGCTGGCGTCGAGATACTGACCCAGTTGCTCGATGATCGGGGCATAGAACGCGGCTGCGTTTTCGGGGTAAGACTCGCCCTTGATCGCCAGCTGATGTTGATCGAAACGGAAATCGATCTCAGGCGACGTCGTCGTGGCGGCAATGTAAAGGTTATCCATGGTTCGAGCGCCTCCTACTCAGATGATGGCCGTGAGACAAAACAGCGTGATCCCGGAATCGTCGTCACGCGGGTGAAAAGCGAATTCAAGCGGCGCGCTCGCATCGCGCGCCATGGTGAGGAAGCCGAGGCCTGCGCCCTTGCTGTCCTCCGGTGTCTCGGCGCGCAATGATACCTTGTATGCCTGCCGGATTTCTTCCAGCGACATCGTGCGCAGCGGTTCGAGCTTGGTGCGCAGGTGTTCGACCTGGCTGGTCGCCACCGGGTTGACGCACCACATCACGTGGCGGTCGCCGTCCTTCGAGACGCACACGGCGCCCTCGCGGATCGCGCCCTGCCCGTCGCCGCCGGGCTGCAGCGCGTCGAGCGAGTAATGAATGATGTTCTGCGACAGTTCGATGAACGACGAGAACAGCTTGCGGCGCGTCGGGCCGGCCACGCCGGCCACTTCCAGCTGCAACTTCACCACCTCGCCCATCGCGGCGACGATGTTATGGGAGAAGTAGCCCTTGTGATAGAACAGCACGTTGCGGCGCTGTGCCAAATCGAAAAAAGCGCTGTCTTGATCGAGCATGTCAGGCATGGTTGCGGTTAGATACGGGCACAAAAAAACGTCACGTCGTCGCGGCGCGGCTGCTGGCCCTGCCATTCGGCCAGCGCCGCGTTGATCCGGTCGCAGATCGCCGCGGGAGCCGCGTCGCGATGCGCGCGGATCGTGTCGAGCGCGCGGCGGCGGCCGAACGCGATCTTGCGCGGGCCGCCGATCTGGTCGGTCAGGCCGTCGGTGCAGACAAACAGCACGCTGCCCGCCGCCACCGGCAGCGAATGCAGCTTCCAGGCGTAATCGGCGCGGCTGTCCACATAGCCCACGCCCATCCGGTCGGCCGCGACGGTCTCGAATTGCTCGGCGCCCGGGGCGAGCAGATACAGGCCGATCTTCGCGCCGGCGAAATGCAGCACGCTCTCGGCCGCATCGAACCAGAAGAACGCCGCGTCGAGCCCGTCGTCGGATTCCGTGCGCTCGGCCGAGCCCTTGGCCTGCCCGAGCAGGCTCTTGACGTTGCGGTTCACCGCCGCGAGCAGCGCGGCCGGGTCACGCGGGCCGATCTGCTCCAGCTCCTTCGACAGCGAAGCCGAAGCCAGCATCGTCATGAACGCGCCCGGCACGCCGTGGCCCGTGCAATCGGCCACCGCGCCGAACCAGCCCCGGTCGTTCGCCGAGAAATGGTAGAAATCGCCGCCCACCACGTCGCGCGGCTGCCAGGCCATCGCCGCGCCGGGCAGCTTCGACAGCGTCTCGCTGGAGGCGCTCAGCATCGCGCGCTGGATCACGCTCGCGTACTCGATGCTCTGCATCACCTCGCGATTCTTCTCGGCCTGGATCTCGGCCACCGCGCTGACCAGTTGCAGGCCGCTACCGAGGCCCGCGAAGCGGCCCTCGCGCGTCACCACGAACCCGTCGATCAGCGCCTTCTCGCCGGCCTCGACCGTGCGGAACGCCAGCGCCTCGATCGTGACGTCGGCGTCGACGATCAGCGGCTCCTTGTCCATGAATGCGATGCAGCTCTTCTTGTCGTACAGCTCGCGATGGAACGGCTTGCTCATCTGCGACATGAAGATATTGCGGTTGATCAGGCCGATCGGACGGCCGCTCTCGATCACCGCGAGGCTCCCCATGTCGCGCCGCGACGAGAAGATCTCCATCACCACCGAGTTCGGATCCTCGGCATCGGCGCAGGGCACTTCCTGGGAGAGATCTCCGGCCGTGCGCGGGTTTCCGGATGCTGAGGAACGGCGAAACCTCGAAAAGGCAGGATGCATGGCAACGCAGCGGGTGAGGAGGAAACAACGGACGCTAACGAGTCTACGTGTACACAATGTGACAAAACACGCACGACACAAGGCACTTTTACGAAAATCCGGAAAGGGAATTTCCGCAAACGTTTCCTATCGTCAGAGGAATTCGAATCGCCCCCGCGCGGTGAATCTTCGCGCGTTGCACGCCGAATTTTTCCGTCGACGCGCTGTGGGCCGATCCCAGGTTGCCGCGTGCCCGGATCGGGACAACCCGGCGGCAACCTGTAACCCGGTTTACGGCAGCAGACGAGCAAGTCTTCAGGGTGCGGGCTGAAGTTCATTCGCCTGATAAATCGGGCCGCCCTGCGCGGCCGTGTCGATCGCGTCGCGCTGCGCGTCGCGGCGCATCGAATCGAGCGGCAGCGCCACGAACACGCTCATGCGACGCAGGATCTGCCGGAACACGCGTTCGAACTCGCGCTGCCGTTCGGCATCGCTGCCCTCGGCCTTCAGCGGATCGGGGTAATTCCAGGTGCAGAACACCGGCGCGCCGCGAAACGCCGGCGCATGTTCCTCGGCCACCTCGGGGCTCATCGAGATGATCACGTCCATCTGCGGGGCGTCGTCGGCCGTGTAGGTCAGCCAGCTCTTGGGCCGCAGCTTGCCGAGGTCGCCGATCGTCGGGCGCAGTTGCGCGATGGCCAGCGGGTGCACGTCCTGCTCCGGCTCGACGCCGGCGCTGAATGCCTCGAAACGGCCCGGCGCCAGTTGTCGAAGCAGCGCCTCGGCCATGATGCTGCGTGCCGCGTTTGCCCGGCACAGAAAAAGCACGTTGAATTTCCGATCCATCCCGCCCCCTGAGTTGTCGCGATCAATTCATCAAATGCACACATTGTTAAGAGGAATTTTTTCGTGTTTGTGACCAAACTCGGTAATTATTACTTTTCTTGATTTTTATCAGAACTATTACTCGGTATCTCGAGCGATTGGCTGGCGTCCCCGCCTGGCAGGGCTTTCGGTACGGCGCATTACGGCCGACGATTTATTTTTCCGAGCCCGGCCCGTTGACGGTTCGCTTTCCCGCACCTGACGATCGGCAAAAACGACCCTTGCCGTTCGGCCCGCCCAGCGCCGCTGTCGTTCATTGTTTGCAAAATTTGCACAAATCTTTACTTGCGCTGTGGCACGTCGCGTATTGACCCCCTACAATCACACGACGCAGCGCCACGGCGGCATGCCGGCGAATCGGCCGGGCCAGGCGTCGTACGAACAGGATCGTTCAATAAGCGGGATCGAGACCAAGCATGACCGGGGCAGAACGTCCAGCCGGTGACACGGCGCGCGCCGGCGCGTCCCACCGCGCTGGCCGCCTTCGCTCGAAGGCCGTGTGCGGGCAACCGATGCGCCGCATTGACGATCTGCCGACCTAGCCCACGCCATGCCCAATCCAACCGTCGCCCTGGTGTCGTCCGCGATGATGAGCCTGCTCCTGCTGGGGCTGCTCGGCTCGCTCGCGCACTCGCGCGTGCGCGGCGTGCGCGAATGGATGGCCTCGAACCTGGTGATGGCGCTCGGGCTGGGCCTGATGCTGCTGCGCGGCCACGTGCACGACGCGTTCGTGATCGTGCCGGCCAACCTGCTGATGGCCGCCGCGGCCACCTGCTTCTTCGCCGGCTGCGCGCGCTTCATGAACCGCAAGCCCGGCTGGCCGGCCTGGTTGCTCGCGCTGGCCGTGCTCGGCGGCGTGCTGGGCTACTGGCGCTTCGCGGTCGACAGCATTCAGATGCGCGTGTTCGCGGTCAGCCTGTATTTCGCCGCCACCAGCATCGGCACCGTCTACGCCATCACGCGGCCGCGCCCGCCCGGCCGCCGCCGCTATCCGTATCTCGCGATCGCCGCGCTGGCCGCGATCTGCGCCGCCATGGAAATCGTGCGCGGCCTGTGGTTCCTGCACCTGCACGCGCCGTCCTCGCCGGCGCTGCTCTCCACCACTGGCAGCGTGATCCTGTCGACGATCGGCGCGGCGGTGCTGCCGATGCTGTCGATGGCCGCGATGATGCTGGTGCACGACGAGCTGCTGGCCGACGCCAGCGAAGCCTCGAACCGCGATTACCTGACCGGCCTGCTGTCGCGCAAGCGCTTCGAGGTGATCGCGCGCAATCAGTTAAGGAAGCGCGTGTCGAGCCGCAAGGTCGCGCTGCTGCTGATCGATTTCGACTACTTCAAATCGATCAACGACGTGTTCGGCCATGCGGGCGGCGACGCCGTGCTGCGCGATTTCGCGGTGCTGGCGCTCGAAAACCTGCGCTCCGACGCCACGTTCGGCCGGATCGGCGGCGAGGAGTTCGGCGTGCTGCTGCCGGGGCTGACCGAACGCGACGCGTGGCAGGTGGGCGAACGCCTGCGCACCGCGGTGGCGGCCCACACGGCCGACACGCCGTCCGGGCCGTGCCGCTACACGATCAGCGGCGGCGTGGCGGTGGCCGAGGACGGCGACACGCTCGAACGCCTGTACGTGCGCGCCGACCGCGCGCTGTACGACGCCAAGCAGCAAGGCCGCAACGCGATCTGCACGGCGCGGCGCGGCGCGCTCGCGCCGGCCGCGGCGACGGCCTCGGTGTGACGCGCCCCGGCACGACGGCGGGCCGGCGGCGGAACGGCGTTGTCACACAACCCATGCAGCCTATGCAGTTTTCGATTCGGACAAGGTAAGCCCGGCATGAATCACGGCCCGTTGAAACTCGATTGCCATTGCGCCACCTTGCGGCAGGCCGCCCGCGCCGTGACGGCGATCTACGATGCGCGGCTGGCGCGCCACGGCGTGCGCGTGACGCAATTCACGATCCTCAAGGCGCTGTTCCGCGCCGATCCGACCTCGATGCGCGCGCTGTCCGACGCGCTGCTGCTCGACCAGACCACGCTGAGCCGGACGCTCGCCACGCTGCGCAGCCGCGCGCTGGTGCGCTCGCAGCCCGACGCCACCGATCGCCGCGTGCATCTGTGGTGCCTGACACGCACCGGCGAGGCGCTGTACGAAACCTGCCTGCCCGATTGGCAGGCGGCTCAGTGCGATCTCGAACGCCAGGGCGGCAAGCCCGACCTGCAGGCGTTCAGCGACGACATCTACCGGCTGACCGAGGCGCTGGCCGGTTGAAGCCGGCCCGGCGGCGCGCGGATTCTTGATTGCGGGGCAAGGGAAATTCGCCCGCCGGCGGCTGGCGGGCAACGCGCGCGGCCCGCATACTGGGCGCTCTCTTTTCGACCGACAGGAACCCGCACCATGCCGAACGTCAGCCAATCCATCGAGATCGCCGCGCCCGCCGAACGCGTGTGGGCCATCGTCGGCGGTTTCAACGCCCTGCCCGTCTGGCTGCCGCCGGTGCTGGCCTCGCGGCTGTCCGACGACGGCCGCACGCGCCACCTGGAGATCCAGGGCGGGCTCGTGGTGATCGAGCAATTGCTCGAACACAGCGACGCCGAGCGCCGCTACAGCTACACGATCCTCGAAGGCCCGGACCCGGTGACCGATTACGTCGCCACGCTGTCGGTCGAGCGCACTGGCGAGGCCAGCGCGAAGGCCACCTGGCAGAGCCGCTTCACGCCGAACGATCCGCAAAACGCGGCGCAACTGGTCGCTCAGTACGAAGGGCTGTACGCGCTCGGGTTGGCGCACGCGAAGGCGCTGGCCGAGGACGGCGAGGCGGCCTGACGCCGCGCACCGGCTGCGGCGCGCTCAGGCACGCCGCGCGCCCTCACATCGCCGTCACCGGCACATCCGGCTCGAGCTTCTGCCAGACGAAGCCGATATGCTCGACCATCCGCCGCCGGGCCTCCTCGGGCCGGCGCGCGCGGATCGCCTCCCACAACGCCAGATGCTGCGCGAGGATCTGCTCGCCCACCTGCTCGCGCAACGCGAACAGGTTGCTGTTGTTCAGCGAGATGTGGGTGTGCAGCATCTTCGCGAGGCTGCCTTGCAGATGGCGCAGCATCGCGTTGTGCGAGGCGCTGGCCAGCGCCGCGTGGAAATCGCCGTCGAGCGCCGATTCGCGCGCGTGATCGCCGTCGCGGTGCGCGGCCACCATGCCGTCGAGCACGTCCTGAATCCGCCGCAGATCGTCGGGGCCGGCGCGCAGCGCGGCCAGATAGGCGGTGGTGCCTTCCAGCATCAGCCGGAACTCGAGCATGTCGGGGCGCAGCTCCGGATGGTCGCCCACCAGTTGCCGCCACGGCGAAATCAGCCCCGTCTGCAAGCTCTCCGACACATAGAACCCCGACATCGGCCGGCTCGTCAGCAGCCCGCGCGCCACGAGCCGCTGCAAGGCCGTGCGCACCGTCGAGCGCGCCGCGCCGAAGGTTTCCGCCAGCTTGCGCTCGCCCGGAATGCGGTCGCCGGGCGCCCAGACGCCCTCCAGCAATTGCGTTTCGATGTCGCGCTGGATGCATTCGGTCCGGGTCGGGGTTTTCATGGGGCGCTGGAATGCGGGGATCGGGCTGTGTGAACTGGTCGTACCAGTTTGCCGGATCGCCCGCGGGCTGTCGATCATGGCGATCACGCGGTCCAACGCGCACGGCGCTTCATCAACGCCGCCCGCCCCGGCCCGCGACACCCGAACAACACGGCACGCCGCGACGCGCGCCCCGCATCCCCCGCAGGAGAATTCCATGAAAGTGGCCCTGTTCGTGCCTTGTTTCATCGATGCGCTCTACCCCGAGGTCGGCATCGCGACGCTCGAACTGCTCGAAAAACTCGGGCTCGACGTCGATTACCCGCGCCGCCAGACCTGCTGCGGCCAGCCGCTGGCCAACAACGGCTGCGAGGCCGACGCGGCCGGCGCCGAAGCGCTGTTCGTCGACAACTTCGCGGGCTACGACTACGTGGTCGCGCCGTCGTCGAGCTGCGTGCACCACGTGCGCCAGCATCTGACGGCCGCGGGCGAATCGCCGCGCATCGCGGCCGTGCGCGCCAACACCTACGAGCTGACCGAATTCCTGCACGACGTGCTGAAGGTGCGCGACTTCCCGTGGGCCGCGTTCCCGCACACGGTGGGCCTGCACAACAGTTGCAGCGCGATCCGCCATCTGCATGCGGCCTCGATGAGCGAGATCCAGGGCGAGCCGTGGTCGAAGGCGCGCACGCTGCTCGACGGCGTGCGCGGCATCCGCTTCGCCGCGCCGGCCCGGCCCGACGAATGCTGCGGCTTCGGCGGCACGTTCTCGGTGTCGGAGGCGGCCGTGTCGGTGCGGATGGGCCAGGACAAGGTGCGCGACCATCGGCAGGCCGGCGCGCAGTTCATCGTGTCGGCCGACATGTCGTGCCTGATGCACCAGCAAGGCTGCGCGGCGCGCGAAAAAACGCCGATGCGCTTCCTGCACATCGCCCAGGTGCTGAACGGCATCGACGCCGCCCGACTCGCGCCGGCCGCCGGCGAGGAGGCCCACGCATGAGCAAGCCGACCCGGGTGGATCACGCGAAGGCCGCCGAGGCGTTCCTCGCCAAGACCGATCACGTGGCGTTCCACGACCGCCGCCTGTGGGACATCCGCAAGAAGCGCGACGCGCAGGCCGCCTCGATCGAGGAATGGGAAACGCTGCGCGCACTGGCCTCGCAGATCAAGGAGCACACGCTGTCGCGGCTGGCCGATTATCTCGGCCAGTTCGCCGACAACGCCGAGGCGAACGGCGTCAAGGTGCACTGGGCGCTCGACGCCGAGGCGCACAACGAGGCCGTCTACCGGATCCTCGCATCGCACGGCGTGACCACGCTCGTCAAAAGCAAATCGATGCTGACCGACGAGTGCGAGCTGCGCGAATATCTGGCGCCGCGCGGCGTGAGCGTGATGGAAACGGATCTCGGCGAGCGGATCCAGCAGCTCGACAACGAGCCGCCGTCGCACGTGGTGATGCCGGCCGTGCACAAGCTGCGCGGCGACGTGGCCGAGCTGTTCGGCCGCACGCTCGGCACCGATCCCGCCAACGACGACATCCACTACCTGGCCGAAAGCCAGCGCGTCACCACGCGCCCGGCGTTCCTCGCGGCGGGCGCGGGCATGACGGGCTGCAACTTCGCGGTGGCCGAAACCGGCACGGTGGTGGTCTGCACCAACGAGGGCAATGCGGATCTGTCCGCGAACGTGCCGCCCGTGCACATCGTCTCGATCGGCATCGAGAAGCTGATCCCGCGCGTGGCCGATCTCGGCGTGTTCGTGCGGCTGCTGTCGCGCAGCGCGCTCGGCTCGCCGATCACGCAGTACACGTCGCATTTCCGCCAGCCGCGCCCCGGCGCCGAGATGCACTTCGTGATCGTCGACAACGGCCGCTCGGCGCGGCTCGCGATGGACGATTTCTGGTATTCGCTGAAGTGCATCCGCTGCGGCGCCTGCATGAACACCTGCCCGGTGTACCGGCGCAGCAGCGGGCTGTCGTACGGCAGCACCTATGCCGGGCCGATCGGCGCGATCCTGAACCCGGCCTACGACCTCAAGCGTTTCAGCACGCTGCCGTTCGCCTCCACCATGAACGGCAGTTGCACCAACGTCTGCCCGGTCAAGATCAACATCCACGAGCAGCTTTACCGCTGGCGGCAGATCGTGGCCGAGGAAGGCGAGCTGCCGCGCGTGAAGCGCGGGCTGATCAAGGTGGCCGGCAAGCTGCTCGCGAACCCGGCGCTCTATCGCGCCTCGGTGCGCTCGATGCAGACCGCCCTGCACCGCCTGCCGAACCTGGTGCTCTACAACCCGCTCAACACCTGGGGCAAGGGCCGGGCGCTGCCCGACGCGCCGCGCCAGACGTTCCGCGACTGGTACGAGGCGAACCGCGGCCAAGCGGCCAAACCGGACGATCGCGACGCGGCCGAAACGCCGCCCGCCAACGGCAACCCCGACCAGGAGACGCAACGATGAGCACCACCCGCGAGGAATTCCTGCTGCGCGTGCGGGCGGCGCAGCGCGTCGCCGTGCGCGAGAACGACGGCCCGGCGCGCGCGCCGGCCACGCCGCTTACGCCGCCTACACCGTTCACAGCCGCCGCCGGCGACGATCCGCATCCGCTGCCCGCTTTGCCGGTGTTCGACACGCCGCCCGGCGATCGCCGCGAGCGCTTCTGCACGAGCCTGACGACGATGGGCGGCAAGCACGCCGCGCTCGATTCGGCGCAGGATCTGCCCGGCTGGTTCGCCGAGCGCTTTCCGGGCCACGTGCCGCTGTCGGCCGCGCCCGAGGTGCCGGGTGCGGAGCCGCTCGATCCGGCGCGCGCGCCGGCCTCGCTGCACGAGGTCGAGGTGGGCGTGGTGCGGGCGCGCTACGGCGTGGCGGAAACCGGCTCGGTGTGGCTGTCGGAGGCCGAATACGGCGTCAATGCGCTCGGCTATCTGGTTCAGCATCTGGTGGTGCTGCTCGATCCGGCGGATCTGGTCGACGGCCTGCAGGATCTGTACCGTCTGCCCGATTTCCGCGACGCGCGTTATGCGGCGCTCGTCACCGGGCCCTCGGCCACGGCCGACATCGAGGGCGTGCTGATTCAGGGCGCACAGGGCGTGCGCTCGCTGACGGTGGTGTGGCTGGCGAAGCCGGCTTGAGCAGGCGGTTGCCGCGCCGGATCAGGCCGACTGCCGCGAGAAGATCCGGATCACCGAATTGAGGTGGGTCAGCATCGCGCGGCGCGCGCCCTTCGCGTCGCGCGCCTCCAGCGCGTCGAGGATCGCGCGGTGCTCGACCTCCGAGCGATGCGGCATGTCGCGCGGCGTGTAGAGCTTCTGCAGGCGCTGGAACAGCAGGTCGTAGCGATGCGCGAGCAGTTGTTTGATCATCATCGCGTAGGCGTCGTTGCCGCTGGCCTCGGCGATGCGGATATGGAACAGCCGGTCGCCGGGGTGCGTGGTCGAGCCGCTGCGGTTGTCCTGCTGATTGCGCAGGAACGCCTCGCGGATCGCCGCCAGTTGCGCGTCGGACGCATGGAGCGCAGCCAGCTCGGCCGCCTCGGGCTCGATCAGCTTGCGCGCCTGCAGCAGCGAGAACGGCGGGATTTCGGCGTCCAGATCGAATTCGATGCCGAGTTCCGGATCGACTTCGAGCACGCTCGGGCGCGCCTTCGCGCCGGCCGGCGGCGCGTCGGCCGCAGGCTGCTCGCGCGGCCGCACCGACACGCCGTCGCCCACCCGCACCGACACCAGCCCGATCACTTCCAGCGCGATCAGCGCCTCGCGCACCGAGGTGCGCGACACGCCGAACTGCGCGGCCAGCTCGCGCTCGGGCGGCAGATAGCTGCCCGGCGGGAAGCTGCCGGAGTCGATCATCGCGCGAAGCTGGTCGGCGATCTGCTGGTAGAGGCGGCGGTTCTGAATGGGTTGGATCGGCATACGTTCGCTGGCGGGACCCGTCGGGATCGAAACGATTCGCGGCCGCTGCCGTTCAGGCAACGGCAGCGAACCAGA
>NZ_JAAGPF010000141.1 GCF_017104645.1 Burkholderia sp. Ac-20379
GAAAAAAAAAACAACGGCCTCTACACCGTTTCGTTCTCTCACAGCCATTCACTTTTGTCTCCCTTCACCTGCTCCCCACTCGTGTCCACACCATCCTCCTTTTCACCTCCCGTTCTCTCTGTCCCCCCCCCCTGCCTAACCTCCGCGTAACCTCTGCCTCCCCCTCCGTCCTTTTCCCTCTCTCCGATATCGCCCCTCTGCATTGCTGTCCTCCTACATTTCCTCTCTACTTCTCTC
>NZ_JAAGPF010000142.1 GCF_017104645.1 Burkholderia sp. Ac-20379
CCTCCCCACTACACTCACTCTGTTTTTTTTTTTACTCACACGGCGCCCCCCGAGATCTACCCTGCCACCAACACTCTTTCCCTCCCCGACGCTCTTCCGATCTCCGCTGCTCGACCTGGTGGCCGGCGCCGTGGCCGGCTGCCTCGGCGCGCCGGCCGTGCTGGCCGCCGCGCACGAACCCGCCGCGCTGCCGGGCTTCCACATCTACCTGCCGCATCCGGCGTTCGGCAAGCCGGTGGCGAACGTCCATCGCGATCTGCAGTTCCGCGACGTGTTCCCCGGCCGCGAACCCGGCCCCGGCGACCTGATCAGCTTCACGCTGTCGCTGTCGACGCCGCCCGGCAGCGGCCTGAACCAGTGGCCCGATCCCGACGGCGCGCCCGAGTTCTTCGCCTATCGCGACGGCATGCTGATCGTCCACGACGGGCTCGTCACGCATCAGGCCGTGCTCGCCTGCGACGGCAACGCGGCCCGCATCACGCTGCAGGGCCACGGCCTGCGCCGCGCCGACGGCGCGTTCGTCCTCTACTGGTAAGCATCGGCGCACGAGGCGCGGCGGGTTTCTGACGGCCAGCGCGTTAATGAGAGAATCGGGGCTTCATTCGATTCGACGGAGCCTGCATGAAGCGCCTGATGTCCACGCTCGCCGTCACCGCCGCGCTCGCGGCGCTGGCACCCGCCGTTCCCGCCACGGCCGCGACGCCGCCCGGCATCTACGTGATCGCCACCCAGATCGGCGAATTCACCACGCTCGATCCGGCCGAGATCTACGAGCTGGTGCCGTCGGAATACGTGGCGAACGTCTATGAGCGGCTGGTGCGCGTGGACCTGCGCGATCCGTCGAAATTCGACGGCCGCATCGCGCAATCGTGGAGCGTCGGCGCGGACGGCCTGACCTACACGTTCAAGCTCAAGCCCGGCCTGACATTCCATTCCGGCAACCCGGTGACGGCCGACGACGTGGCCTGGTCGCTGCAGCGCACGGTGCTGCTCGGCAAGGGCCCGGCCAGCGTGCTGGCCGATCTCGGCCTGACCAAGGACAACGTGATGCAGAAGGTGCGCGCCGTGGACGCCGCCACCGTCACGCTGCAAACCGATCGCAAGACTTCGCCGAGCTTCGTGCTGAACGTGCTGAGCGCCGGCCCCGGCTCGATCGTCGATCGCAAGCTGCTCGAATCGCATGCGAGCGGCGGCGATTTCGGCAACGCCTGGCTCAAGACCCGCGACGCCGGCTCCGGCCCATATCAGCTCGTGAAGTGGACGGCCAACGAGAGCATCGTGCTGCAACGCTTCGACGGCTATCCGCAGCCGTATCCGATGAAGCGCATCGTGCTGCGTCACGTGCCGGAAGCGTCGGCGCAGCGGCTGCTGCTCGAGAACGGCGACGTGGACGCCGCGCGCAACCTGAGCCCCGACAGCCTCGCGAGCCTCGTCAAGGCGCACAAGATCCAGGTGGCCGCCACGCCGGTGGCCGCGCTGATGTACCTGAGCCTGAACACCAGGAACCCGAACCTCGCCAAGCCCGAGGTGCAGCAGGCGATGAAGTGGCTTGTGGATTACGACGGCATCCAGCGCAACATCATCTCGACCACCTACAAGGTGCACGAAACCTTCCTGCCCGACGGCTTCCTCGGCGTGCTCGACAGCAATCCGTACCATCGCGACGTGGCCAAGGCCAAGGCGCTGCTCGCCAAGGCCGGCCTGCCGAACGGCTTCGACGTGACGATGGACATGCCGAACGATTATCCGTACGTGGAGATCGCGCAGGCGCTGCAGGCGAACTTCGCGCAGGCCGGGATCCGCGTGAAGCTGCTGCCAGGCGACGCCAAGCAGGCGATCGGCAAGTATCGCGCGCGCCAGCACGACATCTTCATCGGCGAGTGGTCGCCCGATTACATGGATCCGAACAGCAACGCGCGCGGCTTCGCCTGGAATCCCGACAATTCGGACAACTCGCCGTCGCGCATGCTGGCCTGGCGCAACGCCTGGGCCATTCCCGACCTGACGAAGCAGACCGACGCGGCGCTCGCCGAGCCGTCGCCCGCGAAGCGCGCGGCGCTCTACCGCAAGCTGCAGCAGGAAGTGCTCGACCGCTCGCCGTTCGTGATCATGTTCGAGAAGGTGGTGCAGGTGGCGACGCGGCCCGGCGTGACCGGGCCGGAAGTCGGGCCGATCAACGATCTGACGTCGTATCGGACGTTGAAGAAGTAAGCGCGGCAGCCGGGGCGGTCAATCGACGAACACGTATTGCCCGCCCTGCTTGCGCGGCCCGATCCAGGCGAAATCGGGAAACAGCCGCCGGCGCACGAACAGCACGTAGCCGAACAGCGCGAACGACAGAAGCCAGCCGAACAGCGTCATGCCCGGATGAGCGGCGTGAACGACATGGACGCCGCTCACGCCTTGCACGCCGTGAGCGCCGCCCTTGAGCCGCTGGAACGCGCTCACCACGGTGAGCATCAGGACCGCGGTGTAGGTGCCCGCCCGGTTGACGAGAAAACCGTACATGAACAGGCCCGACCAGGCCAGCATGAGCACCAGCACGATCAGGCCCGCCACGATCGACGTGTGTCGCCAGACGCCCATCATCGCGAACAACCCGAACACCAACTGCAGGAACATCACCCCGACCAGCACCCAGGCGTGAAACCGGTTGTCCGCCGCCCGTTGCGGATCGACGTGCGACGCGATCATCCAGGCCAGCCGCTTGTCCGCGACGCCGCGGCCCGACAGGCTGTCGAACACCGTCGCCTTCCTGCTGCCGCCATCCAGCATCTGCGCGATCTGCGCCCGCGCTTCCTTTCGATTCATCCTCTCACCCCGCGTTTCTTTTCGTTATCGACCGGCGTGGCCACGCCGTCGGCGCGCATCGTGCGCGCCGCGGAATTTTGACACGCTTAGAGGCCAGTTCAAAAACCCTGCTCAGCTCGCCTGAAGATGTTCCAACAGAGAAGCGAGCAGCCAAGTTTCAGGAATGCTTCGTGAATATAGGCACGTCGCTCGAAGCGTGTGCGTAGGCGACGGAAACTGTGGAGCCAGGAGTGCGTACGTTCGACCACCCAACGATATTGACCGAGACCGCTGCCATGTTCGGTCCGGCGCTTGGCGATCACGGGTTTGATTCGGCGCTCGCGTAACGCGCGCCGATGTCGGTTGGAATCGTAGCCGCGATCGGCATAGACGGCGCCTGGCTTCTGAAGTGGTCGGCCACGAACACCGCGAATGGTTGGAATCGCGTCAACGAGCGGTAGCAACTGCGTGACGTCGTTGGTGTTCGCGCCAGTCAGGATCGCGATTTGTCGAGCAGCAACTCGTGCAGTTGGTCCCATACACCAGCACAGGATGCCGTTGAGAGCCGCACGATCGGACACGCGCGGACGACCAGGATCGCTCTTCGCACGAGGCTTCGCAGGGGGCAGCAATGGTTCGATCAATATCCACAGTTCATCGTCAATGATCGGCGCTTGCATTCTTGGGCTTCCGCTGTTCTGGGACTCAAGGTTAACAGCCCCTCTCTGAGGTTTTTGAACTGGCCTCTTAGGTCGCGCCCGAATGTCTGATGTAATACCCGGGCCCGATTCGACGGAGAGCGTATGACCCTGCGGATACCCCTGCTGCACGCCCCGAAGCTGCCGATGGCGCTCGCCGCCGTCTCCCTCTGCGCCGCGCTGACAGCCCTGCCCGCGCGCGACGCGGCGGCCGCCACGCCGAAGGACATGTTCGTGATGGCCACGCTGCTCGACGAGTTCTCGACGCTCGATCCGGCCGAAGTCTACGAGCTGGTGCCCGAGGAATACATCGCGAACGTCTACGACCGGCTGGTGCGCGTGAACCTGAAGGATCCGTCGAAGTTCGACGGCGACATCGCCCAGGCCTGGAAGGTGGACGCCGACGGCACCACCTACACGTTCACGCTGCGCGACGGCCTCAAGTTCCACTCGGGCAACCCGCTCGCGGCCGAGGACGTGGCCTGGTCGATCCAGCGCGCCGTGCTGCTCGACAAAGGCCCCGCCGCGGTGCTGGCCGGCATCGGCCTGACGCGCGACAACGTCCGGCAGAACGTGCGGGCCGTCGACGCGCACACCGTGACGATCCGCACCGACCGCAAATACGCGCCCACCTTCGTGCTCAACGTGCTCGGCGCGTGGCCCGCCTCGGTGGTGGATCGCGCGCTGCTGCTCTCGAATCAGCAGAACGGCGATTTCGGCAACGGCTGGCTCAAGACCCACGAAGCCGGCTCCGGCGGCTACCGGCTTGTCAAGTGGACGGCCGGCGACAGCCTCGTGCTGCAACGCTTCGACGGCTACCGGCTGCCGCTCGCGATGAAGCGCATCGTGCTGCGCCACGTGCCGGAAGCCGCCACCCAGCGGCTGATGCTCGAAAGCGGCGACATCGACGCCGCGCGCGACCTGAGCTCCGACGATCTGGCCGCCGTCGTGAAAAGCGGCAAGGCGAAGGTGACGGCGTCGCCGCAAGCAACGCTGCTCTATCTCGGCCTGAACACGAAGAACCCCACGCTCGCCAAACCCGAGGTGCAGGAAGCGCTGAAATGGCTGGTGGATTACGACGGCATCCAGCGCAACGTCGTCAAGACCCTCTACAAGGTGCACCAGACCTTCCTACCCGAAGGCTTCCTCGGCACGCTGAGCGACAACCCGTACCACCTCGACGTGGCGAAGGCGAAGGCGCTGCTCGCCAAGGCCGGCGTGCCGAACGGCTTCGCCGTGACGATGGACGTGCGCAACGATTACCCATACACCGACATCGCGCAGGCGATCCAGGCCAACTTCGCGCAGGCCGGCATCAAGCTCACGCTGATCCCGGGCGACAACAAGCAGACGCTCTCGAAATACCGCGCGCGCCAGCACGACATCTACATCGGCGACTGGTCGGCCGACTACATCGATCCGCACAGCAACGCGCAGGGCTTTGCCTGGAATCCCGACAATTCGGACAGCTCGCGCTACAAGATGCTGGCCTGGCGCAACGCCTGGGCCATTCCCGAGCTGACGAAGCAGACCGACGCTGCACTGGCCGAGCCGTCGCCCGCGCAGCGCGCGAAGCAATATCAGGCGATGCAGAAGGCGGTGCTGGCGAATTCGCCGTTCGTGATCCTGTTCGAGAAGGTGGCGCAGGTGGCCACCGCGCCGGGCGTGTCCGGCCTCGCGGTCGGGCCGATCAACGATCTGGTGTCGTACCGGCAACTGAGGAAGTAGGCGGCTGCGCGGCGGCAGGACAACCCGCCGCCGCGCGGCGATGCCTCACTGGCTGGAGAAGGACAGCGGCACCGCCGTGTAGCGCGTGCGCGGCGGCTGGCCGGCCGGCGGGCACGCCGGATCCTGCGCGGACGTGCATACGTAGCGCTGCTGGAACACCAGCCACGGCGCCTGTCCCACGAGCGCGCCCGTCGACGCCCGATCGTCCTGGCTGTTCTGGATCTGACCGACATCCAGCAGCGAGGCATAGTTGTTGGCCGTCCAACCGGTCGCCGGCGAACTGTTGAAGATCGGCACGCCGAAACTGACCGGCTGCGACCAATGCACGAAATCCTTCGACAGCGCATAGGCGATCATCGCGGGCGCATTGGCGGCGCTGCTCGACGGTGCCGCGCCGACCACGATATAGGCCTGGAACGTCGTGCTGTAGCCAACGTAGAACGGGAAGATGCCGCCCAGCCCGTTCGCATCGACGCAATCCGCGCCGTGCGGCGTATCGACCGTATAGGCGCTGCCGTCCCAGCCTTTCCAAGCGGCAGGGTTGGTGATGTCCGGAGTCCGGATCGGGCAGCGCCGATCGCCGCCCGAGGCGAGGTTGTCGACGGTCAGCGCGTAGCCGTAGCCATCCCCGCCCGACACGATATTGGTATTGGTGAAGTAACCGGTCGGCCGGCCGAGGTTCGGCGCATAGGCTGCTTGCGGACGCGCCACGACGTGCTGAGGTGTCGCGCCGATCAGCGAGAAACCGCTGCTGCCGGCCGGCATCCGGGCGATGCTCAGCGAGGCGTAGGTGCAGCCGAGCGCATTGATCGGCGTACCGGCCGGTTGCCCGAGACTGCAGCCGGCGGAGGACGGGATCAGGAAGTTCGCATCGGGATAATGGCCGCCGTAATACTCGTTGTGCACCAACGAGAACACGTCGCCGTTGGCCGCCTTGTAGAAACCGGCCAACCACATATTGCCCTCGAAAGCATTGCTGTCGGGATTCTGCGGACTCGCCAGCACCGGCGTGCAGTTCGCATGAAACGGCTGCACCTCCGCGCCCTGGCCGTTGATCTGCCCCGTCACCAGGTAATTCAGATCGCGGCCGTCGTCGGACAGCACCGGAAACTTCACCAGCACGCCGTTGCCGTCGGACGAAGCGAAACTGATCGGGTAAAGCGCCGTGTCGATCAGGGGCGCGCAACCCGCGCCCGAATCGTAGAACGTGTCGTAGACCACCAGCGGCGCGCCGGTCGCCACCGAGCCCGGATGCACCGCGCCGTTCGGATTGGCCGGGATTCGGAACGAGGCGCCCGCCGACAGTTGCGTGCCGCCCGTCGGCAGGATCCCGTAGGCGAATACCGATGAACCCGCCAGGTACTGGTTCGACGCCAGCGTGACCGCGAAGCGGTAGTTGGCGCCGCTGGTGCCGCATTGCGAGGCGATCGCCGGCTCGCTCGGCTGGTTCGCCGCGAAGCGCCCGACGAAGAAGCCGGAGGCGCCCGCTTGCGGAGAATAAGGCTGGTTCAAGTAGAGATCGAGCTGGATCGGCGCGGGATTGCCGACTTGGCAGATCCACCCCGATAGCACCGGGTTGCCCGAGGCATCCGTGCCGAAGCCGTCGACCCCGCCGATGACTTCCCCCGCGGCCATCGCACTGCCACAGCTCAGGCTGCAGCAGATCGACAGCAGGAATACAGCGATTGCTCTCATGTTATTTCCCTTCGTATGGTGATCGTCGTGACGAACGCCCCCGCGCAGGCCATCGCGGGCCGCAGTCCACGCGAATGATAGGCGAAATGCGAGGGTGCGCATCGCCGCGATGGGCCGCCCGGTTTTTGCCGCCGGTTTTCGCCCCCCCGCGCATCCGGCATACTTCGGGTTCGCGCCGCTCGCCGCGCGAACGATTTCACCGCTCAGGAGATGTTCCGCCCGATGTCGTCCCCCACCACGCTGTTCGACGCGCTGCGCACGCTGCCCGCGCGACGCCCGCTCGCGCGCTGGATGCTGCGCATCGTGCGTTGGGCGCTGACGCTCGCGGTCACCTTCGCGGGGCTGCTCGCGCTGACGTTCGTGATCGGCCGCAAGGTGCCGATCGACCCGGTGCTGGCGGTGCTCGGCGACCGCGCCTCGCCGGCGGCCTACGCGGCCGAACGCGTCGCGCTCGGGCTCGACCAGCCGCTGCTTACGCAATTCCTGATCTACGCGCGCGACGTGCTGCACGGCAACCTCGGCATCTCGCTGCTGACCTCGAACCCGGTGCGCGACGACATCCTGCGCGTGTTCCCGGCCACGCTCGAACTCGCCACGATCGCCACCGCGATCGGCATCGGCATCGGCGTGCCGCTCGGCGTGGCCGCCGCGGTGCGCCACAACCGCCCGATCGATCACGTCGCGCGCTTCGTCGGCCTGATCGGCAGCTCGGTGCCGGTGTTCTGGCTCGGCCTGATGGGCCTGCTGCTGTTCTACGCGAAGCTGCACTGGGTGGGCGGCCCGGGGCGGATCGATCCGGCCTGGGACGGCATGGTGGATGCGCGCACCGGCAGCCTGCTGCTGGATTCGGCGCTGGCCGGCGAATGGGACGTGTTCCGCGACGCGCTCTCGCACATCGTGCTGCCGGCCTCGATCCTCGGCTACTACTCGGTGGCCTACCTGAGCCGCATGACGCGCTCGTTCATGCTCGATCAACTGAGCCAGGAATACATCGTCACCGCGCGCGCCAAGGGCGTGCCCGAGCGGCGCGTGATCTGGCGGCACGCGTTCGGCAACATCGCCGTGCCGCTGCTCACGGTGATCGCGCTGACCTACAGCAACCTGCTCGAAGGCTCGGTGCTGACCGAGATCGTGTTCGCGTGGCCCGGCATCGGTTCGTACCTGACCGGCGCGCTGCTGAACGGCGACATGAACGCCGTGCTCGGCGCCACGCTCGTGATCGGCGCGATGTTCATCACGATCAACCTGCTGACCGACGCGCTCTACCGCGTGTTCGATCCGCGCGCGCGCTGACGCGCCGCCTCGCCGCACCCGACGGATTCACGATGACCCAGCCCCCCGTTTCCCCCGACGCAGCGCCCGGCTCCGGCTGGCGCGCGTGGCTGCTCAGCGACGCGCCGGCCTCGCGCTCGCAGGCCTCGCTCGGCCTCGCCTACCGCCGCTGGCGCCGCTTCGCGCGCAATCCGCTGAACCTGCTCGGCCTGGCGATCCTCGGCGCGCTGGTGCTGCTCGCGATCGCCGCGCCGCTCGTCATGCCGCACGACCCGCTGCGCCAGGTGCTGAACGATCGCCTGCTGCCGCCCGGCTCGCCCTCGCACTGGCTCGGCACCGACCAGCTCGGCCGCGACATCCTCTCGCGTCTGATCGCCGGCTCGCGCATCACGCTCGGCATCGCGATCCTGGTGGTGGCGATCGTGGTGCCGATCGGCGTGCTGATCGGCACCACGGCGGGCTTCGTCGGCGGCTTCGTCGACAGCGTGCTGATGCGCATCACCGACATCGCGCTGGCGTTCCCGAAGATCGTGCTGGCGCTGGCGTTCGCCGCCGCGCTCGGGCCGGGCGTGGTCAACGCGGTGGTGGCGATCTCGATCACCGCGTGGCCCGCCTACGCGCGGCTCGCGCGCGCCGAGACGATCCGTATCGCGCAGGCCGATTTCATCCACGCCGCGCGCCTGCAGGGCGCCTCGGGCACGCGCATCCTGCGCCGCTACATCGTGCCGATGTGCCTGTCGTCGGTGATCGTGCGCGCCACGCTCGACATGGCCGGCATCATCCTGACAGTGGCCGGGCTCGGCTTCCTCGGCCTCGGCGCGCAGCCGCCCAGCCCGGAATGGGGCTTCATGGTGGCCTCGGGCCGCAACGTGCTGCTCGACGCCTGGTGGGTGGCCACGCTGCCCGGCGGCGCGATCCTGCTCGTCAGCCTCGCGTTCAACCTGCTCGGCGACGGGCTGCGCGACGTGCTCGACCCGCGCCACGGAGCCTGACGATGACGCACGCTTTCTCCCCATCGGCCGCGCCGCTCGTCGAGATCGACGGGCTGCGGATCGGCTTTCGCGGCCACGACGGCCGGCTCGCCGACGCCGTGCGCGACCTGTCGCTCACGCTCGCGCCGGGCGAACGGCTCGGCATCGTCGGCGAATCCGGCTCCGGCAAATCGCTGACCGGGCGCGCGCTGCTCGGCCTGCTGCCCGAGGCCGCGCAGTGGTCGGCGCGCACGCTGCGCTTCGCCGGCCGCGACCTGCAGGCGATGCGCCCGGCCGAGCGGCGCCGGCTGTGCGGCGCCGAGATCGCGATGATTCTGCAGGATCCGAAATATTCGCTGAACCCGGTGATGACGGTGGCGCAGCAGATGGCCGAGGCGTTCCGGCTGCGCGAGCCGGGCCTGCGCGGGCGGGCGCTGCGCGAGCGCATCGTCGAGGCGCTGGCGGCCGTGGAGATCCGCGATCCGCAGCGCGTGGCCGACGCCTGGCCGCATGAACTGTCCGGCGGCATGGGCCAGCGCGTGATGATTGCAATGATGGTGTCCACCGGCCCGCGCCTGCTGATCGCCGACGAGCCCACCTCGGCACTCGACACCGCCGTCTCGATGCAGGTGCTCGCCGTGCTCGACGCGATGGTGGCGCGCCACGGCTCGAGCCTGATGTTCATCAGCCACGACCTGCCGCTGGTAATGTCGTTCTGCGACCGCGTGGCCGTGATGGTGGGCGGCCGCGTGGTGGAAACCTGCGCCGCGCGCGATCTCGCGCACGCGCAGCATCCGTACACGCGCGGCCTGCTCGGCGCGACGCCGCCGCTGCAAGCGCCGCCCGATCAACTGCCGGTGCTCGCGCGCGACCCGGCCTGGTTCGAGGAGACCGGACGATGAACGCCGCCGACACCGCGCGCCCGATGATCGACGTGCGTCACGCCGCGGTGCGCTTCGCCACGCGCACCGGCCATGTGGACGCCGTGCGCGACGTCAGCTTCGCCGTGCCGCGCGGCGGTGCGTTCGGGCTGGTGGGCGAATCCGGTTCGGGCAAATCCACGCTGCTGCGCGCGCTGACGGGCCTCGCGCCGCTGGCCGGCGGCACGCTCGCGATCGACGGCCGCCCGGTGAGCGGCAAGCTCGACCGCGCGTTCCGGCGCGACGTGCAGATGGTGTTTCAGGATCCCTACGCATCGCTGCACCCGCGCTTCACCGTGGACGAAACGCTGCGCGAGCCGCTCGCGATCCACGGCATCGCCGGCGCCGACACCCGCATTCCGCGCGCGCTGGCCGAGGTCGGGCTCGGGGCCGCGTTCCGCTTCCGCTATCCGCATCAGCTCTCGGGCGGCCAGCGCCAGCGCGTGGCGATCGCGCGCGCGCTGATCGTCGAGCCGCGCGTGCTGCTGCTCGACGAGCCGACCTCCGCGCTCGACGTATCCGTGCAGGCCGAAATCCTGAACCTGCTGCGCCGGCTGCATCGCGAGCGCGGGCTGACGATGCTGCTGGTCAGCCACAATCTCGCCGTGATCGGCTTTCTGTGCGAGCGGCTGGCCGTCATGCAGCACGGCGCGGTGGTCGAGCAACTGGAGATCGCGGCGCTGCGCGAGGCGCGCGTGACGAGCGACTACACACGCACGCTGCTGCGCGCGATCGACGGTTATCGGCGCGCCGAGGCCTGACGGGAGCGTTGCGGCGATGGTCGTGCACGCGCCCGCCAGAATTCGCGGGCGAGCATGCGACTGTCGTACCATCGCACGGCAGGCCCGGCGGATCGCTTGACCGGCAAGCCCGCCCGGGGCTGCACTTTCGTTCAACTGAATGAGGAGCGCCCGTGATTCATCTCATCGAAACGCTCGTGGTCGGCCTGGTGGTCGGCTTGCTCGCCCGCGCACTGAAACCCGGCAACGACAAGATGGGCATCGTCATGACCATCGTGCTCGGCATCGCCGGTTCGGTCGTCGCAGGCTATGTGGGCCGCGCGGCCGGCTGGTATCAGCCCGGCCAGGGCGCCGGCTGGATCGCCTCGATCATCGGCGCGATCGTGCTGCTGGTGGTGGTCGGCGCGGTGCGCAAGCGCGCCGCCTGAGGCTGGCCCGGGGCGCTGCCGGCCGGCGGCGCCCGGTTTCGCCGGACACGCGCCGTTCCGCGCGCTTGTCCGTTCTTCCTTCCGCGCGCCGCCGGCTCAATCCGGCAAGTTTGGCGCCGCACCCATCAAACCCGGCCCGGCCGCTGGCGACATCGCGTTCGTCGATGCGTGCGACCGCCCCGCTCGCCGCGACCGATGCGCCGATCCCGCTGCCGGCCCAATCGGGGCGCGGCGAGGCCGCGACGATCGCCGTGGATGACCGGCGGACGGCCGCGCCGCCGGGCTGCCGCACCGCGTTACGCAAACACCGACGTCACCACCCGCGCGACCGACGCAATCGCCGCGTTGTCGTACGCCGCGTCCTTGGCCGGGCGCGTGGTGTAGACGGCCAACACGACCGGCGCGCGGTTAGGCGGATACAGCACGGCCACGTCGTTCGCGCTGCCGTAATCGCCGCTGCCCGTCTTGTCGGCCACGCGCCAGCCGGCCGGCGCGCCGGCGCGGATCCGCGTGTCGCCGGTGGTGTTGCCGAGCATCCACGTCACCAGTTGCGCGCGGCCCGCCGGATCGAGCGTGTCGCCGAGCGTGATGCGACGCAGCGTTTCGGCCATCGCGCCGGGCGTGGTGGTGTCGCGCTCGTCGCCGGGCACGGCGTCGTTCAGCGCGGTTTCGATGCGGTCGAGCCGGAACGCGGGGTCGCCGGTGGCGCGCGCGTAGGCAGTGACGGCCGCCGGGCCGCCGAGCAGGCGGATCAGCAGGTTCGCCGCCGAATTGTCGCTGTATTGCAGCGCGGCGGCGCACAAGGCGGCCACGGTCATGCCGGTGGCCACATGCTTGCTCGACACCGGCGAGTAGTTGACGAGATCGTGCGGCGTGTAGCGGATCACGCTCGACATCAGCCGCGCGTCGCCGCTCGCGCGCGCCAGCACGGCCGCCACGAGGATCGTCTTGAACGTGCTGCAGAACGCGAAGCGCTCGTCGGCGCGGTACATGATGCGGGCCTTGCTGCCGGTGTCGATGGCGGCGACGCCGAGCCGGCCGCCGAACGAGGCTTCGATCGCCGCGAGCTGGCGCTCGGCGTCGGCGACCTTGGCGTTGCCCTCGCGCGATGTGGCGCAGGCGGCCAGAACGGGCGCGGACACGGCGGCGAGCAACAGCGAGCGGCGAAGCGGGGAATGGGTCATGGCTGGAAAGCGATGTCGTGGGAAGAGGGATCGGTGCGGATGCGCCGAAGCCGATTCTGACAGACGCGGCGGGCGAATGGTTCGCGTTGCGTGCAGCGAACCGGCTGGGCGGCCGGCCAGGCCCGCGCGCTCACCCCTGCCGCACCGGCAGATACCCGGCCGGATCGACCGGCTTGCCGTCGCGGCGCACCTCGAACATCACCGCACCGGCACCGCCGAGGCTCCCGCCGCCCGCTTCGGCGATCGGCTCGCCCTGGCGGACGATGTCGCCGGTCTTCACCAGCAGCCGGCTGCTGCGCGCGTAGGCGGTCAGGAAATCGGCGTTGTGCTGGACGATCACGAGTGAGCCGTAATCGTTGAGGCCGGTGCCGGCGTACATCACGCGGCCGTCGGCGGCGGCACGCACCGCGCCGCCCGCGCCCGCGGCAATCCGAATGCCGCGGTTGCGGCCGGGCTGGAAACGCTCCACCACCGGGCCATCGGCGGGCCAGGCCAGCGCGACGCGCTGGGCATGGCGGCGCGTCGCGCGCACGATCCGCGCGGCCTCGGCGGCCGGGATCTGCACGGCGGACCGGGCGTCCGCCAGCGTGTCGCTCGGCGGCATGGGCTGCGGGCCGCTCGCGCAGCCGGCGGCGGCGCACACGGCGGCCAATGCAAGGCAGCGGGCGACGCCGCGGGACAGCGAGAAAAACGGGGCAGGCATGCGCGATTCGGGTCGACTGATCGGGCCGCAAGGATCTCAAAATCGGCGCGCGGCACCTGTAACCGGATGCAAACAAATCTGACAAAGTGCAGCGATGGATGGCGGCATGCGGATTCGCGCATACTGCCATGCCAGAGGCCGAATGCGCCCGCCCCCGATACCCGATACCCGATACCGCCCCCGGAGCCCCGCCATGGATCAGCCCACCTTCCTCGCCGAACTCGCCCGCGACGGCTTCCCCGCGCCGATGCCCGTCAAGCGCCTGGCCGGCACGCTCGACGAGCACACGCATCCGTTCGAGGCCCGCGCGCTGATCGTGGCCGGCGAAATCACGCTGCGCGTGGCGGGCGTGGACACCTGCTACCGCCCCGGCGACGTGTTCCATCTGCCGCCGAACACGCCGCACGCCGAAACCTACGGCCCGGACGGCGTCGAATACCTGGCCGGCCGCAAGTAGCCCGCAAACCGGCCGACGCGCGCGAGCCGCGTGCAAACCGCGCGCTCAGCCGAACCGGTCGAGCAGCGCGGCCCACGCGGTGGCCGCGCCGATGCACAGCATCACGAGATGCAGCGCGAGCTTGAACGAGACGAACCAATCGGGACTGCCATCCATTTCCGTCACCTTGCCGTTGATCGCGCGACGCACACCGGCGTCGTGGTGCGTTTCATGATGCGCGCGCGCCTTGGCGTCCGCCATGCGGATCTCGCTCAGGAAGCCTCAGGCACGGCCTGAGACCGCCGCGCCGCGATCCCTGTTAGCGTATCGCCTGCCACCGGAGCCCTTTCCCCTATGCGATTCGATCTCACCGACCTGCGGCTGTTCCTGAACGTGTGCCAGGCCGGCAGCATCACCGGCGGCGCGGAACGCACGCACATCGCGCTGCAATCGGCCAGCGAACGGATTCGCGGCATGGAGGACACGCTCGGCGTGCCGCTGCTGCATCGCACCAAGGGCGGCGCGCAGCCGACCGACGCGGGCCGCTCGCTCGAACATCACGCGCGCGTGGTGCTGCAGCAGATCGAGCAGATGCACGGCGAGCTGCAACAGTTCGGCGAGGGGCTGCGCGCCCGCATCCGGCTGCTGTGCAACACCGCCTCGCTCAGCGAATACCTGCCCGACGCGCTGGCCGCCTACCTGCCGGCGCGGCCGCAGATCTCGATCAGCGTCGAGGAACGCTCGAGCGAGGACATCGTGCACGCGATCCGCAGCCGCACGGCCGATGTCGGCATCGTCGCCGATTCGGTCGGGCTGGACGGCCTCGAACAGCGGCCGTTCCGCGAGGATTGGCTGCTGGTGGTGGCCGCCGCGTCCGATCCGCTCGCGCGGCGCGAGACGGTGGCGTTCGAGCAGATCGTCGGCGCGGAATTCGTCGGCCTGACCGACGGCAGCGCGCTGCACGCCCATCTGGCCGACCAGGCGCGCGCGATCGGCAAGCGCATCACGTACCGCGCGCAGTTGCGCAGCTTCGACGCGATCTGCCGCGTGATCGAGAGCGGCGTGGGGATCGGCATCGTGTCGCGGCACGCGGCGCAGCGCGCGATGCGCACCATGCGGCTGGCCACCGTCGAGCTGACCGACGACTGGGCCTACCGGCGGCTCGTGCTGTGCGCGCGCGATTTCGACGCGCTGCCGAGCTACACGCGCGAATTCGCCGAGTTCCTGAGCGCGGGCGCGGTGGCCTGAAGCCGCCGCGAGCGGGGCCGGCCGCCTCCGTGTGCCAGCGTTTTCGCGAAGCACTGTGCATCGACACCGGCCGGCGGCCCCCCGAGAATGATCGCTCTCCCGCTACCCGTGTTTCCCGTCGATCATGAACACCTATCCGGCATTTCGCGCGGCCGCCTGCCACGTCGCGCCCTACTACTTCGATACGCCCCGCACCGTCGACAAGGCCTGCGCGCTGATCGCCGAGGCCGCCGCCAACGGCGCGGCGCTGGTGGCGTTTCCCGAGGCGTTCGTCTCGTCGTTCCCGGTATGGTCGGGCGTGTTCGCGCCGGTCGACGTGCATCCGTTCTTCGAGCGCCTGGCCGCCGGCGCGATCCGCGTGCCCGGCCCCGAGGTGCGGCAGTTGCAGGACGCGGCGCGCCGTCACGGCGTGATCGTGTCGATCGGCATCAACGAAGGCACCCACGTGAGCCCGGCCTGCATCTGGGACACCAACCTGCTGATCGGCGCGGACGGCAGCCTGCTGAACCGCCACCGCAAGCTGGTGCCGACCTATTGGGAAAAGCTGACCTGGGCCAACGGCGACGGCAGCGGGCTGCGCGTGGTGGATACGCCGCTCGGCCGGATCGGCGCGCTGGTGTGCGGCGAGAACACCAATTCGCTGGCGCGTTTCGCGCTGCTGGCGCAGGGCGAGAACGTGCATGTGTCCTCGTTCTCGCCGCGCTGGCCCACCCATCCTCCCGGCGAGGGCGGCTACGACCTGGAGGCGGCGATCCGGCTGCGCGCGGGCGCGCACGCGTTCGAGGGCAAGCTGTTCAACATCGTGGCGTCGGGCTTCCTGCCGCCCGAGGCGATCGACCTGATCGCGCGCGACGACGCCCGCGCGCGCCGCCTGCTCGAGGAATCGCCGAAAAGCGTGTCGATGATCTTCGGGCCGAACGGCACGGTGATCAGCGACGTGCTGCGCGACGAGGAAGGCATCGTCTACGCCGACATCGATCTGGCGAAATGCGTGGTGCCGAAGCAGTTCCAGGACGTGGTCGGCTACTACAATCGCTTCGACGTGTTCGACCTGCGCGTCGACCGCCGCCCGCTGCGCCCCGCCACGTTCCTCGACGGCGCGCAGCCCGGCGACGACCCCGGCGCCGACGCGCTCTACGCGCCGTTCATGCCCGACGACTCCTGTTCCGCCGACACCCTTCGATGATCGATCTCTACAGCGATACGCAAACCCGCCCCACCGCCGCGATGCGCGCGGCGATGGCCGCCGCCCCGGTGGGCGACGAGCAATCGGGCGACGACCCGAGCACCAACGCGCTCTGCGCGCGCGTGGCCGCGCTGCTCGGCTACGAGGACGCCGTGTTCATGCCGTCCGGCACGATGTGCAACCTGGTGGCCACGCTGGTTCACACACGGCCCGGCGACGAGCTGATCGCCGACGCCGGCGCGCACCTCTGCGCGACCGAGGCCGCCGGCGCGTCGGCCATCGCGGGCGTGGCGATCGCGCCGCTCGCCACGCGCGACGGCATCTTCAGCGCCGAGCAGTGCCGCGCCGCGATCCGCGCGCCGTCGCGCACCGCGCCGCGCTCGGCGATGGTGTCGGTCGAGCAGACCACCAATTTCAGCGGCGGCGCGGTGTGGCCGCTCGACACGCTGCGCGCGGTGCGCGACGTGGCGCACGAGGCCGGATTGATCGCCCACATGGACGGCGCGCGGCTGCTCAACGCGGCCGTGGCCAGCGGCGTGGCGGCGTCTGTCCACACGGCGGGCTGGGACAGCGCCTGGATCGATTTCAGCAAGGGGCTCGGCTGCCCGGTGGGCGCGGTGCTGTGCGGCAGCGGCGAATTCGTGCGGCAGGCCTGGGTCTGGAAGTACCGGCTCGGCGGCGCGATGCGCCAGTCGGGCGTGCTTGCGGCGGCGGCGCTGCATGCGCTCGATCACCATGTCGACCGCCTCGCCGACGATCACGCCAACGCCGCGCGCATCGCCGCCCGGCTGGCCGGCCAGGCCGGCTTCCGGCTCGACGCCGCCCCGCCGCCCACCAACATCCTGCTGTTCGATCTCGACGGCCTGCGGCTCGACGCGCACGCGTTCGCCGCCGAGGCGCTCGCGCGCGGCGTGCGGATTCGCGCGCTCGATGCGCGGCGGATCCGCCTCACCACGCATCTCGACGTGTCGCAGGCCGATTGCGAGCGCGCCGCCGAGGTGCTCGTCGAGCTGGCCGGGGCGTCGCTGTCGTGAACGCCGCCCTGTGTCTCGTCGACGTGTTCACGCAGCAGGCGCTGCGCGGCAACCCGGTGGCCGTGGTGATCGCCGACGCCACGCCGTCCGATGCGGCCATGCTCGCGCTGGCCGCGTGGACAGGCATGCCCGAGACGGTGTTCGCCACGCCCGGCGACGCCGAAGCGGATTACCGCGTGCGGATCTGGTCGCCGCGCCGCGAGCTGCCGTTCGCCGGGCATCCGTCGATCGGCACGGCCCATGCGTTGCTGGCCACGGGGCGCGTTGCGCCGCGCGCGGCGCTGCCGGGGCGGCTCGTGCAGGCCAGCCCGTTCGGGCCGGTGACGATGCGCGTGGACGAAGGCGCGCACGGGCGGATCTGGTTTCGGACGCCGCGGGCGGAGGTGGCGATGCTCGATGCGCCGGCCGCGCGTGAAGTGAGCGCGGCGCTCGGCATCGCGCCGGAGCAAGCCGTCTCGGTTGCCTGCGTCGAAGCGGGCGCGCGCTGGCTCGTCGTGCACGGCGAACGGCCTGACTTGCTCGACCGGCTCGCCCCCGATCTGCCCGCGATCGAGGCCTTGAGCGCGCGGCATCGCGTATCGGGCGTCACGGTCGTGACGCCCGCCAGGCCAGCTCGGCACGATATTGCCGTGCGCTCGTTCGGGCCGGCGATCGGCGTGGACGAGGATGCGGCCTGCGGCGGCGGCAACGCCTGCGCGGCGGCACTGATCGCCGCGCTGCGCGGCTGGCGCGAGAACGGCGCGAATGCGGTGGCGACGCAGGGCGCGTACGTCGGCCGCGATGCGACGCTTCATTGGCGCGGCCCCGATCAAGAACGGCGGCTGGAGATCGGCGGCCACGCGATGCTGGTGTCGCAAGGCACATTGCAGCTTTGAGCCGACGCTGTACTGGTGCCCCTGGACACGCTGCAGCTTTGAGGCCCGGCGGTACCGGTATTCAAGGTACGCCGAGACGTCGAGCCCCCTCGGCGCCAGTGTCGCGAGGCACGCTGCTGCTTTGAGCCGACGCGGTGCCGGTGCCGCACGACAACGCGGTGGCTTCGCGCCGCGATGCAAGCTCACCCCGCCTCGCCGATCATCGCCGCCAGCCGCGCCAGCGCCGCGCGGCGCGCATCGTCGAGCGGGTAGCCGCAGTTCAGGCGGATCCGGTCGTCGAAGCCGCGCTCCGGCGCGAA
>NZ_JAAGPF010000143.1 GCF_017104645.1 Burkholderia sp. Ac-20379
CGGCCGCGCCGTTCAGGCCGCCGATCGCCTGCGGCGTGGTCGCGCCGCTGACGTCGAGCGCCGTGCCGGCGTTCGCGAGGTTGACGTCGCCGGTCGAGGCGAGCGCGCCGCCCGCGCCGATCGCCAGCGTGCCCGCGTCCACCGTCGTGCCGCCCGTGAACGTGTTCGCGCCCGTCAGCGTTTCGGTGCCCGCGCCTTGCTTGACGATGCCGCCGGTGCCGTTGATCGCGCCGCCGAACGTGGCGTTGCCCGCATCGCCGAACGTCAGGCCGTTGTTGCCGAGCGCGATCGACGAGCCGGCCGCGCCGCTCAGGTTACCAAGCACCTGCGGCGTGGTCGCGCCGCCGATGTCGAACATGCTGCCCGCGTTCGCGAGGTTCAAGCCGCTGCCCGCGGCGAGCGAACCGCCCGCGCCGATCGCCAGCGTGCCCGCGTCCACCGTCGCGCCGCCCGTGAACGTATTCGCGCCCGTCAGCGTTTCGGTGCCCGCGCCTTGCTTGACGATGCCGCCGGTGCCGTTGATCGCGCCGCCGAACGTGGCGTTGCCCGCATCGCCGAACGTCAGGCCGTTGTTGCCGAGCGCGACCGACGAGCCCGCCACACCGCTCAGGCCGCCCAGCACTTGCGGCGTGGTCGCGCCGCTCAGATCGAACGTGCTGCCCGCGTTCGCGAGGTTCAAGCCGCTGCCCGCCGCGAGCGAACCGCCCGCGCCGATCGCCAGCGTGCCCGCGTCCACCGTCGCGCCGCCCGTGAACGTGTTCGCGCCCGTCAGCGTGGCCGTGCCGGTACCCGCCTTGACGATGCCGCCCGCGCCCGCGATCGTGCCGCCGAACGTTTGGTTGCCCGCATCGCCGAACGTCAGGCCGTTGCCGCCGAGCGCGACCGTCGAGCCGGCCGCGCCGCTCAGACCACCTAGCACTTGCGGCGTGGTGGCGCCGCTCAGATCGAAAGTGCTGCCCGCATTCGCGAGGTTCAGGCCGCTGCCCGCCGCCAGCGAACCGCCCGCGCCGATCGCCAGCGTGCCCGCGTCCACCGTCGCGCCGCCCGTGAACGTGTTCGCGCCGGTCAGCGTTTCGGTGCCCGAGCCCGTCTTGACGATGCCGCCTGTGCCATTGATCGCACCGCCGAACGTGGCGTTGCCGGTATCGCCGAACGTCAGCCCGTTCGCGCCGAGGTTGACGGCAGAACCGCTTGCGCCGCTCAAGCCGCCGAGGATTTGCGGCGTGGTCGCGCCGCTCAGGTCGAACGTCGTGCCCGCGTTCGCGAGGTTCAAGCTGCCGCCCGCGGCGAGCGAGCCGCCCGCACCGATCGCCAATGTGCCCGCATCGACCGTCGTGCTGCCCGTGAATGTGTTCGCGCCCGTCAGCGTTTCCGTGCCGCTGCCCTGCTTGACGATGCCGCCCGTGCCCGCGATCGCGCCGCCGAACGTCTGGTCGCTCGCGTCGCCGAACGTCAGGCCGTTCGCGCCAAGGTTGATGCCCGTTCCCGCCACGCCGCTCAGCGCGCCGACCGTCTGCGCCGCGCCCGCGTTGCCAATGTCGAAGCCCGCGCCTGCGCCGGTCAACGCGACGCTACCGGTCGACGCGAGCGAGCCCCCTGCGCCGAGCGCCAGCGTGCCTGCGCCGATCTGGGTGCCGCCCGTGAACGTGTTCGCGCCGGTCAAGGTTTCCGTGCCCGTGCCGGCCTTGACGATGCCGCCCGTGCCGGCAATCGTGCCGCCGAACGTCTGGTTGTTGGCGTCGCCGAACGTCAGGCCATTGCCGCCGAGGTTCACGCTCGTTCCCGCCACGCCCGACAGCCCGCCGATGGTTTGCGGCGCGCCCGCGCCGCCGATGTCGAAGGTCGCGCCCGCGCCGGCCAGATCGACGGGGCTGCTTGCCGCGAGCGAGCCGCCCGCGCCGAGTGCGAGCGTGCCGGCGTTGATCGTCGTCGCGCCGGTGTAGGTGTTCGCGCCCGTCAGCGTTTCGGTGCCGCTGCCTTGCTTGACGATGCCGCCCGTGCCGTTGATCGCGCCGCCGAACGTTTCGTTGCCCGAATCGCCGAACGTCAAGCCGTTCGCGCCGAGATTGACCACCGAGCCCGCCACGCCGCTCAGGCCGCCCAGCACTTGCGGCGTGGTCGCGCCGCCGATGTCGAACGTGCTGCCCGCGTTCGCGAGGTTCAAGCTGCTGCCCGCGGCGAGCGAACCGCCCGCGCCGATCGCCAGCGTGCCTGCCTCGACCGTCGCACCGCCCGTGAACGTGTTCGCGCCCGTCAAGGTTTCCCTGCCGCTGCCCTGCTTGACGATGCCGCCCGTGCCGCCGATTGCGCCGCCGAACGTTTGATCGCTGGCGTCGCCGAACGTCAGTCCGTTGCCGCCGAGGTTCACGCTCGTGCCCGCCACGCCCGACAGCCCACCGATGGTTTGCGGCGCGCCCGCGCCGCCGAGGTCGAAGGTCGCGCCTGCACCGCTCAACGCGACGCCGCCCGTGGACGCCAGCGAGCCGCCCGCGCCCAGCGCCAACGTGCCGTCGGCAATCGTCGTACCGCCGGTGAACGTGTTCGCACCGGTCAAGGTTTCGGTGCCGCTGCCTTGCTTGACGACGCCGCCCGTGCCGTTGATCGCGCCGCCGAATATTGCGTTGCCCGCATCGCCGAAGCCCAAGCCGTTCGCGCCAAGGTTGACCGTCGAGCCCGCCGCGCCGCTCAGGCTGCCCAGCACTTGTGGCGTGGTCGCGCCGCCGATGTCGAACACCGTACCCGCATTCGCGAGATTCAAGCCGCTGCCGGCCGCCAGCGAACCGCCCGCGCCAATGGCCAATGTGCCCGCGTCGACCGTCGCGCCGCCGGTGAACGTATTCGCGCCGGTCAAGGTTTCGGTGCCGCTGCCTTGCTTGACGATGCCGCCCGTGCCCGCGATCGCGCCACCGAACGTTTGATCGCTGGCGTCGCCGAACGTCAGCCCGTTCGCGCCGAGGTTCACGCCCGTTCCCGCCACGCCGCTCAGTGCGCCAATCGTCTGCGCCGCGCCCGCGTTGCCGATGTCGAACCCCGCACCCGCGCCGGTCAGCGCGACGCTGCCCGTCGAAGCGAGCGAACCGCCCGCGCCGAGCGCCAGCGTACCCGCGTCGATCGCCGTGCCGCCGGTGAACGTGTTCGCGCCCGTCAGCGTTTCGGTGCCGCTGCCCTGCTTGACGATGCCGCCCGTGCCGCCGATTGCGCCGCCGAACGTTTCGCTACCCGCATCGCCGAACGTCAAGCCGTTGCCGCCGAGCGCGACCGTCGAGCCGGCCGCGCCGGACAGGCCGCCGATCGTCCGCGCTCCATTCGCGCCCGAGAGATCGAGCGAGACGCCCGCGTTCGCGAGGTTGACGCCCCCCGATGCCGCCAGGCTGCCGTCGCCCGTCAGCGCGATGCCGCCCGCGTTGACGGTCGTGCCGCCGGTATAGGTGTTCGCGCCCGTCAGCGTTTCGATGCCGCTGCCTTGCTTGACGATGCCGCCCGTGCCGTTGATCGTGCCGCCGAACGTTTGATCGCTCGCATCGCCGAACGTCAGACCATTTGCGCCGAGATTCACCCCCGTTCCCGCCACGCCGCTCAACGCGCCGACCGTCTGCGCCGCGCCCGCGTTGCCGATGTCGAAGCCCGCGCCCGCGCCGGTCAACGCAACGCTGCCCGTCGAAGCGAGCGAGCCGCCCGCGCCCAGCGCCAGCGTGCCGTCCGCAATCGTGGTGCCGCCGGTGAACGTGTTCGCACCGGTCAGCGTCTCGGTGCCGCTGCCCTGCTTGACGATGCCGCTCGTGCCCGCGATCGTGCCGCCGAAGTTGCCGGCGCTCACGTCGCCGAACGCGAGGCCGTTGCCGCCGAGGTTGACGTTCGTGCCGGCCGCGCCGTTCAACGCGCCGATGGTTTGCGGCGCGCCCGCGCCGCTGATGTCGAAGCCCGCCCCCGCGCCGGCCAGCGTCACGCCGCCCGTCGACGCCAGCGAGCCGCCCGCGCCCAGCGCCAGCGTGCCCGCGCCGATCGTCGTGCCGCCGGTGTAGGTGTTCGCGCCCGTCAGCGTTTCCGTGCCGCTGCCCGTCTTGGTCACGCCGCCCGTGCCGTCGAGCGTGCCGCCGAACGCATGATTGCCCGCATCGCCGAAGCTCAGCGCGTTCGCGCCGAGATTGACGGTCGTGCCCGCCGCGCCGGCCAGCGCGCCGATCGCCTGCGGCGTGGTCGCGCCGCTGATGTCGAGGCCCGTACCCGCGTTCGCGAGGTTCACGGTGCCCTGGTTCGACAGGCTGCCGCCCGCGCCCACCGCAATCGTCCCTGCGTTGATCGTCGTGCCGCCGGTATAGGTGTTCGCGCCCGTCAGCGTTTCCGTGCCGCTGCCCTGCTTGATCAGCCCGCCCGTACCCGAGATCGCGCCGCCGAACGTCTGGCTGCTCGCATCGCCGAACGTCAACGCGTTCGCGCCGAGATTGACGCCGGTGCCGGCCACGCCGCTCAACGCGCCGATCGTCTGCGGCCCGCTCGCGCCGGCGATGTCGAAGCCGGCGCCCGCGCCCGTCAGCGCCACGCTGCCGGTGGACGCCAGCGAGCCGCCCGCGCCCAGCGCCAGCGTGCCCGCGCCGATCGTGGTGCCGCCCGTGAACGTGTTGGCGCCCGTCAGCGTTTCCGTGCCCGTGCCCTGCTTGACGATGCCGCCCGTGCCGCTGATCGTGCCGCCGAACGTCTGGCTGCTCGCATCGCCGAACGTCAGCCCATTGCCGCCCAGCGCGACGGTGGTGCCGCCCACGCCGCTCAGCGCGCCGATCGTCTGGCTCGCGCCCGACGCGCCGATGTCGAAGCTCGCGCCCGCGCCGCCGAGATCGACACTGCCGGTGGGCGCCAGCGACGCGCCCGCGCCGAGCGCCAGCGTGCCCGCATTGACGGTGGTGCCGCCGGTGTAGCTGTTCGCGCCGGACAGCGTGACGGTGGCGCCGCCGTTCTTGACGAGGCTGCCCGCACCCGTCACCGGGTTGCCGAGGCTCATCGCGTTGCTGCCGCCGAGCGTCAGCGCCGCGCCCGAACCGATCGCGACCTGATTGGCGAGCGTCACCGCCTGGCTGCTGTCGAGCGTGGCGTTACCGCCCACCGTCAGCGCGCCGGTGCCGAGCGCCTGGTTGTTGCCGGCCACGAGCGTGCCCGCGTTGAGGCTGGTGCCGCCGGTATAACTGTTCGCGCCGGACAGCGTCAGCGCGCCGCTGCCCGTCTTGGTCACCGGGCCGACACCCGAGATCGCGCCGGACAGGCCGAGGCTCGCCGTGCCGCCCACGCCGAGGCCGTTGCCCGCCGCGTTGATGGCGTTGTTCATCGCGAGGCCCGGCGTGGCCGACTGGATCGTGCCGCCGTTCGACGTGATCGTGCCGGTGCCGAGCCCCGCCGCGTTGCCGACGATCGCGGTGGCGCCGTTGCCGAGCGTGGCGTCGGTGGCCGTCGATGCGCCGCTCAGCGTCCACGCGCCGCTTTGCACGTCGAGATGATTGAAGTTGATATAGCCGGTGTTGTCGAGCGTGCCGGCGGCCGTGGCGCCCTGCGCGAGCGACAGCGTGTTGTTGCCGCCCGCGCCGCCGTCGACGAGGCCCGTGGGCGCGAAGCCGATCGTGACCGCGGCGATCCCGAGCTCGACCGCGAGGCCCGTGCCGCCCGCCGTGTTGACCGACGAGCCGGTGACGGCCGTGAAATGGTTGGTGCTGTTCGCGCCCATCGACACGCTGCCGTTGATCGTGCCGGAATTCGTGAACGTGTTGCCGCCCGCGGACGCGCCGAGCGCGGTGCGGCCCGTGATCGTGCCCGAGTTGTTGACGTTGACCTGCCCGCCGCCGTAAGCAGCGATCACGCCCGCGTCCGGCCCGAGCAGCGTCGCGTCGATGATGCCGGTGGTCGACATCGTGCCGGTGTTCGTGATGTTGGTGGTGCCGCCCGCGCGGTTCTGCACGTTCAGCGCGAAGCCGCTGGCGCCGATGGCCACGCCGGTGGAACCCATCATCGTGCCGTTGTTGGTGACGGTTTGCGTGCTGCCCACAGAGTTGGCGTTGCCCATCACCACACCCGACGACAGCACGCCGAGGCCGGTGCCGAGCAGGGTCGGATCGATGCGGCCGTTGTTGGTCAGCGTGGCGTTGTTGCCGGTCAGCGTCACCGCGTTGCCGAGCACCCCGAGCAGCACGCCGACGCCCGCGCCGTTGGCGACCGTGACGTTGACGTTGTTGGTGCCGTTCAGCAGGCTCGGCGCGATCGGATTGGCCGCGCCCACGCACGACACCACGGTGCCGGCGCCCGTGCACGCCGCCTCGGCGGGAATGATGCCCGCGCCGACCAGCGCCAGGAACACGCCCATCGCGGGCAACAGCTTCGGCAGTTCGCCGTCCTTCTTCACATGGCTGACGCGGGTCATCGGGCAATTCTCCATTAACGGTGATTGCGGTATCCGGCAATTCCTATTCGAATCGAAATGGCATAGATCATTTTTTACCCGATTCGATTTCAAACCGGTAATGCCTGCTAATTCATGAAAGCGGGACGAACGCCTCCCCCGCCGTGCTGCGGCGCGGCGCGAAAAACCGTTCGAATCGGCCTGGAAAGCCGGCGTGCGGACGGCACGGTCGGATACGCGAGTACCGTCAATACTGCTGGGCAGCGTTGCGAATAATCAAACGCGCAGGATTTGAATTGCCCCCTCGGGAATAAAACGTGCGAAACGCGGATGGCCGGCCAATCTGTTTAATTCTGTTTCAATGTTTAAAAAGGCTACAACAGATCAAGACAAATTGACAATTGCCATTCAACCAATTCAGGGAATTTCTGAATGAAAATGATTGCGCGCTTTTTTAGCGTCGAATAATGGCGGCGGCGGATTTCGATCGCGAAACAATCGGCGCGGTCGCGAATCCGGCGATTGATGCGCATTCCGAAACGGCGGGACGGCGGGACAGCCCGCGCGATACGTTGCGGACGCAACCGGTTTTGCCGCGCGACGGCCACAACGGCAACGCCGGCCGGGAACGGAAGCTGCGCAAGGGAGTGCGGCGTGAAGGGGGAGAGAATGCGAACGGACGCGCCGTGCGTCCGTTCGCGTATCGGCGCTGCGTCCGATCAGAACTTCCAGAGCAGGTTGCCGAGCACCGCGTTGTCGCGCACGCCGCTGCCGTACTGGCCGCTGTACGTCAGGCCGAGCTTCAGGCGTTGCGTCAGGTTGGCGTCGATGCCCAGCTCCATGACCGCCGCGTCGCGCGCGATCGGCACGCCGGTCACCTGGAACGAACCGCCGCCGCTCACGAACGAGTACGTCGCATTCGGCGTGGTCGCGCCGAACGCGTGACGCCAGCCGGCCATCGCGCGCGCCGTGAAGCCGCCCTTCGACATCACGTTGAACTGCGTCGCCGCGCGCAGGCCGGCCGTCGAGAAGCCGATGTTGTTCGACTGGCTGCCGCTGCGCAGCGCCGCGGCGCCGCCCGTCTCGCTCATGCCGTCGGTATGCAGGTTCACGTAGGCCAGGTTCAGGAACGGCTCGAGCGCGATCGGCCCGGCCGGCAGCGCGTAGCCCACTTCGCCGAACACCTGCGCCGTCTGCGCGTTGATGCCGCTTTGCGCATGATCCGAGAAGCCCGCGAACGACGGATAGCGATCGCCGTCGATGCGATGCCACGTATAGGCCGCGCCGGCGCGCACGCCGAGCGCGCCGAACTGGCCGCCGCCGTATGCCGACACCGAATAGCTGTCTGCGCTGGCCGACGATTGCGTGTCGTTGTCGAAGCTGCTGTGCGTGACGCTGCCCGCCATACCCGCGCGCCAGTGATCGCCGAGGCCCATGTCCGCGCCCGCGATGAAGCCAGTCATGCTGCGCGAGATCGACGACGCGTTGCCGTCGCCGTCGAGCCGGCTGCGGCCGCCGAACGCCTGCCCCCACACCACCGGCTGATACGGCGCGGCCTGGCAACGCTGCTGCGCGGCCGCCGCCCCGGCCGGGCCGGAGAGCACCGAGTTGGCGTCGCCACACATCGACGCGCCGCCCGAAGCCAACGCCGCGAGCGGCCCGCTCGATGCGCCGAGGCCCTGGCGCAGGCGATCCGTCACCGCATCGCGCACGTAGCGGCTGTCGGTCAGCAGCACGCTCTTGATGCTCGCGTACAGCTCGCCGTCGAGCGCGTTGAACGCCGCGCGCGCGTTGCCCGCGTCGCTCGACAGCACCGCGTCGTAGATCGCGTTGCCGATGCCGAGCGTGCCGATCGCGCCGGCGACCTGACGCTGGTTGACCGTCTGCGCGACATCCGTGAACGACGTGCCGTTCGTCACGAGGCTCAGCAGGACGCGGTTGGCGTCGTAGCTGAGCAGCGGCTTCAGGAACGCGAGGTTGCTGTTGACGCCGCTGAACGTGCCGTTCACGCCGCCGCCCGCGTTGACGATCGTGTAGCGCGTGAGCGGCGAATACGCGCCGTCGTTGGCCTGCACCTGCACCGTGCCGCCGTTGAGCTGCGCGCTGCCGGTGGCCGCGACCGAACCGGCCTGCTGCGTCGTGGCCGCGATCTGCAGCGTCGAGCCCGGCTGGAACGTCACGTTGCCCGCCACGTTCAGCGCCGCGCCGGGCTGGCTCGCGGCCGCCGTCGCGCCGCCGTTGACCACCAGCCCGCCGATCGTGCCGGTGCCGGTGACGATCGCGCCGCTGTTGACGGTCACGGTCGATTGCGCCAGCGAACCGGCCACGTTCAGCGTGCCGGCCGCCACCGTGGTCGGGCCGCTCAGCGTGCTCGCGCCGGTCAGCGTCAACTGGCCGTTGCCGGCCTGCGTCAGCGAACCGGTGCCGCCGATCGCGCCGTCGTACGTGATGTTGTCGCCGCGCGCGAACAGCAGCCGGCCGAAGTTGGCGATGTTGCCGCGGATCGAGCCGGCGCTGCCGCCGTCGCCGACCTGCAGCGTGCCGCCGCCGATCGTGGTGCCGCCGGAGTAGGTGTTCTCGCCCGTCAGCGTCAGCGTGCCGGCACCGTTCTTGATCAGCGCGCCCGCGCCCGTCAGGTTGCCGCCGTAGGTGCCGCCGCCGGCCGTGAGGCTGCCCGTGCCCGTGTCGACGGTGCTGCCGGCCGCGCCGTTCAGCGCGTCGAGCGTCAGCGCGGTGGTGCCGAGCAGCAGGCTGCCGCCGTTGAGGGTCAGCGAGCCGACGCCGAGCGCCCGCGCGTTGCCGACCGCGAGCGTGCCCGCGTTCAGCGTGGTGCCGCCGCTGAACGTGTTCGCGCCGGAGAGCGTCAGCGCCGCATCGCCGTTCTTGACGAGGCCGCCCGTGCCGGACACGGCGCCCGCCAGCGTCAGGTTCTGGCTGCCGCCGACGATGGCCGTGCTGCCGAGATCGACGGCGTTGGCGAGCGCGACCGGCGCCGACGCGTCGAGCGTGGCCGGCGCGGCGATGTTCAGCTCGCCGGTGCCGAGCGCGCCGTTCGCGCCGACCACCAGCGTGCCGCCCGTCACGGTCGTGCCGCCGCTGTAGGTGCTGTCGCCCGCGAGCGTCTGGGTGCCCGCGCCCGTCTTGACGAGGCCGCCGGTACCGGCAATCGCACCGCCGAACGCGGCGCTGCCCGCGCCGCCGACGCTCAGCGTGTTCGCGCCGAGATTCATGGCCGAGCCGGCCACGCCGTTCAGCGCGCCGAGCGTCTGCGGCGTGGTCGCGGCGCTGATGTCGAACGCGGCGCCCGTATTGGCGAGCGTGAGATCGCCGCCCGACACCAGCGAACCGCCTGCGCCGATCGCGAGCGTACCGGCCGCGATCGTCGTGCCGCCCGTGTACGTGTTCGCGCCGGTCAGCGTGGCCGTGCCGCTGCCTTGCTTCGCGATGCCGCCGGTGCCCGAGATCGTGCCGCTGAACGTTTCGAAGACGCTGCCGCCGAACGTCAGGGTGTTGCCGCCGAGCGCGATCTGCGTGCCGGCCACGCCGCTCAGCCCGCCGATCGTCTGATTCGCGCCCGCGCCGCCGATGTCGAACGCCGCGCCCGCATTCGTCAGCGCAACGCCGCCGGTGGCCGCGAGCGAGCCGCCCGCGCCGAGCGCCAGCGTGCCCGCATTGACGGTCGTGCCGCCCGTGTAGGTGTTGGCGCCCGTCAGCGTCTCGGTGCCGCTGCCCTGCTTGACGATTCTGCCGGTGCCGCCGATCGCACCGCCGAAGCTCTGGCTGGTCGCATCGCCGAGCGTCAGCGTCTTCGCGCCGAGCGTGACGACGCTGCCGGCCGCGCCCGCCAGCGCACCGATCGTCTGGTTCGCGTTCGCGCCGCCGATGTCGAAGCCCGCGCCCGCGTTCGCGAGGTTCACTTGGGTGCTGGCCGCGAGCGAGCCGTTGCCGGCAAGCGTCAGCGTGCCCGCGTTGACGGTTGCGCCGCCCGTGAACGTGTTCGCGCCCGTCAGCGTTTCGATACCGCTGCCCTGCTTGGTGATGCCGCCCGTGCCCGTGATCGCACCACCGAACGTGGCGTTGCCCGCGTCGCCCAGCGTCAGGCCGTTGCCGCCCAGCGACACGGTCGTACCGGCCGCGCCGCTCAGCCCGCCGATGGTCTGCGCCGTGGTCGCCCCGCTCAGATCGAGCGTTGCGCCCGCGTTCGCGAGCGTCACGCCGCCCATCGAAGCCAGCGAGCCGCCCGCGCCGATGGCCAGCGTGCCCGCATTGACGGTCGTGCCGCCCGTGTAGGTGTTCGCGCCCGTCAGCGTTTCCGTGCCGCTGCCCTGCTTCGCGATGCCGCCGGTGCCCGTGATCGCGCCGCCGAACGCCTGGTTGGTCGTGCCGCCGAACGTGAGCGCGTTCGCGCCAAGATCGACCGTGGAACCGGCCACGCCAGACAACGCCCCGATGGTCTGGTTCGCACCCGCGCCGCCGATGTCGAAGCCCGCGCCCGCATTCGCGAGATTGACGCTGCTGCCCGCCGCCAGCGAACCGCCTGCGCCAATGGCCAGCGTGCCCGCGTTGACGGTTGCGCCGCCGGTGAACGTGTTCGCGCCCGTCAGCGTTTCGGTGCCGCTGCCTTGCTTCGTAACGCCGGCGGTGCCCGCGATCGTGCCGCCGAACGTTTCGTTGCCCGAATCGCCGAACGTCAGGCCATTGCCGCCGATATCGACGGTGGTGCCGGCCACGCCGCTCAGGCCGCCGATGGCCTGCGGCGCGCCGGCCGCGCTTGCGTCGAAACGGGAGCCGGCGTTGGTCAGATCGACACCGCCGGACAGCGAGCCGCCCGCGCCCAGCGCCAGCGTGCCGGCGGCGACCGTGGCGACGCCCGTGAAGCTGTTCGCGCCCGTCAGCGTGACCGTGCCGCTGCCCTGCTTCGCGATGCCGCCGGTGCCGGCGATCGCGCCGCCGAAGGTTTGGTTGCCGGCGTCGCCGAACGTCAGGTTGTTGCCGCCGAGATTGACGCTCGTGCCGGCCGCGCCGCTCAGCCCGCCGATCGCCACCGCCGTGGTCGCACCGCCGATATCGAAGCCCGCGCCCGCGTTCGCCAGATTCACGTTGGCGCCGGCCGCGAGCGAACCGCTCCCGGCGAGCGCGAGCGTGCCCGCGTCGACGGTCACGCCGCCCGTGAACGTATTCGCGCCCGTCAGCGTTTCGGTGCCGCTGCCTTGCTTCGTGATGCCCGCCGTGCCGGTGATCGCGCCGCCGAACGTCGCGTTGCCCGCATCGCCGAGCGTCAGGCCGTTGCCGCCCAGCGCCACCGTCGAACCGGCCGCGCCCGACAGGCCGCCGATGGTCTGGCTCGCGCCCGCGTTGACGATGTCGAAGCCCGCCCCCGCGTTCGCGAGATTGACGCTGCCCGTCGCCGCCAACGCGCCGCCCGCGCCAATCGCCAGCGTGCCCGCGTTGACGGTTGCGCCGCCCGTGAACGTGTTCGCGCCCGTCAGCGTTTCGGTGCCGCTGCCTTGCTTCGTGAGGCCGCCGGTGCCGCTGATCGCGCCGCCGAACGTGGCGTTGCCCGCGTCGCCCAGCGTCAGGCCGTTGCCGCCCAGCGAGACGGTCGTACCGGCCACGCCGCTCAAGCCGCCGATGGTCTGCGCCGTGGTCGCCGCGCTCAGATCGAGCGTTGCGCCCGCGTTCGCGAGCGTCACGCCGCCCGTCGAGGCCAGCGAGCCGCCCGCGCCAATTGCCAGCGTGCCGGCGTTGACGGTCGTGCCGCCGGTGTAGGTGTTCGCGCCCGTCAGCGTTTCCGTGCCGCTGCCTTGCTTCGCGATGCCACCCGTGCCCGTGATCGCGCCGCCGAACGTGGCGTTGCCCGCGTCGCCGAGGCTCAGGCCATTGCCGCCCAGCGACACGGTGGTACCCGCCACGCCGCTGAGCGCACCGATGGTTTGCGGCGCACTCGCGCCGCCGATATCGAAACCCGCCCCCGCGTTCGCGAGGTTGACGCTGCTGCCCGCCGCCAGCGAGCCGCCCGCGCCGATGGCCAGCGTGCCCGCGTTGACGGTTGCGCCGCCCGTGAACGTATTCGCGCCCGTCAGCGTTTCGGTGCCGCTGCCTTGCTTCGTGATGCCCGCCGTGCCGGTGATCGCGCCGCCGAACGTTTCGTTGCCCGCATCGCCGAGCGTCAGGCCGTTGCCGCCCAGCGACACGGTCGTACCGGCCACACCGCCGAGCCCGCCGATGGCCTGCGCCGTGGTCGCGCCGCTCAGGTCGAGCGTTGCGCCCGCGTTCGCGAGCGTCACGACGCCCGTCGAGGCCAGCGAGCCGCCCGCGCCGATGGCCAGCGTGCCCGCGTCGACGGTCGTGCCGCCCGTGTAGGTGTTCGCGCCCGTCAGCGTTTCGGTGCCGCTGCCTTGCTTGATCAGCACGCCCGTACCCGAAATCGCGCCGCCGAACGTCTGGTTGGTCGCGTCGCCGAACGTCAGCGCGTTCGCGCCGAGACCGACCGTGGAACCGGCCGCGCCCGACAGCGTGCCGATGGTCTGGTTCGCGCTCGCGCCGCCGATGTCGAAACCCGCGCCCGCGTTCGCGAGGTTGACGCTGCTGCCCGCTGCCAGCGAGCCGCCTGCGCCGATGGCGAGCGTGCCCGCGTCGACGGTCACGCCGCCCGAGAACGTATTGGCGCCCGTCAGCGTCTCGGTGCCGCTGCCTTGCTTCGTGATGCCCGCCGTGCCGGTGATCGCGCCGCCGAACGTTTCGTTGCCCGCATCGCCGAACGTCAGGCCGTTGCCGCCCAGCGCCACCGTCGAACCGGCCGCGCCCGACAGGCCGCCGATGGTCTGGCTCGCGCCCGCGCCGCTGATGTCGAACACGGTGCCCGTATTCGCGAGGTTCACGCTCGAAGCGGCCGCCAGCGAGCCGCCCGCGCCCAGCGCCAGCGTGCCCGCGTTGATGGTCGCGCCGCCGGTGAACGTGTTCGCGCCCGTCAGCGTTTCGGTGCCGCTGCCCCGCTTCGTGATGCCGCCGGTGCCGCTGATCGTGCCGTTGAACGTTTCGAAGACGCTGTCGCCGAACGTCAGGGTGTTGCCGCCGAGGTTGACGCTCGTGCCGGCCACGCCGCTCAGCCCGCCGATGGCCTGGTTCGCGCCCGCGCCGCCGATGTCGAACGCCGCGCCCGCATTCGTCAGCGCAACGCCGCCGGTGGCCGCGAGCGAACCGCCCGCGCCGAGCGCCAGCGTGCCGGCGGCGATCGTGGTACCGCCCGTGTAGGTGTTGGCGCCCGTCAGCGTTTCCGTACCGCTGCCCTGCTTGACGATCGCGCCGGTGCCGCCGATCGCGCCGCCGAAGCTCTGGCTGGTCGCGTCGCCGAGCGTCAGCGTCTTCGCGCCGAGCGTGACGGTGCTGCCGGCCGCGCCCGCCAGCGCGCCGATCGTCTGGTTCGCGTTCGCGCCGCTGATGTCGAAGCCTGCGCCCGCGTTCGCGAGATCGAGGTGAGTGCCGGCCGCGAGCGAGCCGTTGCCGCTGATCGCGAGCGTGCCGGCGGCGACGGTCGCGCCGCCCGTGAACGTGTTCACGCCCGTCAGCGTTTCGGTGCCGCTGCCCTGCTTGGTGATGCCGCCCGTGCCGCTGATCGTGCCGCCGAAGCTCTGGTTGCTCGCGTCGCCGAGCGTGAGGCCGTTGCCGCCGAGCGCGATGGTCGTGCCGGTCACGCCCGTCAACGCGCCGATCGTCTGGTTCGCGCCCGCGCCGCTGATGTCGAAGCGCGAGCCCGACGCGCCGAGGTTCAACTCGCCGCCGGCGGCCAGCGAGCCGCCCGCGCCGAGCGCCAGCGTGCCGCCGATGATGGTGGTGCCGCCGGTGTAGGTATTCGCGCCCGTCAGCGTTTCGGTGCCGCTGCCCTGCTTGACCACGCCGCCGGCGCCGCCGATCGTACCGCCGAACGTGTGGCTGCCGGCATCGCCGAACGCGAGGCTGTTCGCGCCGAGCGAGATGCTCGAGCCGGCCGCGCCGACCAGCCCGCCGATGGTCTGCGGCGAAGCCGCGCCGCTCACGTCCAGGCCGGTGCCCGCGTTGGCGAGGTTGACGGTGCCGAAGCCCGACAGCGAGCCGCCGCCGCTGATCGCGAGCGTGCCTTCGTTGATGGTGGTATTGCCGGTGTAGGTGTTGGCGCCCGTCAGCGTCTCGGTGCCGCTGCCCTGCTTGACCACGCCGCCGGTGCCGTCGATCGTGCCGCCGAACGTGTGGTCGGAGGCGTCGCCGAAGCTCAGCGAGTTCGGGCCGAGCGAGACCGTGGTGCCGCTCACGCCCGACAGCCCGCCGATGGTCTGGTTCGCGCCCGAGCTGGCGATGTCGAAACCGGCGCCCGCCGTGTTGAGATCCACATCGCCGGTGGCCGCGAGCGAGCCGCCCGCGCCGAGCTTCAGCGTGCCCCCGCTGATGGTGGTGCCGCCCGTGTAGGTGTTGGCGCCCGTCAGCGTCTCGGTGCCGCTGCCCTGCTTGACGATCCCGCCGCCGTCCTCGATCGTGCCGGCGAAGGTCTGGTTGGTCGAATCGCCGAAGCTCAGCGTGTTGAGGCCGAGCCCGACAGTGGAGCCCGCCACGCCCGACAGCGAACCGATCGTCTCGTCCCCGTTCGCGCCGGCGATCTCGAAGCTGGCCCCGCTGCCGGCGAGACTCACCGCGCCGGTGGACAGCAGCGAGCCGGCGCCGCCGAGCGCCAGCGTGCCCGAGTTGATCACGGTCGGGCCGGTGTAGGTGTTGCCGGCCGCCAGCGTGAAGACACCCAGGCCGTCCTTGGTCACGCCGCCGCCGCCCGAAATCGCGCCGGCCAGCGCCATGCCGATACCGCCGTCGAGCGTGAGCGCCGTGCCGGTGTTCACGGAGATCTGGTTCGTCAGAAACACGAACTGGCTGGAATCGATCGTCGCGTTGCCGCTCACCGTCAGGGTGCCGGTGCCGAGCGCCGCGCTGTTGCCAAGCGTCAAGGTGCCCGACTGCAGATCGGTGCCGCCGGTGTAACTGTTCGCGCTGCTCAGCAGCAGCGTGCCGGTGCCGGCCTGCGTCAGCGACCCGCCGCCCGAGATCGTGCCGCTGAGCCCGAGGTTGTTGGTGCCGCTCACGGTCAGGCCGTTGCCCGTCACGCCGATGTCGTTCGAGAGCGTGAGCCCCGAGGTCGAGGCCTGGATCGTGCCGCCGTTGGCGTTGATGGTGCCGGTGCCTAGCGAGGCGTCGTTGTCGATCACCGCCGTCGTGCCGTTGCTGAGCGTGGCGTCGGTCGCGCCCGACGCGCCGGACAGCGCCCAGGTGCCGCTCTGCACGTCGAGGTGGTTGAAGTTGATGTAGCTGCTGTTGTTGATCGCACCGGTGGCCCCGCTGCCCTGCTGCAGCGACAGCGTGTTGTTGCCGCCGGCGCCGCCGTCCACGGTGCCGGTCGCCGCGAAGTTGATGGTGGTCGCGCCGATGCCGAGGTTGGTCTGGAGCGCCGTGCCGCCCGCCGCGGCGACCGACGAGCCGGTGGTGGCGATGAACTGGTTGGTGCTGTTCTGCCCCATCGACACGCTGCCGTTCACGGTGCCGGAGTTCGTGAACGTGTTGCCGCCCGACGCGCTGCCGAGCGCGACGCGGCCCGAGATGGTGCCCGAGTTGTCGATGTTGACCTGGCCGCCGCCGTAGGTCGCGATCACGCCCGCGTCGGCGCCGGTCAGCGTCGCGCCGGTGATGCCGATGGTGCTCATCACGCCGTTGTTGGTGATGTTGGTGGTGCCGCCGGCGCCGTTCTGCACCGCCAGCGCCATGCCGGTCAGCGTGATCGCCACGCCCGAACTGCCCCGCATGAGGCCGTTGTTGACGATGGTTTCCGTGCTGCCTGCCGCGTTGCCCATCACCACGCCCGAGGACAGCACGCCGAGGCCGGTGCCGAGCGCGGCCGTATCGATCTGGCCGTTGTTGGTGAGCGTGTTGTTCACGCCGGTCAGCGTCATCACGTTGCCGCCGGAGCCGAGCAGCACGCCCACGGTGGCGCCGTTGTTGACGGTCACGTTCAGATTGTTGGCGCCGTTCGCATAGCTAGGCGCGAGCGGGTTGGCCGCGCCCGAGCAGGTGACGTTGCTGCCCACCGTCGTGCAGGTGGCATGCGCGGGAACGATGCCGGCGCCGACCAGCGCAACAAATACGCCCATGGCGGGCAGGAAGGGCGGCAGATTGCCGTCGTGCGATTGGCGAGCGCGAACCATGTTGAAACTCCCCCGGAAAACGTTTTATTGGTTATGAATCGATTTGACGTCTGGTTTGGGCGTCTCGCCGAAATTCTGGCGTTTGGCCGAATATCGCCGGCAAAAAGCATAGGCACGAATCATCGATTGGGCCGGCGAGCCGCAATCGGCATTCAGCCGCGGTTTCGCGACCGTGAATCGTGTGTGACGCAACATCCAGACGGAGCCCGCCCGCCGCGGCGCACGCGGAGGCACGGAAGCGATCCGGCCGGGGCCGCGCGACTGACATCGCGCGGCACGGCCGAATCGCGAATCCGCATTCAACATCGTTATTTTTTCTACGCGTCGAGATTCTATCGGTCTATCGGCAAAATAATCGACGATTGAACCCGTGTTTTAAATTTTTTTTTAATGCGCAATCGTTTCAACCCCGTATTCGCGCGAATCGGGACACCGAACTGGCGATTAAAAGGGATGGATCGTCACCCGCCATTGGCTGCAATGCAGCCGCGGCGCTTGCATTCGAAAACGGAAGCGCAACGACGCGGCGGCGAGCGGCACCGGCACGCGTTCGCACGCAGCGATTACGCCGCGGCCGCCCCCGCGTCCGCTCCGGCCGCCGGCAGATACACCAGTTCCCAGACATGCCCGTCCGGATCGGCAAAGGCCGCGCCGTACATCGGCCCCTGTTGCCCGGGCGCCCGGACGACCACGCCGCCGGCGTCCTGCACGGCGGCGACCAGCCGGTCGACCTCGTCCCGATCGTCGCAAGACAGGCACAGCAGGGTCTGCAGGCGCTCGGCCGGATCGCAGATCGGCTTGTCGGTGAAACTGGCGAAGAACGGGTGCGAGAGCAGCATCGCGAAGATGGCGCTGCCGATTCGCATGCAGGCCGCGTCGGCGTTGCTGAACTCAGGCACCGGGGTGAAGCCGAGCGCGGTGTAGAAGCCGCGCGCGCGGGCCACTTCCCGAACCGGAAGGTTGACGTAGATTTGACGATGCATCGCGATTCTCCCGTGTCGATCGACAGGCCGGCGCGGATCGCGCCGGCCGGATTCCGTGCGGCCCGCTCAGAGAAAAGAGGGGCCAACCTCGCGCACTTCCACCGTGCACCATTCGGCGGCCGGGCAGGCCTTGGCGATCGCGACGGCCTCGCCCGCGGTGGCGACGTCGAGCAGGAAGACGCCGCCGATCATTTCCCTGGCCTCGGCATCCGGGCCCTCGACGACGCGCGATTCGCCGTTGCGGACCTGCACGCGCGTGGCCTTGTCCTCCGACACCAGCGATTCGGCCACGCGCAGCACGCCGCGCGATTGCAGGTCGCCGGCAAAACGCAGCATCCGCTCGTACAGCGCGCGGCCCTCTTCCTGCGTGCGTTGGGCGCGCTGGCCCGTGGGTTCGGCAATCAGAAGCACAAAAGCCATATGTCTCTCCGGTGATCGAACGACGATAACGACAAGACAGCAACGAAAACCAAGGCAGAAACCGCGCCGCCTATTCTGAGCGCGAGGCTGGCGAGCGTCCATCGGCGGACGCCAGCGGCCCGGCGAACGCATATCGCAGCCTCGCCGCCGCGGCGGCCCCCGCCAGCCACAGCCAACCCGCTACAAGCCCGGCCAGGTGGCCTTCAGCGGCGACCGGGCCGCCGAGCCAGGCGGCCTCGGCCGGCGGCGCACC
>NZ_JAAGPF010000144.1 GCF_017104645.1 Burkholderia sp. Ac-20379
GGCGCGGTCGAGCGCGCCGGCCGCACCGCGGCGTTCGGCCCGCTCGCGGCCGACGCGACGCTTCGCGAGGGCGACCGGCTGCGCACCGGCGCGGACGGTTTCGTCACGCTCGAACTGACCGACGGCACCCATCTGAGCCTGCCGCCCGACAGCGAAATCGATCTGGGCGCGCTCCATCGCACGGTGCTGACCAATACGTTGTCGCGCATCGTCGATCTGAAGCGCGGCTCGGTGGACAGCGACGTCACGCACATGAAGCGGCCCGACGACCGGTTCCAGATCCGCTCGCCGTCGGTGGTGGCCGGCGTGCGCGGCACGCGCTTTCGCGTGAACTACGACGCGGGCGGCGATGCGCGCACGCGCGTCGAGGTGCTGGCGGGCACGGTCGGCGTCGGGCCGGCGCGCAGCCCCGATCCGACGCTCGTGCATGCGAATTTCGGCAGCATCGCGGCGGCCGACGGGCAGGTGGGCGCACCGGTGCCGCTGCTCGACGCGCCCACGGTTCTCAAGCCGGGCCGCGTGCAGGACGCGCCGCAGGTCGGCTTCGATCTCGTGCCGCCGGCCGGGGCGCAGGCGTATCGCGTGCAGATCGCGAGCGACGCCGGGTTTCTCGACGTGCTGCGCGAAATACGCATCGCGACGCCGCAGGCACGCTTCGACGACGTGCCCGACGGCAGCTATTTCGTGCGCGTCGCGGCGATCGACGCGAACGGACTCGAAGGGCAGGTGCGCACCTACGGTTTCGAGCGGCGGCGTTTCGGCCTGCATGCCGAGGCCGGCCCGACCCGCGGCGGCTATGCGTTCCGCTGGATGCCGAGCGGCGCGGCGGCCGGCGCGAGCACGCGCTACCGGTTCGTGCTGTCGGCGTCGGCGGATCTGTCGAACCCGATCGTCGATCAGCCGGGCATGACCGACACGCGCATGGTGATCGCGCATCTGCCGCCGGGCGACTACTACTGGAGCGTGAGCGCCGAGCAGTTCGACGGCGGCCGTTTCTACGAGAAGACGGGCGCCGTCAACAGTTTCACGCTGGCCCGCTGACGCGCGACGATGAAGCTTGCAGACAGTCTGTTGCCCGACGAGGCGTCCGCGGCGGGCCTCGCGCCCGGTCCCGGCCCGCGCCGGCGGCGTCCGCTCGGCCGGCGTGTCCTGATCGAATGGCTCGCGATCGGCTGCCTCGGCGTGGCGGCCGTGTTCGCGGGCGTGTTCTGGCACGCCACGGCCAGTGTCGACCGGCTCGTCTACGACCGTCTGCTGGGCGCGCGCAGCCTCGTGCTCGACCCGGACATCGCCGTGATCGAGATCGACAACGCCAGCGTCGAGCGGCTCGGCCGCTGGCCGTGGGCGCGCGGCGTGCATGCGCAACTGCTCGACGCGCTCGCGCGCGCGAAGCCGGCGGCGGTGGCGTACGACGTGCTGTTCGTCGAGCAGTCGGCCGACGACGCGGCGCTCGCCGCGGCGCTCGCGCGCGTGCCGACCTGGCTGCCGGTGCTGCTGAGCCCGGAGAACGCGGCCGGCGCGCGCGACGCGACGCTGCCGGTGCCGGCGCTGGCCGAGCGCGCGGCGGGGCTCGGCCATATCAACTTCGAGGTCGATCCGGACGGCATCGTGCGCAGCGTCGCGCTGAGCGAAAGCGACGGGCGGCGCGACTGGCCGCAACTGATGCTGTCGGCGGCGCGCGGGCTGGCGCCGTCGTCGCCGCTGAGCCACGCGCCGCTGCCCGGCCCGGGCCGGTATCTGATTCCGTTCAGCCGTGCGACGCCGCGCTATCCGGCCTATTCGCTGGCCGACGTGCTGGCCGGCAAGGTGCCCGACGCGGCGCTGCGCGGCAAGCTGGTGCTGGTCGGCGTGACCGCCGCGGGCCTCTACGACCGTTTCGCCACGCCGGTGTCGGGCGAACTCGGCCCGCTGCCGGGCGTGGAACTGCATGCCACGGTGCTCGCTGCTGCTGGCGCTGTCGCTGACGCTGGCCTGCGTGGCCGCGAGCGTCGCGCTGCTGTCCGGCGCGCGGCTCTGGCTCACGCCCGCGCCGGCGATCCTCGGCCTGATCGTGGTGTATCCGGTCTGGAACTGGCGGCGGCTCGAAATGACGATGCGCTACCTGCGCGGCGAGCTCGAACGGCTGGCCGCCGAGCCGCATCTGCTGCCCGAGGCGCCGCGCGATCCGGCCGCGCGCGGCCGCTTCGGCGGCGACGTGCTGGAACGCCAGATGAACCTGATGGCGCAGGCCGCGCAGCGCGTGCAGGACATGAAGCGCTTCGTCTGGGACAGCCTCGACAGCATGCCCGAGCCGATCTTCGTGACCGACGTGGCCGGCATCGTGCTGATCGCCAACCACGCGGCCAAGCGCTACTGCGCGCGGGTGCGGGTGGCCGCGCCGGAAGGGCGGCCGTTGCGCGCCGCGCTCGGCGAGCTGGCCTTCGTCAAGACGGTGGCGCACCCGGAGCACGAGGCGGCGCTGCGCGCGGCCTGGCCCGATGCGCTCGATCCGACGCGCGCGTCGGGCCAGGCCCCGGCGCTGCTCGAAAGCGGGCTGGAGGTGCGCGATCTCGACGGCCTCGACCATCTGCTACGCTACGCGCCGTGTACCAATGCCGAGGGGCGCGCGAGCGGCTGGATCGCCGGGCTGGTCGACGTCAGCACGCTGCACGCGGCCGAACGGCAGCGAGAGGAAGCGCTGCATCTGCTGTCGCACGACATGCGCTCGCCGCAGGCGTCTATCCTCGCGCTGCTGCAGTTCGAGCGCCAGCGCGCCGATATGCCGGCCGTGCAGCTCGAACTGTTCGGCCGCATCGAGCGCCATGCGCGGCGCGCGCTCGCGCTGGCCGACGAGTTCGTGCACCTGGCGCGCGCGGAATCGCAGACCTACCGGATCGACGCGACGAACTTCGCCGATCTGCTGATCGACGCCAGCGACGAGGTGTGGCCGCAGGCGCAGGCCAAGCGGATCCGCATCGACGCGCAGCCCGGCGTCGAGCCGTACTGGATCGGCGCGGACCGCTCGCTGATGACGCGCGCGCTCGTGAACCTGCTCAACAACGCGGTCAAGTACAGCCCGGCCGATACGCTGATCACCTGCCGCTTCACGACCGAGCCGTCGCCGCCGCGCGTGACCTGCACGATCCGCGATCAGGGCTATGGCATTGCGCCCGAGGATCAGCCGCATCTGTTCGAGCGGTTCCGGCGCTTTCACGCGAGCGAGCGGCCCGAGGTGACGGGCGCGGGGCTCGGCATGGTATTCGTCAAGACGGTCGTGACGCGCCACGGCGGCCACATCGCGGTGGACAGCGCGGTGGGCGCAGGCACGGCGATCTCGATCACGCTGCCGCGGCTCGATGAGCCCGGCGAGTGAGCGGGGCGGCGTGACGCAACGGGGGCTTCGGCAAGCCACGCGAGGAGAACGGGAATGAAAACGATTCGGGCGATGGGGATGATGGGCGCGGGATGCGCGGCGGCGCTGCTGGCGGGCTGCGCCGCGCCGGCCACCGGCGTCAGCGTGACCGGGCAGCCGGCCGGCTTCGGCGCGGCCGGACAGACCTACGAGCTGACGCGCACCGAGGCGCAGGACGGCAACGCGCATTACGCGCGCGTGGAGGCGCTGGTGCGCGACGCGCTGGCGCACGACGGCTACCGGTTGGCCGACGCGGGGCAGGCGGCGCGTTACCGGCTCGCGATCGCCTATGCGACGCAACCGGCCGCGCTCGCGCTCGGCGCGCCGTGCGCGCCGGCCAGCGGGCCGTGCTCCGATGCGCCGGGCCTGCGCGTGGACGGCGCCGCGCCGTTTCCGCTGCCGTTCGCGGGAACGGTCTACCGGCATCTGCTGACGCTGCGGTTCGTCGATCGCGGCACCGGCGCCACCGCCTATCAGGTCACGGCCGCCGCGCGCGACCGTCAACCCGATGCGCTCGCGGCGATGCCGCTGCTGGTGCGCAGCGCGCTGGCCAAGCTGCCGTTCGACGATGCGCGCGGCTGGCTGGTGAAGACGCGGCCCGATCCGGCGGGCGGGCTGCCCGGCGTGGTGTCGGTGAAACCGGCTGCTGCCGCCGCCGCGCAGTAAATTGCCGCCGCACAGTAAAAAACGCCGCATCGCGCGGCGTTTTTTATGCTGCCCGCATCGAAAAACGCGGGCGAGCGGGGCGCTTACACCGATTGCTGCGTGCCGCGTTCGCGCAGGTATTGCTCGAACTCGTCGCGCACTTCCGGGTGGCGCAGCGCGAACTCGACCGTCGCCTTCAGGTAGCCGAGCTTGCTGCCGCAGTCGAAGCGCGTGCCCTGATACTTGTAGGCCAGCACTTGTTCGTCGGCGAGCAGCGCCTCGATCGCGTCGGTGAGCTGCAGCTCGCCGCCGGCGCCGGGCTTGATCGAACGCAGGTGTTCGAAGATGCGCGGCTTCAGGATGTAGCGGCCGACCACGCCGAGGTTCGACGGCGCCACTTCGGGCGCTGGCTTCTCGACGATGCCCGACAGCTTGATGATCGAGTCTTCCCACTCCTTGCCGTCGACGATGCCGTACGAGCGGGTTTCGCTCGGCGGGATCTCTTCGACGCCGATGATCGAGCTGTGATAGTGATCGAACGTGTCGACCATCTGCTTCATGACGGGCGGCTGCCCGTCGAGCAGATCGTCGGCGAGGATCACGGCGAACGGGTTGTCGCCCACCAGCTTTTCGGCGCACAGCACGGCGTGGCCGAGGCCCAGCGCTTCCGGCTGACGCACGTAGAAGCAATCGACGTTGGCCGGCTTGATGCTGCGCACGAGGTCGAGCAGCTTTTCCTTGCCGCGCGCTTCGAGTTCGGCTTCGACTTCGTACGATTTGTCGAAGTGATCCTCGATCGCGCGCTTGCTGCGGCCCGTCACGAAGATCATTTCCGTGATGCCGGCCGCGATCGCTTCCTCGACGGCGTACTGGATCAGGGGCTTGTCGACGACGGGCAGCATTTCCTTCGGGCTTGCCTTCGTCGCCGGCAGAAAGCGGGTGCCGAGGCCGGCAACCGGGAATACCGCCTTAGTGACTTTCAGCATGTGATCGACCTTTCATCTGGGGTTATATCGTCCGTGCCGCCCATGGTGATTGGGCTGGCACGTTCCGTGCAAGCGACCTTACCGTTTGTTACGCCGGCAGCCGCGCAAGCTGCGCCGCCAGTTTGTCGAGCGTGCCGCGGAATTCCGCGATGCGCTTTTGCTCCTGTTCGACCACGGCCGGCGGGGCTTTCGCGACGAACGCCTCGTTGCCGAGCTTGGCCTCGCACTTGCGGATTTCGTTCTCCAGGCGCGCGACTTCCTTCGACAGGCGCTCGCGTTCGGCCTTCACGTCGATCTCCACCTTCAGCACCAGCTTGCTGGTGCCGACGATGGCGATCGGCGCGCCCTGGCCTTCGGCGTCGAGCGTGGCTTCGTCGGCCACGATCGTCACGTCCGACAAGCGCGCCAGCGCCTTCAGGTACGGCGCGAAGGTGCCGAGGCGTTCGACGTCGCCGGTGGCGAGCAGCGGCACGCGGGTGGCGGGCGAGAGGTTCATCTCGCCGCGCAGGTTGCGGCACGCGTCCACCACGGCCTTCAGGTCGGCGGCCCATTGCTCGGCGGCGTCGTCGAGCTTCGCGAGATCGGCGACCGGGTAGGCCTGCACCATCAGCGAGGCTTCGCCTTCGGCCTGGCCGGCCGGGTAGCGGCCCGCGAGCGGCGCCACCTTCTGCCACAGCGCCTCGGTGATGAACGGGATCACCGGATGCGCGAGGCGCAGCACCGTTTCGAGCACGCGCAGCAGCGTGCGGCGCGTGGCGCGCTGCTGTTCCGGCGTGCCGTTCTGGATCTGCACCTTGGCCAGTTCGACGTACCAGTCGCAGTATTCGTCCCAGACGAACTTGTAGATGCTGTTGGCGATGTTGTCGAAGCGGTAATCGTCGAAGCCCTTGGCGATGTCGGCTTCCACGCGCTGCAGCAGCGAGACGATCCAGCGGTCGGCCGCCGAGAAATCGAGGTAGCCGCCGGGGCCGCAATCGCCCGCGCCGCACAGTTCCGGCTTGGCGGTGCCGCAATCGTGGCCTTCGCAGTTCATCAGCACGAAGCGCGTGGCGTTCCACAGCTTGTTGCAGAAGTTGCGGTAGCCCTCGCAGCGCGCCAGATCGAAGTTGACGTTGCGGCCGAGCGTGGCCATCGACGCCATCGTGAAGCGCAGTGCATCGGTGCCGAACGCCGGGATGCCGTCGGCGAATTCCTTGCGCGTCTTCTTCTCGATGCTGGCCGCCTGCTTCGGATTCATCAGGCCGGTGGTGCGCTTGGCCACCAGGTCTTCCAGCGCGATGCCGTCGATGATGTCGAGCGGGTCGAGCGTGTTGCCCTTGCTCTTCGACATCTTCTGGCCTTCCGCGTCGCGCACGAGGCCGTGCATGTAGACGGTGTGGAACGGCACCTTGCCCGTGAAATGCGTCGTCATCATGACCATCCGGGCGACCCAGAAGAAGATGATGTCGAAGCCGCTGACGAGCACCGAGGACGGCAGGAAGTGCTTCAGTTCGGGCGTTTCGTTCGGCCAGCCGAGCGAGGAGAACGGCACCAGCGCCGACGAGAACCACGTGTCGAGCACGTCCTCGTCGCGGCGCAGCGCGCCCGTGTAGCCGGCGGCCGCGGCCTTGGCGCGCGCGCCGTCCTCATCGCGCGCGACGAAGATCTCGCCGTTCTCGCCGTACCACGCCGGGATCTGGTGGCCCCACCAGAGCTGGCGCGAGATGCACCAATCCTGGATGTTCTCGAGCCACTGGTAGTAGGTGGTGGTCCAGTTGTCGGGCACGAACTTGATGCTGCCGTCGCGCACCACGTCGAGCGACACCTCGGTGATCGATTTGCCCGGATGAACGCTGCCTTCCGGCGCCGGCTTGGTCATCGCGACGAACCACTGATCGGTCAGCATCGGCTCGATCACCACGCCCGTGCGGTCGCCGCGCGGCACCATCAGCTTGTGCGGCTTGACCGAATCGAGCGCGCCGAGCGCGTCCAGATCGGCCACCACGCGCTTGCGCGCCTCGAAGCGGTCGAGGCCGCGATAGGCTTGCGGCGCGTTGTCGTTGATCTTCGCGTCGAGCGTGAGGATTTCGATCTGCGGCAACTGGTGGCGCTGGCCGACCTGGTAGTCGTTCTGGTCGTGCGCGGGCGTGACCTTCACCACGCCGGTGCCGAATTCCTGGTCGACGTAATCGTCGGCGATGATCGGGATCTCGCGGTCGCACAGCGGCAGGCGCACCGACTGGCCGATCAGGTGGCGGTAGCGCTCGTCTTCCGGGTGAACCATCACGGCCACGTCGCCGAGCATGGTTTCCGGGCGCGTGGTGGCGACCGTCAGATGGCCCTCGCCCGAGGCGAGCGGGTAGTTGATGTGCCAGAGATGGCCTTCCTCTTCCTCGCTCACCACTTCGAGATCGGACACGGCCGTCATCAGCACCGGATCCCAGTTGACGAGGCGCTTGCCGCGATAGATGAGGCCCTGCTCGAAGAGCTGCACGAACACTTCGCGCACGACCGACGACAGCTTGTCGTCCATCGTGAAGTATTCGCGGCTCCAATCGGTCGACGCGCCGAGGCGGCGCACCTGGTTGGTGATCGTCGAGCCCGATTTTTCCTTCCATTCCCACACGCGCTCGACGAACTTCTCGCGGCCGAGATCGTGGCGGGAGATCTTCTGCGCGTCGAGCTGGCGCTCGACGACGATCTGCGTGGCGATGCCGGCGTGGTCGGTGCCCGGCACCCACAGCGTGTTGTCGCCGCGCATGCGGTGATAGCGGGCCAGGCCGTCCATGATCGTCTGGTTGAACGCGTGGCCCATGTGCAGGGTGCCCGTGACGTTCGGCGGCGGGAGCTGGATCGCGAAATCGGGTTTGGCCGGGTCGAACGCCGGGGCGGCATAGCCGCGCTTTTCCCATTCCGGCCCCCAATGGGATTCGATGGTCTGGGGCTCGAAACTCTTCGCCAGCGTGCTGTCGTCGCTCATGGTTGGAATTGCCTGAAGGAATGCGTGATTGATGCGGAAACCGTCAATTATAAATGGATGCGCATCGCCCGGGAGCGCGAGGCCGCCTGCAGGCCCGCCGAGGCGGCGTAAATCGCCGCACGAGCGCGCCGGCGGCCGCGCGGCGGCGGTGCCGCCGGGCGTTCTATAATGGCGGGCCTGTCGCCTGACCTCCCACCGTCCGCCTCCCGCTTTATGCCCGATCTGCTCGCGAATCTGAACCCCGAACAATACGCCGCCGTCACGCTGCCCAACGAGCCCGCGCTGATTCTCGCCGGTGCGGGCAGCGGCAAGACGCGCGTGCTGATCACGCGGATCGCCTGGCTGATTCAGCAAGGCTTCGCGTCGCCGCCCACCGTGCTGGCCGTCACGTTCACGAACAAGGCCGCGCGCGAAATGCTCACGCGGCTGTCGGCGATGATGCCGATCGACACGCGCGGCATGTGGATCGGCACGTTCCACGGGCTGTGCAACCGCATGCTGCGCGCGCATTACCGCGACGCCGGGCTGCCGCAAACCTTTCAGATCCTCGACACGGCCGATCAGCTGTCGGCGATCAAGCGCCTGATGAAGGCCTCGAACATCGACGACGAGAAATACCCGCCGAAGAACGTTCAGTACTTCATCAACAACGCGAAGGAGCAAGGGCTGCGCCCGGACAAGGTCGAGGCCACCGACAACTTCAACCGGATGTTCGTCGAGCTGTACCAGGCCTACGACCAGCAATGCCAGCGCGAGGGCGTGGTCGATTTCCCCGAGCTGCTGCTGCGCTGCTACGAGCTGCTGATGTTCAATCCGCCGCTGCGCGCGCATTACCAGTCGCGCTTCCGGCAGATCCTGGTGGACGAGTTCCAGGATACGAACAAGCTGCAGTACGCCTGGCTCAAGCTGCTGGCCGGCTCCGAGAACGCGATCTTCGCGGTGGGCGACGACGATCAGTCGATCTACGCGTTCCGCGGCGCGAACGTCGGCAACATGCGCGACTTCGAGGAGGAATTCCGGGTCCGCAACCTGATCAAGCTCGAGCAGAACTACCGCTCGCACGGCAACATCCTCGATGCGGCCAATCACCTGATCTCGCACAACTCGCACCGGCTCGGCAAGAACCTGCGCACCGACGCCGGGCACGGCGAGCCGGTGCGCGTGTACGAGGCCGCCACCGATTCGCAGGAAGCGGGCTGGATCGTCGAGGAAATCCGCTCGCTGATCACCACCGGCATGGCGCGCAGCGAGGTGGCCGTGCTCTATCGCAGCAACGCGCAATCGCGCGCGATCGAGCACACGCTGATGACGGCCGGCATCGCCTATCGCGTGTACGGCGGCCTGCGCTTCTTCGAGCGCCAGGAAATCAAGCACGCGCTGGCCTATCTGCGCCTGATCGACAACCCGAACGACGACACCGCGTTCGTGCGCGTGGTCAATTTCCCGACGCGCGGCATCGGCGCGCGCTCGATCGAGCAACTGGCCGACGCGGCGCGGCTCTACAACTGCGCGATGTCGGCCGCGATTCCCTACGTCACCGGCAAGGCCGGCTCGAGCCTCGGCGCGTTCGCGAACCTGATCGCCAAGATGCGCGCCGAAACGGCGCAGATGAGCCTGCCCGAAACGGTCGAATACGTGGTGCGCGCGAGCGGCCTCAGCGATTTCTATCAAGGCGAGCGCGAAGGGCAGGACCGCCTGGAGAACTTGCAGGAACTGGTCAATGCGGCCACCGCGTTCGTGGGCGAGGAGGGCTACGGGCTCGACGCGCCGGCGCGCGCGATTCCGCTGCGCCCCGGCGCGAGCGCGGCGCCCGAGATCGCCGTGGCTGGCGATGCGGCCGACACCGTGCTGGCACCGGCCGATCTCGGCGATCCGGCGCAGAACCCCGACACCATGACGCCGCTGGCCGGCTTCCTGTCGCATGCCTCGCTGGAGGCGGGCGACAACCAGGCGCAGGCCGGCCAGGACGCCGTGCAGCTGATGACGGTGCACGCGGCCAAGGGCCTCGAATTCTCGGCCGTGTTCATCACCGGCCTCGAGGAAGGCCTGTTCCCGCACGAAAACAGCGCGCTCGAATCGGACGGGCTGGAAGAGGAGCGCCGGCTCATGTACGTGGCAATCACGCGCGCCAAGGAGCGGCTCTACATGTCGTTCGCGCAAAGCCGCATGCTGCATGGCCAGACGCGCTACAACATCCGCTCGCGCTTCTTCGACGAACTGCCGCAGCACGTGCTGAAGTGGCTGACGCCGCAGGTCGAGGCGGGCAGCCGCTGGGGCGGCCGTGCCGACAACGCCGGCTATGGCCGCAACTGGTTCTCGCGGCCGGGCGGGGGCGGCAACAACGGCGGCGGCTCGCGCGACAGCGTGGTCGACGCGGCCGTGTCCGCGCCGCTGCCGGCGTTCGCGAACGAAAAGCGCGCGGCCGGCAACGGTTTCCGCGTCGGTCAGCCGGTGTTCCATACCAAGTTCGGCGAGGGCACGGTCATCGCCCTCGAGGGCGATGGCGCCGATGCGAAGGCGCAGGTCCGATTCAAGCGGCACGGCGAGAAATGGCTCGCGCTGGCCGTCGCAAAACTTCAGCCGGTGGAATGAACATGGCCTTTTCTTTGAGTTTCGATCGCAGCCGTCCGCTCGGCATTCTGGCCGCGCTGCCGCAGGAGCTGGGCGATCTGGTCGCCGCGATGCGCGCCGAGGGCGCCGTCGAGACGATCACGCTCGGGCAGCGCGAGTACCACGTCGGCACGGCCTACGGCGTGCCCTGCGTGGTGACGCTCGCGCGCGTCGGCAAGGTGGCGGCCGCCTCCACGGCCACCGCGCTGATCCATCGCTTCGACGTGCGCGCGATCGTGTTCGCCGGGGTGGCCGGCGGCGTGTCGCGCGAGGTGGCGGTGGGCGACGTGGTGGTGGCGCAGGCGCTGCTGCAGCACGATCTCGACGCCTCGCCGATCTTCCCGCGCCACGAGGTGCCGCTGCTCGGCATCACGCGCTTCGCGGCCGATGCGGCGCTGTCGGCGCGGCTGCGCGCGGCCTGCGATGCGTTCGTGGCCGGCCACGGCGAAGCGCTCAAGGCGCGCTTCCGGCTGCGCGGCGCGCGCGTGCATACGGGCCTGATCATCAGCGGCGACCGGTTCGTGTCGAGCGAGCCGGAAGTCGTCGCGCTGCGCGAGGCGCTGCCCGATGCGCTGGCCGTCGAAATGGAAGGCGCGGCGCTGGCCCAGGTCTGCTACGAATACGGCGTGCCGTGCGCCGTGGTGCGCACCATCTCCGACGCGGCCGACGATCACGCCACGGCCTCGTTCACGAATTTCCTGACCGAGATCGCTGCGGCCTATTCGTCGGAAATCCTGAAGGGGTTCCTGATCGGGCTGGCCGATGCGCCGCTGGCCGCGGCTGGCGAAGCCGATCCGGCGGGCGCGTTGCCGGCCTGAGGGCGCGGCCCGGCCCGGCCGGTTTGCGGAAGGACGAAAAAAAGCCCGGTTCGCGTGAACCGGGCTTTTTTGCATGCGGGGGAGCAGGTGAGGTGACTTACGCCGCCGCCGCCCGTTTTGCCTTCTTGCCCTCGACGTCGGGCAGCAGCACCGTCAGCACGCCGAGCAGCGGCAGGTAGGCGCAGAGCTGGTAGACGTACGACACGCTGGTGGCGTCGGCGATGTCGCCGAGCACCGCCGCGCCGATCCCGCCCATCCCGAACGCGAGGCCGAAGAACAGGCCGGCCACCATCCCGACCTTGCCCGGAATCAGTTCCTGGGCGTAGACGAGGATCGCCGAGAACGCCGAGGCCAGCACCACGCCGATGATCACGGTCAGCACGCTGGTCCAGAACAGGTTCGCGTGCGGCAGCATCAGCGTGAACGGCGCGACGCCGAGGATCGACACCCAGATCACGACCTTGCGACCGATGCGGTCGCCGATCGGCCCGCCGATCACCGTGCCGGCCGCCACGGCGGCGAGGAAGATGAACAGGTGCAACTGCGCGGCCTGCACGCCCAGATGGAAGCGGTCCATCAGATAGAACGTGAAGTAGCTGGTGATGCTGGCCAGATAGAAATACTTCGAGAACACCAGCAGCATCAGCACGCCGAGCGCGAGCAACACCTGTTTGCGCGTCAGCGTGGCGTGGCGCTCGCCGGCCTTGCGCTTCTTCAGCGACGGCTGACGGCGGTACCAGCGGCCGATCTGCGCGAGCACCACGATCGCCACCAGCGCGGCCACCGACACCCAGGCGATGCTGTGCTGGCCGTGCGGAATGATCACGAGCGCGGCGAGCAGCGGCCCGAGCGAGGTGCCGGCGTTGCCGCCCACCTGGAACAGCGACTGCGCGAGGCCGTGGCGTCCGCCCGAGGCCATCCGCGCCACGCGCGACGATTCCGGATGGAACACCGACGAGCCGCAGCCCACCAGCGCGGCGGCCACCAGCAGCACGCCGAAGCTCGGTGCGACCGACATCAGCAGCAGCCCCGACAGCGTGAAGCCCATGCCGACCGGCAGCGAATACGGCATCGGCCGCTTGTCGGTGTAAAGGCCCACCAGCGGCTGCAGCAGCGAGGCGGTGATCTGATAGGTGAGCGTGATCAGGCCGATCTGCGCGAAGGACAGCGAGAAGTTGTCCTTCAGCATCGGATAGATCGCCAGGATCAACGACTGGATCATGTCGTTGAGCAGGTGCGAGAAGCTGATCGCGCCGAGCACCGGGTAATCGGTGCGGGCGGGGGCCGGCGCCTGGGCGGCGGGCGGCGCGTCGGGCAGGGGTTGAGACGGGTCGAGGCTGGTTTGCATGGCGAACGAGCGTTGGGCGGCGGAGCCGCGCGTTGTGATGGGAATTCGTAACGGCGTCACCGGAGTGTAAATTGGCTCACTCGGATTGTCAGGCCAAGTTTTGTCGCGATTCGGACATCGTGATGGGCCCGATCCGGTGCCATTTCCGCACGATATTTTTGTGACCATGAACAAAAGTCCCGTCATATCGGGGCAGACCCGTACTCAAGAAAAAAATCCGACCTGCCGTCAAGCCCTTATCCGTGACGACACGCGCGGGAAGGGCCGTGCCGCAGATCCGCGGCTGGCGGCCGTACGGTGATGCCGGAGCCGACGTTTCCGGCAGCAGAATGAGTACGGGGGAAGGATGATGGGAATTTCGCTGCGCGCACGGCCGGCGACGGCAGGCATGACGCCCGGCGCCGCCGCGCCGGCCGCTTCGACACGCGGCAAGCGCGCGCCGGGGCGCGCCTGGTCGGTGCGGGCGACGCTGTACGCGGCGTTCGCCGTGCTGCTGGTGGGCACGCTGGCGATCGGGCTGTTCTCGCTCTGGCAGATCAGCCGGCTCGACGAATCGATCCGCTCCGTCTACGAGCAGGGCCACGTCGCGAGCCACGCGGCCGAGGCGGTACGCGGCCACGTGCTGCGCGCGAGTCGCGCGCAAAAGATGCTGCTGACGGCCACCACGGCCAAGGAGCGCGACGATCTCGGCAACGACATCGCGGGCGACCTGAACGGCATCACGACCGAACTGGCCGTGCTCGACCGCTACGCCGACGCCGGCGATCGCGCCTCGCTCGACAGCTTCGCCAAGGCGGTGAAGGACTGGAGCGCCCATCTGAGCGACTTCGTCGCGCTGGTCAAGCAGCAATCGCTGGATCTGTCGCAGATGAACTGGCAGGTCGGCACGCAGGACGTGAGCCTGCTGGTCGAAACCGGCAAGCTCGAGAAGCAGGTCGACATGCTGGTGGCGGCGCGCGGCGAAGCCGCCAAGGAAACGCGCGATGCGTCCACGGCGCGCTTCCACGCCTCGCTGCTGATGATCGCGGTGATGACGGCCGGCCTGATCGTGGTGGCGATCCTGATCGCCTCGTGGGTGGTGCAGCGGCTCGGCGCGCAACTGGGCGGCGAACCGGCCACGGCGAAGGTGATCGCGGCCGGCATCGCGCGCGGCGACCTGACCCAGCCCGTCAAGCTTGCCAAGCGCGATCACGACAGCGTGCTGTTCGCGCTCGACGCGATGCAGCGCGAGCTCGGTCAGACGGTGCGCGAGATCGCGGCGAGCGCCGAGGCGATCGCGTCGGCGTCGAGCGAAATCTCCACCGGCAACCTCGATCTGTCGCAGCGCACCGAGCAGCAGGCGGTGGCGCTGGAGCGCACCTCGTCGAGCATGTCGCAACTGACCTCCACCGTGCACCAGAACGCCGAGAACGCGCGGCAGGCCAGCGCGCTGGCGCAGAACGCCTCCGACGTGGCCGAGCAGGGCGGCGAGGTGGTGGGCCGCGTGGTCAGCACCATGAACGAGATCGACGCGAGCGCGCGCAGCATCCGCGACATCATCGGCACGATCGAGGGCATCGCGTTCCAGACCAACATCCTCGCGCTCAACGCCGCCGTCGAGGCGGCGCGCGCGGGCGAGAACGGGCGCGGTTTCTCGGTGGTGGCGAGCGAGGTGCGTTCGCTCGCGCAGCGTTCGGCCACGGCGGCCAAGGAAATCCGGCAGTTGATCGGCGCGTCGGTGGATCGCGTGGCGAACGGCGCGCAACTGGCGACCGACGCCGGCCGCACGATGGAGGACGTGGTGCGTGCGGTGCGCCGCGTGACCGACATCATCGGCGAGATTTCGGCGGCGTCGACCGAGCAGAGCGCCGGCATCGACGAGATCGGCCGCGCGGTCGAGCAGATGGATTCCGGCACGCAGCAGAACGCGGCGCTGGTCGAGCAGGCCGCGGCCGCCGCGCGCTCGCTCGACGAGCAGGCGCAATCGCTGAAGGCGCTGGTCGGGCACTTCCGCGTGGCGGGCTGAACGCCGCCGCGCCGGGCGACCGGTTCACAACGAAAAACCCCGCGATGCGCCAGGCATCGCGGGGTTTTTTGTTGACCGCCCGCCCGGGGGCGGCGCGGATCAGGAGTGCGCGGGCGCGGCCGGCGCCTGCTTGTTGTTGCCGGCCTGCGGCTTGCCTTCGTCGACGATCACCGTGCAGGTGGTGCCGGCCGACAGCACCACGCCGTCGGGCACCTCGTCGATATGGATGCGCACTGGCACGCGCTGCGCGAGGCGCACCCAGTTGAACGTCGGGTTGACGTCGGCCACCAGGTCGCGGCTTTGCGGGTTGTCGCGGTCGTAGATGCCGCGCGAGATGCTGTCGACATGGCCCTTCAGCACGCCGCCGCTCATCAGCCGCATCTCGGCCTTCGCGCCGAGCTTCACGCGCGGCAGCTTGGTTTCCTCGAAGTAGCCGTAGACCCAGAACGAATGGCTGTCGATGATCGCCAGCTTGGCGTTGCCGGCCGTCGCGTAGTCGCCCTTGAACACGTTCAGGTTGGTGATGTAGCCGTCCACCGGCGCGATCACCCGCGTGCGTTCGAGGTTCAGCTTGGCGGCGTCGAGCGCGGCGTTGGCCTGCTGGAGCTGCGCGGCGGCGCCCGAGGCGGTCTGCGCGGCGTTTTCGCGGCTTTCCTTCGACACCACGGCGGCGTCGAGATCGGCGCGGCGCGCGGCGTCCGCACGCTTCATCTGCAATTCGGACTGGCGCGCGGCCACGGCGGCCTTGGCCTGCTCGACGGCGATCTCGTAATGCGACGGGTCGATCTGCATGATCAGGTCGCCCTTGTGCACGAACTGGTTGTCGCGCACCGGCAGTTCGACCACGGCGCCCGACACGTCCGGCGCCACGTTGACGATTTCGGCGCGCACGCGGCCGTCGCGGGTCCACGGCTCGTCCATGTAATGGACCCACAGCCGGTGTCCGATCAGGATCGCGACGACGAGGATCACGGCTGTCGCGACGAAGCCGAAAAGTTTTCTGAGGAGCATGGTTCGATTCATTTCAACGGTAGACGGCGAGGCTCAGGCCGCCGCAGATGCAGACGAGCAGGCTGGCGCGGAACAGCGAGGGGTGCCAGACCAGCCGGTACAGGCCGGTGGCGGCCAGCACGCGGTCGAGCGCCCAGGTCAGGATGGCGCCGAGCACGAACAACAGCACGACGGTGGGCATGTACGCATCGAATACGGCGATTTCACGCGGCATCATGATGAGGTTCCCGGGGTAGGCGGCGCGGCGTTGCCGTCGAGCGCCGCGAGCGGCGATTCGCGATCGAGCAGCGCGGTGCGCACGAAATGCAGATGACTGAGGATGCGTTGCAGCCGATGGCGTTCCTCGGCCGGCGGCGCGAACGTGTCGAGCGCCTGGCGGGTGGCCGCGATGGCGTCGATGGTCGCGGCCAGCGCGGCGTCGAAGCGCGCCGGATTCGGCCCGGCGAACAGCGCGCAGACGTTGCGGCGCATGGTGCGGATCGCCGTGCGCCACGGCATCGAGGCCGCGTAGCGCGGATCGCCGGGCAGGCCCTTCAGCTCGTGGCGCAGATCGATGATCGCGTTGCCGACCTCGAGCACCGCGAACATCCAGCGCAGCGCGTCGCGCTGCACGCCCGGCTGGTCGGCCGACAGCGTGTGCGCCTGGAACATCAGGTCGCGCGCACCGCTTTCGAAGCGCGTGCGCAGCCCGGCCAGGCGGCCCTCGCACGCCTGCACGACCTGGCGGCGCAGGTCCGCGAACAGGCGGCGCTTGAGCCACGGCGAGGTGGGCGGCATCAGCACCGAGAACGCGATCGCCGACACGATCATCGACAGCACGATCGCGATGCCGTTGTTGATGAAGCTGACCGGATCGTAGTGCGTGATGTTGTCGGGGCCGGCCAGGAAGCTGAAGAAGATCAGGTAGCCCATGCCGTGCGCGCCCGTCTTCGGCTTCAGCGTGAGCCGGATGCCGATCGCCAGCATCGGCGCGAGCGCGACGCAGAGCAGCGGGAAGCCGTCGATGCGTGGATAGATCACGAACGTCAGCAGCAGCCCCATCACCACGCCGAGCGAGGCGCCGAGCGCCATCTGCACGGCGGTGGTGCTCGGGCGCGGCGATGACGAGGCCAGCGCGCAGACGGCCGCCGCGTTCAGCACCAGCATCACGCCGCTCGGCCAGGTGCTGTAGATCCAGAACGCGCCGAGCAGCATCATCACGACGCCGGTGCGCAGGCCCGCGATCAGCGCGGCGGTCAGGTTCGTCTTCGGCTCGAACTGCTCGATCCAGCGCTCGCGTTCGTGCGTCTCGCTGGCGAGCGAGCCGTAGGTGGCGGCGTAGTCGTGCACGTCGCTGACGAAGCGGTAGAGCAGCTCGGCGGCCGTGTCGAAATCGAGCAGCGGGAAATCGGGCTGCCGTTCGAGCTCGGCGCGGGTGGCGCGGATCCGCTTCGGCAGCGCGTCGCGATAGGCGAGCAGCGGCCCGGCCACGCGCGCGGCTTCGGCGGCGGTGCGCACCGGCTGGCCGTCCGGTTCGAGCAGCGGCGCGATCTCGTGGTAGTACGGCTCGAGCGCGGCGATCACGGCCGTGTCGTGCGCGGCGCGCAGCCGGTTCATCAACTGGTGCAGCGCGTGGAAGCGGCTCGACGCCGTCATGAACTCGCTGTTCAGGCGCGCGAGGCGGCCGTTGCGCATGCGCAATTCGTGGTTCTCGAACACGGCCATGCTGCGCGCCGATTCGAAGCCGATCACGTCGGCCACGAAGTGCGTGTGCACCTTTTCGATCTGCGCGCGGTCGAGCTTGCCCGACAGCGCCGAGGCCACGTAATCGACGAACGACGAGAAGCGGCGGCGCACCGTGGTGCGCATCTGCTCGCCCGTGTAGCGCGGGAACAGCAGTGCGCTGACCAGCCCGGCCGAGACGATCGCCACGACGATTTCGGCCACCCGCGTGAGCGCCGTCATGAACGCCGTGTCGGGCTGCTGCGAGGCGGGCAGGCCGATCAGCGCGGCCGTGTAGCCGGCCAGCAGGAAGCCGTAGCTGCGGAAATTGCGGTTGCGCGCGGCGCCTGCGTTGCAGATCGCGACCCACAGCGACACCGCGCTCAGGAACAGCCACGGCTGCTGCGGGAACAGCGCGACGAACGTGAGCGTGGCCGCGAGGCCCACGAACGTGCCCATCAGGCGGTAGAAGCTCTTGGCCAGCACCGCGCCGCTTTGCGGCTGCATGACGATGAACACGGTGGTCAGGGCCGTCTTCGGCGCGGGCAGGTCGAGCACCATCGACACGCCGACCGCGAGAAACGCGGCCGTCAGCGCCTTGACGAGGTAGAGCCAGGCGTTGCCGTCGGTGCGCGCCCAGTCGGCGAACGTGGCGGCCAGCGCCGCGAACGGGCCGCGGGCGGGCGGCGTGGCGGCGGGAGAGGACGAGGGGGCGGACATCGTCGGCGTCCTCAGTCGGCCGCGGGCGCGGTGGCGCT
>NZ_JAAGPF010000145.1 GCF_017104645.1 Burkholderia sp. Ac-20379
GCCAGCGTGCCGAGCAGCCGCGCCTCCGCATCCACCACGAACGCCGGGCCGGCCGCGCCGTGGCCGAGCACGCGCCAGCCGTCGCGCTGCACCAGCGTGTCGAGCGCCGTCATCGACGCGCCCGCGCAGAACAGCCGCGCGCGGTCCACCTCGCGCGTGAAGCCGGCCACGTAATCGCTGCCGGGCTCCATCACGATCGATTGCGGCGTGCCTTCGCGCACCAGCCGCCCCTCGGACATGATCGCGATCCGCGTGCCGAGCTTCAGCGCCTCCTGGAAATCGTGCGTGATGAACAGGATGGTCTTGTTCAGCGTGCGCTGCAGGCGCAGCAGCTCGTCCTGCATCTCGGCGCGGATCAGCGGATCGAGCGCGCTGAACGCCTCGTCCATGATCAGCACGTCGGCGTCGGTGGCGAGCGCGCGGGCCAGCCCGACGCGCTGGCGCATGCCGCCGCTCAACTCGTGCGGCATCTTCTCGGCCCAGCGCGCGAGGCCCACCACCTCGAGCACCTGCAGCGCGCGCTTGCGGCGCGCGTCGGCGGACATGCCGCGCAGCTTCAGGCCGAACTCGACGTTCTCGATCACGCGGCGGTTCGGCAGCAGCGCGAAGTGCTGGAACACCATCGAGATGCGGTTGCGGCGCACCTCGCGCAGCGCGCGCTCGTCGAGCGTGCACAGATCCTCGCCGTCGAGCAGGATGCGCCCGGCGCTCGGCTCGTTGAGGCGGTTCACGCAGCGCGCCAGCGTGGATTTGCCGGAGCCGGACAGGCCCATGATCATGTACATCGCGCCGGCGGGCACGCTCAGCGACACGTCGTCGAGGCCGACGACCTGGCCGGTGTCGCGCAGCACGTCGGCCTTGGTCGCGCCCTGGCGCAGCATGCCGAGCGCGCGCTCGGGGCGGTCGGCGAACACCTTGTACAAATGTTCGATGGTCAGGCGTGGGGTCATGCTCGGGACTCCTTCGACAGGTCGCCGGCGGCGGGCAGCGCGCGCAGCGGCGAGAATGCGGTCGGTACCAGAATGCGATTTTCCGCGTGTTCGATCCATTCGGACAGACGCGGCACGAACGCCTGCCAGCGGGCGTCGTCGGCCAGGCGCTGGCGGCGCGCGCGGCGGTCCTCCAGATCGGCGTAGCCCCACCAGTGCACCACCTGGCTCAGCACGCCGATCTCGGTGGTGAAATAGCCGAGCAGGTTGCCGAGCACCGGCTGCTGGAGCGGCAGCGCCTCGTCGCGCACCAGCGCCAGGAAGCGCGCCATGCCGCCGTTGCGGATCCGGTAGATGCGTTCCTCGACGATCATCGTTCGTCCTCCTGTCCTTCCAGCAGGAAGCGGCGCATCAGCGCGGCCACCGCCTCGGGCGCCTCGTTGAGGATCGAGTGGCGCAGGCCGGGCAGGATCGCCAGCTCCGAACGGGCGATCCGTTCGTGCATGTAGCGCGCCATGCGCGGGTTCGAGCCGAGATCGTCCTCGCCGGTGGCGATCAGCGTGGGCACGGCGATCTGGTCGATCAGGCCGCCGAAATCGGTCTGCGCGAGCAGCCGGTAGGCCGCTGCGTAGCAGGCCGGATCGTTCTCGGCGTTGCGGCGGCGCAGCTCGGCCACCAGCCCGGGGTGCGCGGCCTGGAACGCCTCGGTCAGCCAGCGCGACAGCGACGCATCGTAGTGCGCGCCGCGCTCGCCGGCCTGCAGCGCGGCGAGCCGCGCCAGCACCCGGGTGCGTTCGTCGTCGGTGCGGCCGGCCACGGTGGACAGCAGCACGAGCCGGTTCAGGCGCGCCGGCTCGGTCAGCGCGAGGCGCTGCGCCACCAGCCCGCCGAGCGAGAAACCGGCCAGGTCGAAGCGCGCGAAACCGGCGTGATCGGCCAGCGCGATCACGTCGCCGACGAATTCGTCGATCTCGTAGCGGCCCGGCACGCGCGTCGAGCTGCCGTGGCCGCGCAGGTCGAAGCTCAGCACGCGAAAGCCGCCGCCGAGCGCGCCGATGGTGGCCTGCCACGCGTCGAGATAGGAGCCGACGCCGTGCACACAGATCAGCGCGCGCGGGCCGTCGCCTTGCAGCCGGTAGTGGAGCGCCACGTCGCCGCGCGTGAAGTGCGCGTCGATTGCCGAGGGCGGGGCGGCGGGAAGGGCGTCGAGCATCGGTCAGGCCCCCGCTGCGGTGGTGCTCAAGGCCGCGCCGTCGGCCCGGTCGCGCGCCGCGAAATGCGGCATCACCTCGTCGATGAACAGGCGCAGCGTCTTCATCTGCAGCTCGAACGGCAGGTTGAACGACAGGCCCAGGCAGAACTGGTCGACGCCTTCGTCCTCGTAGAGCTTCAGCTTGCGGATCACTTCGTCGGGGGTGCCGAACATCAGGTTGTCGCGCACCGCCTGCGGATCGTAGTTGGCGCGGTTCGACACCGTTTCGTACGGCACCGCTTCCGGGAAGCCGTTGCGCACCGTGCCGATGTTCTGCATCAGGTTCTCGAAGTAGCGGCCGTAATCGACGCTGTGGCGCACCGCGGTTTCCCACTCGTCCTTGCGGTCGTACACGCAGGTGCGGCGCTGCATCATGAAGCGCGGGCGCGGATGCTCGGGGTGGTCGGCCACCGCCTTGCGGAACTTCTCGCCCAGCACCGACACTTCCGAGGCCGGCGCGGACAGCGGCGTCGACAGGATGTTCGCGCCGATCCCCACCGCCCAGTCGAAGCTGGCCGGATCGCGCGTGGCCACCCAGATCGGCGGATGCGGCTGTTGCAGCGGCTTCGGCACCGAGGTGGCGAGCGGGAATTTCCAGTACTGGCCGTCGTGCTCGTAATCGCCTTGCCAGAGGCGGCGCACGGCCGGCACCAGTTCCTTCATGTAGGCCACGCCTTCCTGCTGCGGCATGCCGCCCGCCATCCGGTCGAACTCGTACTGATATGCGCCGCGCGCGATGCCGAATTCGAGCCGGCCGTTGGTCAGGTGATCGCACATCGCGGCCTCGCCGGCCAGCCGGATCGGCGACCAGTAGGGCGCGACGAGCGTGGCGGTGCCGAGCCGGATCCGTTCGGTGTGCTGCGCAAGCCAGGTCAGGATCGTGAACGGGTTCGGCGAGATCGTGCACTCGATGGTGTGATGCTCGGCGGTCCAGAGCGTCTCGAAGCCGCCGGCGTCGGCCACGCGGGCCAGCGCGAGCAGTTGCGCGCGGGCGTCGGACATCGAATCGTCGGGAGAAAAGCGCTCCATGCTGAGCGATACGGCGAATTTCATGCTTGCCTCGAAGGGATGTGGGGTTGCGCGTTCAACGCAGACGAATCACGAACGGGTCGTGCATCGCGCCGGAGTAATCGAGCACGACGTTCTTCACGCGCGAGAACTCGCGCATCACCTCGAAGCCGCCGCGCCGGCCGTAGCCGCTGTGCTTGAGCCCGCCGTTCGACGACATGTAGGCCGCCGAGCGGTAGGTGTTGATCCACACCGTGCCGGCGTCGATGTCGCGCGCGAAGCGCATCGCGCGATCGATGTCGCGGGTCCAGATGCCGGAGGCGAGGCCGTAGTCGGTATCGTTGGCCAGCCCGATCAGTTCCTCCTCGGTCGAGAACGGCACCACGCCCACCACCGGCCCGAAGATCTCCTCGCGCATGAAGCGCATCTGGTTGGTGGCGTGCGTGAGCACGGTCGGCTCGTAATACCAGCCGTCGGCCAGCTCGGCGGCGGCCGGGGTGCGCCCGCCGGCCGCCACGCGCGCGCCTTCCTCGATGCCCGAGGCGACGTAGCGCTGCACCTTGTCGAGCTGAGAGGCCAGCGCGAGCGGGCCGATGTCGGTGTCGTCCTGCATCGGGTGGCCCACGCGCACGCGCCGCGTGCGCTCCACCAGCGCCTCGACGAATCGATCGTGGATCGACGCCTCGACGAAGCAGCGCGAGCCGGCCACGCAGGTCTGGCCCGCGGCGGCGAAGATGCCCGACACCACGCCGTTCACGGCGCGCTCGATGTCCACGTCGCCGAACACCACGTGCGGGGATTTGCCGCCCAGTTCCATCTGGCACGGCACCAGGTTCTGCGCCGCGTTGCCGGCGATCTTGCGGCCCGTGACGGTGCTGCCGGTAAACACGTACTTGGCGATGCCGGGGTGGCGCGTCAGCGCATCGCCGGTGCGCACGCCGTCGCCCGTCACCACGTTGAACACGCCGGGCGGAATGCCGGCCTCGATCGCCAGTTCGGCCAGCGCCAGCGTGGAGGCGGTGGCGTGCTCGGACGGCTTGGCGACGATCGTGTTGCCGATCGCGAGGCACGGCGCGAGCGTGCCGGTCAGCATCATCAGCGGCGAATTCCACGGGATGATCATGCCCACCACGCCGATCGGCTCGCGCAGGTTGAAGTTCAGCGTGTCGAGCTTGTTGACCGGGATCGTGTCGCCCTGCAGCTTGTCGGCCATGCCGGCGAAATACAGATAGGAATCCGGAATGGCGCGCATCTGCACGCGCATTTCCTTGAGCAGCTTGCCGTTGTCGCGGCACTCGATCATCGCCAGTTCGTCGGCGTGCTCGCGCACCAGCTCGCCGAGCCGGCGCACCAGCTTGCCGCGTTCGGTCTGCGTCATGCGGCGCCAGTCGGGGTGCTTCAGCGCGGCCTGCGCCGAGCGCACGGCCGCGTCCACGTCGGCCTCGTTCGATTGCGCGAACTCGTACCACGGGCGGGCCGTGGTCGGATCGAAGCTCGGTGCGTATTCGCGGCTGGCCGGCTCGACGAAGCGTCCGTCGATGAAGTTGCCGATGCGGCGGCCCTGCAGGGTGTCGATGGTGGTGTTCATGAATGGTCCGGTGTCCTGTTCGTCATTGCGGCGCGCGCGCCGCCCACGGTTGCGCGGCGCCCACGGCCGCGACGCGGCCGCCGTCGTGGGCGCCCAGATAGATCGAATAGCCGCCGCCGCCGGTGGTTTCGAGCACGAAGCGGCGCAGCATGGCGCGCATCTCGACCGATTCGATTTCGTCGTACGGCAGGTGGGCCATCGGGAAGAAGCGGAAGCCGGGCGGCAGCGCCAGCGCGCCGCGCGGCTCGGCCAGGCGGGCCCGGTAGATCAGGTAGCCGGAATCGTGGCCGTCCACGTCATAGACGGAATAGAGGAACGTGTCGTCGGCCACCAGCGCCAGCTCGCCGCCGCCGGCCAGCGGCAGCCGGCCGTTGGCGCGCCGGCGCGGCGCGGTGGGCAGCACCCAGCCGCCCTTGCCGTCGGACACCAGCAGCAGGTCGCCCTGCGCCTCGATCAGATAGCCGACGATCATGTCGCTCGACGACAGCCAGCCGGCCGGCAGCGGATCCTTCACCTGCGCGTAGCGGCCCCGGCAGAAGCCGAGCGGCGCGGCCGGGCTGGTGCCGAACGCCTGCACGCGGCCGATCAGGATCACGTGATCGCCGGCGTCCACGCGTTCGTGCATCGAGCAGTCGAACCACGTCATGCAGTCGGTCAGCACCGGCGCGCCGGTGTGCACCGTGTCGTGGTTGACCGAGGCGAACTTGTCGGCCGCCTTCGAGGCGAACAGGTTCGACACGTCGGTCTGCGCGTCGCCGAGCAGGTTCACCGCGAAGCGGTCGGCCGCGGCGAACGCGGGGTAGCTCGATGCGCCCTTGCCGACGCACACCAGCAGCAGCGGCGGGTCGAGCGAGACCGAGGCGAACGAATTGGCCGTCATGCCGCGCGGGCGGCCTTCGGCGTCGATCGTGGTGAGCACCGTGATGCCGGTGACGAAGGTCCCGAACGCGCGTCGCAGCGCGATCGGGTCGAGGGTGTTGCGGATATCGGGTACTGCCGCTTGCATGGCCATTCACCTCGAACTGTGTTGCGTTGAGATGAATGTATGTGGCGGAAATAGGTATGGCTTCCTTCGGATCGAAGGAGACGGCGCGCCGATTCCCCTTCGGTCTGTCGGACGCTGCCGCGCTAATGGGCCTCGTGGGCGGCGAGGCGGGCGGGGTGGCCGCCTTCGAGCAACTGGTGCAGTTGCAGCGCGAGTTCGATCGAGAAGCGCCGCTCGGGCGTTTCGACGTCGATGCCGAACAGCTCGCCGATGCGCGAGAGCCGGTAGCGCAGCGTGGTGACGTGCAGGCCCATCGCGTCGGCGCAGGCCTGGCTACGGCAGCCGTGGCGGATATAGGTGGCGAGCGTGTCGATATAGGAAGCGCGATGCTGCTCGTCGTAGGCCACCACCGGGCCGATCGTGCCGGCGATGAACGCGCGCACGTCGGACGAATCGGCCGCGCCGATCAGCATCGGCAGCGGGCCGAGGTCGGGCACGCTGAGCACGCCTGTCTTGCCGAACGCGCGCGCCACGCGAATCATGCGCCAGCAGCGGTCCCATTCGTTGGCGAGCGCGTCGAGCCCGGCCACCACGTCGCCCGCCACCAGCGTGGGCTCGCGGCCGAGCAGCGGCACCAGCGCCGCGCACAGCTGGCGCGAGAACGCGGCCACCGCCGCCGGGCCGCGCGCCGACGCCTCGGGCAGCAGGCACACGAGCCCGCTGCCCACCGTGACCGGATGGATCGTCAGCTTGTGCTGCGCCGCGAGCAGCGTGGCGGTGCGGTGGCATTCGTGCGAGCGGTCGAGCGCCGCGCCGTCGCGCGGCGGATAGTCGATCACCAGCAGGCGGCTCGGTGCGGCGAGCGCCACGCCGAGCCGGCTGGCGCGCGCGAGCAGATCCTGCTCGTCGCGCCAGCGGCGCTCGACCACCTCGAAGAACAGTTCGGTGAGCGTACGGTTTTCGGAGCGGAAGCGGATCACGCCGCGCATCAGTTGCACGCTCATCGCGAACTTGGCGTTTTCGATCGCCACGGCGCGCAGCTCGCCGAGCTCGCCCGGCTCGCGTTCGCCGAACGCCAGCAGCGCGCCCACCGTTTCGCCGTCCACCGCCAGCGGCTCGATGTCGGCGTGCAGCGCCGCGCCGGACGGCAGATCGAAGCGCACGCGCCGCAGCGTGCGCCGCTCGATCGCCTGCTGCACCGCCGCACGGATCTGCAGGCCCGGGTCGCCGTCGAGCAGCGCGCGCCAGCCGGCTTCGTCGAGCGCGGCGTCGGGCGAATGCGAGGCCATCATCTCGCCGCCGTAGAAATCGATCACCAGCAGCGGCGCTTCGAGCAGGTCGGCCAGCATGCGCGTGAGCGTGGCCATCGAGCCGCCCGCCAGCACTTCCTGGAGCATCGCGCCCTGCACGGCGGCGATCCGCTGCATGCGCTCGGCGGCCATGCGCTGGGCGCGCTGCTGATGGGCGCGCTCGATCGCGATGGCGCCCAGGTGCACGATGAATTCCATGAACGTCAGCAGCTCGGGCGGCAGATCCACCACCTGCCGCGACGACACCGACAGCACCATCGGCCGCCCCTCGATGTCGCGGCTCGCCATCGGCAGCACCAGCACCGTGCGGTAGCCGCGCTCGGGCGCCTCGCGCCGGTAGCCGAGGAATTCGGTGGTTTCGAGCGCGTCGCGGATATAGACCGCCTCGTTGCGCTGCAGCGCGACCAGCGCCGGGCTGGTGGCCAGCTCCCAGCGGTCGGCCAGCGGCTTCTTGAGCAGGGTGGGATCGCGCCGCGCGATCACGTGCGCGTAACCGTGCGCGCTGTCGACGCTCATGATCGCGCCGATATCCCAGCCGCCGTGGCGGCAGGCCAGTTCGATCACGCTGTTGAGCAGCGCATCCGCTTCGGCATCCGTACTGATTCGGCTCGCAATGTCGCGCAGCGACGACATCAGCGCCAGCGTGTCAGGCATCGAGATCTCCCTTGGGTTGTGACCGACTATACGACTTATCGCAGTGTCAAAAAAGTCGGGCTTCCGCTGAATCGGAGGAAGACGCTCGATTTCGCGCTACATAGGATTCGCTCCATCGTCACTCACCCGATGGAGAACGCAGATGAAACCCGAAGTTCGCAAGATCGCGACGTTTGTCGAAACGCTGATGATCGAAGGCGGCAAGCCGGCCGAGCAACCGATCACCACCGTGGTGGTGGCCGCCGTGCTGCGCAACCCGTGGGCCGGCAAAGGCTTCTGCGAGGATCTGCGCCCCGAGATCCTGCGCCTCGCGCCCGTGCTCGGCGCGGAACTGACCAGCCGCCTCGTGGCGCTGATGCCGGCCGAGCGCGTGGAGGCTTACGGCAAGGCCGCGGTGGTGGGCGTGAACGGCGAGATCGAGCATGCCTCGGCGCTGATCCACACGCTGCGCTTCGGCAACATGTTCCGCGAGGCCGTGCACGGCACCGCGTTCCTGAGCTTCACGAACACGCGCGTCGGCCCCGGCGCGATGCTGTCGCTGCCGATGATTCACAAATCGGCCACCGGCCAGCGCTCGCACTTCCTGACGGCCACGTTTCAGATTGCCGACGCGCCCGCGCCCGACGAAATCCTGATCGCGATCGGCGCGGCCGACGGCGGCCGCGCGCATCCGCGCATCGGCGACCGCTTCATCGACATGGCCGAAATGGATCAGGAAAAAGCCCAGGCCTGAGCCGGCGCACGCCGCCCCGCGCGGGCGGTTTCCTTCTTTCTTGTGGACCCGACGCCATGTCCGACGTCATCACGCTGATCGCCCGCCTGCCGGCCGATCAGGAATCCGACTATCTGGCCGCGCTGGCGGCGGCCATGCCGGACGAAACCGTCGTGCCGTTCCGGCAGGCCGACGCGGCGCAGCGCGCGCGCAGCACCATCGCGATCGTCGCGCGCCCCGATCCGGCCGAGCTGGCGGCGCTGCCGAAGCTGGCCTGGATCCAGAGCCTGTGGGCCGGCGTCGAGCAACTGGTGGCGGGCCTGCCGCCCGGCGCGCCGCCGGTGGTGCGCCTCGTCGATCCGGAGATGTCGCGCACCATGGCCGAGGCCGTGCTCGCGTGGACCTATTACCTGCAGCGCGACATGCCGGCCTATCGCGCGCAGCAGCAGGCGCGCGACTGGCTGCAGCGCCCGTACCGCAAGCCGGGCGACACGCGGGTGGGCATCGTCGGGCTCGGCACGCTCGGCGCGTGCGCGGCCGCGCGGCTCGCCGAGGCGGGCTTTCGCGTGGCGGGCTGGAGCCGCACGCCGAAGCAGGCCGCGGGCGTGCAGGCTTGGCATGGCCCCGACGGGCTGATGCGGATGCTGGCCGACAGCGACATCGTGGTGTGCCTGGTGCCGCTGACCGACGCCACGCGCGGCCTGCTCGATCGCGAGCGGCTCGGCGCGATGAAGCGCGGCGCGGCGCTGATCAATTTTTCTCGCGGGCCGGTGGTGGCGACGCGCGACCTGCTCGCCGCGCTCGATTCGGGGCACCTCTCGCACGCCGTGCTCGACGTGTTCGACGTCGAGCCGCTGCCCGCCGATTCGCCGATGTGGGCGCATCCGTCGCTGACGGTGCTGCCGCATGTGTCCGCGCCCACCGATGTGGCCACCTCGGCCGCCGTGGTGGCCGCGAACGTGGCCGCCTACCGCGCCACCGGGCGCATTCCCGACGCGGTCGATCGATCGCGCGGTTACTAGATCGCCGTAGCTCACCGGCGGTACCCGCACGAATCCTCCGCGCCGCTGCGTCGGGCGCGCGGATTCGTGCTGCCCGACGCTTCCGATTCGCTTCACGTCACACCACACCACCCAGGGGAAATCATGAGATTCGCAGCACGATGGACGGCGGCAGCCGTGTTGTTCGGCGGCACGGCCGCGGTGGCGCACGCGCAAAGCAGCGTGACGCTGTACGGCATCATCGACGAAGGCCTGAACTTCACGAGCAACGCGCGCGGCAAGGGCACGTTCCAGATGAAGAGCGGCGACACGCTCGGCAGCCGATGGGGGCTGAAGGGCGTCGAGGATCTGGGCGGCGGCTACCGCGCCGTGTTCCAGCTCGAGAACGGCTTCGACGTGAACAACGGCGCGCTGAAGCAGGGCGGCCGCGAGTTCGGCCGGCAGGCATGGGTTGGCCTGCAGTCCGAACGATTGGGCACGCTGACGTTCGGCCGCCAGTACGATCCGACCATCGACCTGTGGAGCGGCTACACGGGCGCGGGCGGCGTGAGCGGCGACGTGGCCTCGCACCCGTTCGACAACGACAACGCCGATTTCGATTTCCGCGTGAACAACTCGGTCAAGTACGCCACGCCCACGTTCGGCGGCCTGAAGGCCGAAGCGATGTACGGCTTCAGCAACGATCCGGGCTTCGCCAACAACCGGCTCTACAGCGCGGCCGTGCAATATCGCGCGGGCGGTTTGAGCGCGGCGCTCGGCTACCTGCGCATCGATGCGGCCGGCGCAGCCGGTTCGGCCAACGGCGCGGTGGGCAGCGACGCGGCGTTCAGCGGTTCGTCGGAGCAGAACATCGTGGCGGGCCTCAGCTATTCGTTCGCGGCGGCGAAGGTGGGCGTGTCGTATTCGCATGTCGACGTGTACGACCCGACCGCGAGCGCCTATATCGCCGCGCCCGCGACGCAGCCGGCCGGCGGCCGCTGGCAGTCGTGGAAGTTCGACAACTACGAGGTCAACGGCAAGTACTGGATCACGCCGGCGCTGTGGCTGTTCGGCGCGTACACGTTCACCGACGCGCGCCTGAGCGCCAATGTCGGCACCTACAAGCCGAAGTGGCATCAGTTCTCGCTGATGGCGAACTACGACCTCAGCAAGCGCACCGCGCTGTACGTGCAGGGCGTGTACCAGCACGTGGTCAGCGCGCACACCGGCACGGCGTTCGACTTCGCGACCACGCCGGCCTCGGCCGGCGCATCGTCGGGCGAGAACCAGACGCTCGTGCGGCTCGGCATGATCCACCGCTTCTGAGCGAGGCGTCGCCTGAATCGGCCCGGCTCGGGCTCACTGCCGGTTCAGGCACGCCATGATCGCGATCCACAGCGCGGCGCTGGCCAGCAGCGCCCATTTCGCTTCGGCGGCCCGGCCGTCGGGGCGACGCGAGCGCAGCAGCGCCAGCGAGACGAGGCCGCCGTGCAGGCTCAGCGCGCCCGTCAACAGCACACCGAGATACAGCATCATGCCGCCTTCGCTGAACGTGCCGCGTTGCGCCGCGCCGGTGTCGACGAGGCCGTAGGCGATCAGCCAGCCTGCCTGCGCCAGCAGGCCGAGCGCCTGTGCGATGCGGTGATAGCGCTTCATCGCGCATCGCTCGCGTTGGCGTCCGCCGCATCGGCGAGATTGCGCACCGAGCCGCGCTCGACCAGCGGCCCGTCCAGTTTCACCGCATGCCGCCGCACCGGCACGCCGGCCGCGCGGTTCTGTTCTTCCTGCATCAGGATGTCCACGGCCCAGCGGCCCAGTTCGTAGTTCGGCAGCACGATGGTCGAGAGCGGCGGATGCGTGTGGCGCGCGATTTCCTGATCGTCGTAGCCGATCACCGAGACGTCGTCCGGCACGCGCAGGCCGCGGTGCTTGACGGCCTCGATCGCGCCGAGCGCCATCAGGTCGTTCGCGCAGAAGATCGCGGTGGGCGGTTGCGGCTCGCGCAGCAGCGACAGCGTCTGCTCGAAGCCCGCGCCCGAGCTCCAGTCGCCTTCGCGCACGAGTTCCGGCGCGAACGGCAGGTCGGCGGTGGCCAGCGCGGTGCGATAGCCCTTCAGGCGATCGCGCGCCGCGTCCTGCCACGGCTCGCCGTTGATGTAGCCGATCCGGCGATGGCCCGCGCGCAGCAGGTGATCGGTGGCCAGTTGCCCGCCGGCCACTTCCGACGGCACCACCGACGACAGCGCGCCATCGGCGCTCGTGCAATTGAGCAGCACGGCGGGCACGTTCAGCAGCGCGGGCGGCAACGCCACCTTGCGCGTGTAGACGGTGGCGTAGATCACGCCGAGCAGGTTCGGCAGCGCGAGCACCGCGTCGAGCACCTGGCGCTCGATGTCCGCGTTGCCGTGCGTCGAATACACCGCGAGGATTTTGCCTGCCGCATAGGCGCCGTCGCGCGCGCCGTCGATGCTGACCACCGGGTGCGGGCTGGTGGAGATTTCGTCGGCCAGATAGACGATCAGGTCGCGCGCGCCGCCGTGCGCCGCCGCCGGCGCACGCGCCGCGAAGCGGTAGCCGAGCGCGGCGGCCACCTTCAGCACCTTGTCGCGCGTGGCGGCCGAGAACTTCGTGCCGGCTGCGTGGTTGAGCACGAGCGACACGGTGGATTGCGACACGCCGGCCTGCTTGGCGATGTCGGTCATGGTGGGGCGGCGTTGCGTGGCGCGCTTCATGAGAACCGGTGCGGCATGAACGAACGCGGCCGGCCGGATGGCCGCCGCTGCATCGATACGACCATCGATGAACCCCGCGATGAATTAATATTATTAGTCATAGATTCGTGCCGGTATCGGGCCTGTGCAGGGCGAGCTCGAACACGTTCGTTACGGTAACGCAGCCGTTCGGGCCGCGCTCGGCGTCCTCGGCCGTCGTGGCGTCGAAACGACGAATCTGCCGATATTCCGCACGCCATCGGCAATTTCGACCGGCGTGCCGGAGGCCGTCGCAACCGGCGGCACTACGGGATTATCCCGACTCGTAAAATCACGATGTCAGGAAATATTATTACCAACAAATATCGCTAGAACATATCGCCTACTACGTCGATCCGCGGCACCACGCGGACATGGAGACAAGGATGACAAGCCGTGGCAAGCGGCACGCTGCCGTGACCGCGCCGCAAGGCGCGGCGGCAGTGCCCGACGTGTACAGCGCGCCGCAGCCGGAGAGGGGGCTTGACGGCCAGGCGCGCAGCAATGGAACGCAGCCGCGGTTCGATCCGCCGGCTGCCCAGCCTCCCCGCATCCGTTTCATCGACTGACCCGATTCGATCGCCGCCGTGCATCGCGCCGCTCGCCCTGGTGTTCGCACCGGGCGGCGCGACGCCGCGCGCCGGTCGTCTGCCTGAAGCAATTCGATTGGCAGTGCTTGCAAGCGTGTGAGGTGGCATCGCGTATCAACCATTTCGGAAACCTGATCAATAAACGACGTTTGACGGACGGAGGGTAGGGCTATGTTGAAGCGAAGCGAACTGGGGCTGGCGGTGGCGGCGGTAATGACGCTGGCGTTGACGGCCTGTAACGGCGATTCGGACAGCGGGGTATCGCAGTCTCTCAAGCAAACCACGCCGGGCGACAGCGCGGCGAGCGGCGCGGCCACGGCCGGCAATTCGGCGGCGGCCGCCGCGGCAGCCTTGCCGTGCGATGCGCTGGCCACGGCCGGCACGGCCTGTTCGGCCGCGCACAGCGTCACGCGCTTGCTGACGAAGCGCTACACTGGCCCGCTGTTCCGCGTGCTGAACCTCACCAGCAACGCGCAAACCAACATCTTCCCGTATGCGGCCAATACGGGCGTGGCGGCGAACCTGGTCGGCACCACCAACATCGACGCGGTCAAGCAGGCCTGCGGCAGCGACGCCAGCGGTTGCGTGGTCGACCTGATCTACGACCAGATCGATCTGGTCGCGCCGCTGCAGTCGTCCGGCAAGTACGGCAACGTGCCGGCCACGATCAGCGTGCTCAACAATCAGGCGCAAACCCTGACGATCACCGCCACCGGCCAGAGCGTGCCCGTCACGGCCGGCTTCGCGCAATTGCCGCTGCCGAACGGCAGCAAGCTGACGGTGCAGGTGCATCGCCCGTCGGTCAATTTTCCGAGCCTGCTGAACAACCCGACGCCGACCAATCAGGCGATCACGGTGGGCAACGACCTGCCGTTCGCGGGCGACAAATCGCCGTCGACGATCCGGCTCGTGTCGCTGCCGGGCGGCCGCACCACGGTGGCGCTCGACATTCAGGCGCGCCAGTCGTACCGGAACCGGATCGGCACCGTCAATCAATCGATCGGCGACACGGAAATCGCCGAGTACATGGTGAATGGCGCGACGCTGCCGTTCGGCGCGACCTCGGCCTGCTGCGGCACCTACGGCAACATGGAAGACAACGCCAGCGGCCAGTTCCAGGGCAGCGGCACGGTGGCGCCGTCGGGCGGCTCGATTCCGGGCGATCCGGTGCTGGTGGACGCCAACGGCAGCAAGGGACAAATCGAGGGCATGATGTTCGGCCTGTCGTATTCGAGCGGCAACGCGGCCGTGTTCGGCTACGGCCCCGGCTACAAGAACGGCGGCCCGGCCTATTCGGCGAACAACGCCGGCGTGAACTGGCCGGGCGTGGATGCCGAGGCGGGCGTCTATCTGTATGGGCCGAAGCAGCCGCTGACGGCCGATTTCGTGACGGTGCTGGCGAAATACTCGCCGCAGGGCCAGGCGAACCGCTTCTCGGTGAAGGGCGGCGACGCGGCGGCCAGCGCGCTGACCTCGGTATATGACGGCGTGCCGCCCGAAGCCGTGGATTTCTTCAACGACACCGGCCATCGCTTGATCGGCCGCTGGGAAGGCGGGCTGTCGCTGGGCGAGGGCGGCGACGCGTCGGATGCGCCGATCACGTTCTATGAAGGCGCGATCGTCACGAAGATGAGCTCGGACAAGGCCGACGACGCGGTGCAGACCAGCATCCAGGGCTTCTACGGCCCGTCGGCCGACACCACGGCGGCGGCTTGCCAGACCAACAACCTCGTCACGCAGCCGCTGTCGCTGGCCAGCAGTTCGGCCTGGTTCACGAGCAGCGGCGGCTCGGTGATCGGCCTGACCACCGACATTTCCGGCAGCACCAGCCATGCAGCGGTGATCGGCAACGCGAGCGGCAGCCCGTTCGCGCAGATCAACCAGTGGGTCAAGGTGCAGGGCGGCCAGCGCTACACGTTCTCGGACTACCTGCCGGCCACCTCGGGCGAGACGATCTTCCCGGCGTTCTCGGTGCAGACCGACGACAGCAGCGGCACGGAGTTCGCCACGGTCGTGAACACCAATAACGGCGTGGTGGTGCCCGGTTCGTGGGGCTCGTCGAACACCACGCTGGCGGCCGCCAAGGTGGGCAACTGGTGGAAGGTCAGCATGACGTTCACCGCGCCGGCCGGCGCGTCGAACGCGCATATCTTCCTCGATCCGCGCACCTCGAACGCGTCGGGCGCGCGCGGCAACCAGAACGTGAACGACGATCTGTCGGCCACGCACTACTGCCCGAGCCTGTCGATCGCGAAGAGCTGATCCCCGCGTCGGCCCGCGGCCTCGGCCGCCGATCGCGCCGCCACCGTCGAACGTGGCGGCGCGATCGTTTCGGGAGCCGTCATGCGTGTGCGCTCAGGTGCGCGCCAGCGCCTGATCGAGATCGGCGAGCAGGTCGTCGACATGCTCGATGCCGATCGACAGGCGCACGGTTTCCTCGCTGACGCCGGCCTGGCGCAGTTCGTCGGGCGAAAGCTGGCGGTGCGTGGTGGAAGCGGGATGGGTGGCGAGCGATTTGGCGTCGCCGATATTGACGAGCCGCGTGAACAGTTGCAACGCGTCCTGGAATGCCGCGCCGGCCGCGCGGCCGCCCTTCACGCCGAACGTCAGGATGCCCGGCCCGCGCCCGCCGAGGTAGCGTTGCGCCAGCGCGTGATCGGGATGGTCGGGCAGCCCCGCGTAGTTGACCCACTCCACGCGCGCGTGCTGCTTCAGAAAGCGCGCCACCAGCAGCGCGTTGTCGGTGATCCGTTCGAGCCGCAGCGCCAGCGTTTCGATGCCTTGCAGGATCAGGAACGCATTGAACGGCGAAATCGCCGCGCCGGTGTTGCGCAGCGGCACCACGCGCGCGCGGCCGATATAGGCGGCCGGCCCGAACGCTTCGGTGTACACCACGCCGTGATAACTGACGTCCGGCTCGCTCAGGCGCGGGTAGCGGGCCTGGTGTTCGGCCCAGGGAAATTTTCCCGAATCGACGATCGCGCCGCCGATGCTGGTGCCGTGGCCGCCCAGGTATTTGGTCAGCGAATGCACGACGATGTCGGCGCCGTGCTCGATCGGCCGCAGCAGGAACGGCGACGGCACCGTGTTGTCGACGATCAGCGGAACGCCGTGGCGGTGTGCGATCTCGGCGAGCTTCGCGATATCGGTGAGGTTGCCGAGCGGGTTGCCCACCGATTCGACGAAAAGCGCCTTGGTGCGCGCATCGATCAGCGGTGCGAACGATTCCGGCTCGCGCGGATCGGCGAAGCGGGTCTGGATGCCCGACAGCGGCAGCGTGTGCGCGAACAGGTTGTAGGTGCCGCCGTACAGCGTGCTGGCCGACACGATGTTGTCGCCGGCTTCGGCGATGGTCTGGATCGCGTAGGTCACGGCCGCCTGCCCGGAGGCCAGCGCCAGCGCGGCGATGCCGCCTTCGAGCGCGGCCACGCGCTGTTCCAGCACGTCCTGCGTCGGATTCATGATGCGCGTGTAGATGTTGCCGGGCACCTTGAGGTCGAACAGGTCGGCGCCGTGCTGCGTGTCGTCGAACGCGTAGGCCACGGTCTGATAGATCGGCACCGCGACGGCGCGGGTCGTCGGGTCGGGCCGGTAGCCGCCATGCACGGCCAGCGTTTCGAGACGCCACGCCGGTTGTTTCGGGTCACTCATGTCGCCACTCCGCATCGTCGGTGTCGAACCGATTCTAGGATGCAACGTCGGCGGCCCTTAGCGGCATTTCGTATTTGCTTAGTCGAGCGAAATCGAAGCGCGGCGGCCCGGCCGCCGCGCTTCGAGGGAGCCCGGATCAGACGCGGTGCGCCGGGTCCTCGTGCAGTTCCTCGATTCGGCCTTGAGCCGGGGCAGCCGGTTCCGCTTCGTCCGTTTCCGGGCCGGCCGGCGTCTTGGTGTTGCCCATCTGCGCGAACGGCGTATACAACAGCAGGCCGAGCATCAGCGCCACGGACAAATTATTGATGTTGGTCTGCGTGGCGGGCGAGGCGCCCGTCATGTTCTCGGCGACGATCTGCGACAGGATCGTGCTGGCCGTAAACAGCGTGGCGCGCCCCGGGAACGCGCCGGTGACCGTGTCGGCCAGATCGCCGAGGCTCGGGATCTTGCCCGACAGCGTCAGTTGCGGCATGCCGCGCGCCGTGATGGCGTTCGACACGAGATCGTCCATCACCTCGCCGCCCAGGTTGTAGCCGGCGCGCTCGGCGCCGTGGCCCGTTTGCAGCGGCTCGCCCGCGGCGCCCGCGCCCGACGGCGAGGCCGTATAGGCCATGCCGCTGCCGGCCGCCATCTGGTCGACGGCATAGGCGCCGCCCGACGCCATCGATTCGCCGAGCTGCGGCTGCTTGTCTTCCTTCGGCGAAAGCTTGACGAACGACTGCACGCCGTCGCGCATCGCGCAGTACAGTACATAGGCGGCGAGGCTGGCGGCCGCGCCGGCCATCGCTCCGGTGCCGAGGCCCGCGATCATCATCGCGCCGCCCACCGCGGCCAGCGCGTAGCGCGAGATCTTGCTGGCGTCGGTGGCCCGGCCTTTCTGCGCGTCGCGCACGGCGCCGGCCAGCAGCAGCGCGATCGGCACGAACGTCAGCGCGGTGCCGAACGCGGTGCGCGCGCTGTTCGACCATTGATGGTTGTCCATGCCTTCGGCGGTGCGCTGGCCGACCAACTGGCGGCCGAGCGTCGGCACGTAGACGGACGCCGTGCGCGCCACGATCGAATTCGCCATCGATACCAGGCCCTTCGCATAGGTGTTGTCGAAGTTGTTGTTGGCGATGTCGGACAGGCTCACGCCGCCGACCTCCGCATGGGTGACCGAGTGGATCACCTGGCTCAGCATCTGCGTGACGGCCTCGAGCATCTGGTGATGCAGCGGATCGTTCACGTCGGCGGCCGGCATCTGCTCGACCAGCGCCTGCACGGCGGCCATCTCGGCGTCGGTCGGCGCCGGCACGTTCAGCAGCGCGATGTCGTTGTGGGTTTGCGCGATCCGCTCGTCCTGCTCGGGGATCGGCGGCAGGTGGATCGGCACGCCGGCCAGCGCGGCGCTCGCGATCTCGTCGTGCGACGCCAGCGGGCGCGGCGGCGCGGCCGGGCGGGTGGCCTCGGAGCCGGTCAGCGCCAGTTGCAGCGGATGCGGCTGGAACGGCAGTTCCGCGTCCGTATTCGTGTCGTGCGCGGCGGACGTGGAGGCGGTCGAGCCGTGATGCGCCGGCGTCGAACCCTGGCGGATCAAGCGCGCCGGATTGCGGCGCGGCAACACCGGCGGGGGCGGCGTCGGCCGGCTGAGCGGAATGCGCGCGGGCGGCGGATGCAGCGACGCGGCGGTC
>NZ_JAAGPF010000146.1 GCF_017104645.1 Burkholderia sp. Ac-20379
GGGCGGCACCGGCAGCAGCGGCGCGGGCGCCCTGCTGGCGCCGGTCACCGGCCTCGTTTCGACGGTCACGGGCGCACTCGGCAGCGCCACGGGCGGCACCGGCAGCAGCGGCGCGGGCGCCCTGCTGGCGCCGGTCACCGGCCTGGTGTCGAGCGTGACGGGCGCGCTCGGCGGCGTGGCCGGCGGCACGTCGGGAAGCAGCAGCGCGAGCGGCCTGCTCGCACCGGTTACGGGCCTCGTATCCGGCGTGACGGGCGCACTCGGATCGGCAGCGGGCGGCACGGCCACGAGCGGCGCCACCTCGACGGCCACCACGGCGGTGGCGGGCCTGACCGGCTCGAGCAACGCCACGACCACGAGCGGGACGGGCGGCGGCTTGCTCTCCCCCGTGACCTCGCTCGTCGGCGGCCTGCTCGGCGGCGGCAAGAAATAAGCATCACTCACGATAAATAGCGTCAGAGGAGTCCAACCATGAACCCGATCCAAACGTCCCCGTCGGCTCAACGCGCCTGGCGTCTCACGCTGAGCGTGGTGGCGGCCGCCACCCTGTCCGCGCTGGCCGCCTGCGGCGGCAGCGATATGACCTCGCAAGCCGGCAACAGCAACAACACGCCGCAAACCACCTCCGGCACGTCCAGCGGCACGACGAGCGGCACCAGCAGCAGCGGCACCACCGGCGTGCTGACGACGGCCGCGCAGACCGTCACCGACCTCGGCTCCACGGTCGGCTCGGTCACGATCCCCGGCGTCAACAGCGGCGTCACGCAAGGCCTCGGCAACACCGTGTCCGGCGTGGGCACGGTGGTCAACTCGGCCGCCAACGCACTGACCAACGGCCTTGGCCAGATCGGCACGACCAGCGATCCGGTCGGCACCACGGTGGCCGGCCTCGGCAGCGTGGTCAGCAGCGCCGGCACGGCGGTCGCGGGCCTCGGCCAGACCGTCAACTCGCTCGGCACCGGCCAGCTCTCGGCCCTGTCGCCGATCACCACGCCGGTCGGCTCGCTGCTGAACACGGTCGCGAACGGCGTGCAGGCCGGCGGCATGTCGCTCGGCACGGTGCTGTCGTCGTCGCAGGTCACGGCGGTCACGCAACCGATCAGCTCGGCCATCACGCCGCTCGTCACGACGGTCGGCCAGACCACGCAGACGATCGGCTCGGCCTCGGGCCTCGGCGCCCCCGTCTCGGGCCTGCTCGGCCAAATCGGCAGCGCGGTCAGCTCGGCCGGCACGCAGGTCAAGGGCGCATCGTCGCAACCGCTGGTCGGCGACGTCGGCACGCTGGTGCAATCGCTCGGCAACACGGTCACCAACGCGGGCGGCCTCGTCAACGCATCCGGCGCCAACGGCGCGAACCCGGTGGCCGGCCTGATCACGAGCCTGGTGGGCGGCTCGAGCGTCAGCGTCGCCAACGGCTCGGCGTCGGGCAGCACGGCGAGCAACCCGCTGACGGGCCTGCTCGGCTCGCTCGGCGGCGCCACCGGCGGCAGCGCCAGCGGCCCGCTCGCCCCGGTCACGGGCCTGGTGTCGACGGTCACCGGCGCACTCGGTTCGGTCACCAGTGGCGCGGGCGGCACAGGTAGTACAAATCCCCTCGCGCCGGTTACCGGTTTGTTGAATACTGCAACCGGGTCGCTCGGCAGCGCGACGGGCGGCACGGCCGCATCGGGAGCCGGTTCGCTGCTGTCGCCGGTCACCTCGCTGGTCGGTTCGCTGACCTCGACGGTGGGCGCGGCCGGCGCGACCGGCAGCGGCTCGACGGGTCTGCTGGCACCGGTCACGGGGCTGCTGGGCACGCTGGGCAACGTTGGCAAGTAAGCGTTCAGGCGGTATCCGTCCGCGCCGGCGGGAAGCGCGGACGGTCTTCACAGGTTGCAAGGAGCGGGCGGCACATCGAGGCCGCCCGTTCGCAGTACAAAACTAAAAGCTGGCCTACGAGGAATCACCCAACATGCGATCCACCCATCAGGTTTGGACGATGCTGCTTGCGCTTGCCGCGACGGCCGCCGGCTCCGTGCAGGCGCAGACCCGCCCCGCCGGCAACCCGCTCGAATCGCTGCCGCAGATCAACGCGCCGCAGCGCTCCACCGTCACCGTGCAGGTCGAGCCGCAGGCGCAACAGGTGCAGGAGCTGCTGGCCCGTCATATCACGCCGTCGACGGTTCGCGTCGAAGGCGTCAAGTCGGTGCCGTTCGATATGGTGTCCTCGCGCTTCACGCCGCTCGTCGGCAAGGACATCACGATAGGACAACTGATCGAAACCGCGAACGGCGTGACCAAGCTCTATCAGGAGCGCGGCTTCGCGCTGTCGTTCGCGTTCGTGCCGGCGCAGGATTTCGCCGACGGCGTGGTGCGCGTGACGATCGTCGAGGGTTTCGTGTCGGACGTGAAGATCACCGGCAAGCCCGGCCCGATGGAATCGAAGCTGCGCGCGGTGGCCGCCCACATCACGGCCGACCGGCCGCTGCGCAAGGATACGTTCGAGCGCTATGTGAACACGTTCGGCCTGCTGCCCGGCATCACCGTCAAGGCCAACGTGCCGCCGCCGCAGAACACCGATGGCGCGACCACCATGACGCTCGACGTCTCGCGCAAGCCGATCAACGTGAGCACCGGCATCGCCACCACCACGCCCGGCGTGCAAGGCGTGTTCACCGTCACCGAGAGCGGCCTAACCTCGCTCGGCGAGCAATTGAGCATCTCGGCGCTCGCCCCGAAGGGGCCGAACAACGTCACCTATGTCGCCGCCAGCGGCTCCGTGCCGATCGGCAGCAACGGCTTGATCGCGCGAGTCGATGCGAGCCATTACCGCGGCAACCCGACCGACAACCCCGGCCTGCCCTCGTACGTGAAGCGCACGGTGATCAACGACAAGATCGGCCTGTCGACGTCGTATCCGATCCTGCTCAGCAATCAGCGCAGCCTGCTCGCCACCGTGTCGGGCTACGCGTCGCATAGCGAGGACAACTATCAGAACCAGATCGGCGGCCAGTACATCGGCCTGCGCTCCCAGGTGCGCGTGCTGCAGGCGCAGATGGACTACACCACGATCCGGCCGAGCTCGGTCACCAAGCTCAGCCTGAACGTGGCGAAGGCCTTCGACATCCTCGGCGCGTCCAAATCGGCCGAAACCAACATCGCCGGCTCGACGCAGACCAACCCGGCCTCGATCACGTTCGTGCGCACGGGCGGCACGCTGGTGCAGACCAACCAGTGGCCGTACAAGATCGGCACCACCGTGCAGTTGACGGGCCAGTACAGCGCGGTATCGCTGCCGACCACCGAGCAGATCGCGTTCGGCGCGCAGCGCTTCGCGCTCGGCTACGAGCCGGGCGAAGCATCGGGCGATTCGGGCTGGGGCATGTCCGCGGAAATCAACCGCCAGTTCACGGTCGGCTACGCCTATCTGAAGTCGATCACGCCATACATTGCGTACGACATGGCGCGCGTCTATCTGCACGCGGGCACGCCGCAGCCGAACCGGCTGTCGTCGGTCGGCATCGGCGTGCGCGTTTCGGACGGCCAGCACTACAACCTCGATCTCAACGTGGCGAAGGCCGTGGGCGACGCACCGATCGAAAGCGCATCGCGCAGCCCTCGCATCAATGCGTCGTTCTCCTATCAACTGCAATGACCCTGTTCCACCGGCTCGCCAGCCTGCCGCGAGCCGGCTCGATTAGAGGCACCTCTATCAAACGCGGCGACGGCTTTCACGTATTCTGCGCAGAGGTTCTCGAACGATCGTGCGAAGCATGTTTTGCATGCGCCCATCGCAGGCGACGCAGAGCTCGACAGAAAAAGACAATGCACTCAAGGAGGAAGACAATGACCCGCTTCAATCTCTCGCTGCGCAAGCTCGCCGTTGGCGGCGCCCTGCTGATGTCCGCCGTGAGCGCATTCGCTCAGGCGGACAGCCCGATCGGCACCTGGCAAACGATCGACGATCACACCGGCAAGCCGAAAGCCCTGGTTCAGATTTCGCAGGATTCGAACGGCGATCTGACCGGCACCGTGATGAAGGGCCTCGGCGAGAACGACACGCCCGATCGCCGCTGCACGGCCTGTACCGACGAGCGCAAGGATCAGCTGATCAAGGGCATGACGATCATCAAGGCGATGAAGAAGGAAGGCGACCATTGGGATGACGGCAACATCCTCGACCCCGAAAACGGCAAGGTCTACAAGTGCAAGATGACGCTTGAGGATGGCGGCCAGAAGCTGGTCGTGCGCGGATATATCGGCGTATCGCTGCTCGGCCGTTCGCAGACCTGGGTTCGCCAACCCTAAGCGAGAGCCCAAGCAGAAAGCGGCGCATCGTCAAACACGATGCGCCGCTTTTGTTTCCGGCTGCAGCCGACTGGATCAGGCCGCCAAGGAATGCGGCGGCAGCAACGGAGACGGCGCGAGTGCGTGCGGCTCCGACAAAAACGGCTGATCGATACGCGGCACGCGAAGCCGGTTCGGCAAAATCGCGTGCCGCAACTCCGCCGCTCGCGAATGCGTGTGCTTGCGCATGCGGATGGTGACGGTGTCGTAGAGATCGTCACTGGCGGAACCGAACAATTCGTTCAACACGGCACGCAAGGTGCCCGACTCGTACCACAGCATGAAGCGGCGATGGCACGTTTGATACGCTGGATAACGGCGCGGAATCGCAGACCACGACGCACCGCTGAAGATCACCCACAACACGCCATTCAGCACATTGCGTGCATCGGCAAGCGGACGCCCCCGCAACTCCTTGCGAGGGCGCAATTCGGGCAGCAGCACGGCAACGCGCTGCCATTCGATATCGGTTATGTCTCGGTAAGGCGTCATGTCACCACTCCGATTACTGGAACATGACGTACGATAACGAGACGCTCTCGCGCTGGATATTGGATGATTCTGAAAATGACCGGGTGAATCGGCTCGGTCATTCGAAACACGCGAGAGCCCCCTGGCCCGCTTCGATCAGGTCAGCGAAGTATCCACCACGCGGCGCGGGGTTTCGATGTACTCCTGCGACTGCATCTCCACGATGCGCGACACGGTCCGGCTGAACTCGTTCGCCATCGGCCCTTCAACGTACAGATCTTCCGCCGGCACCTCGGCCGACATCAGCAGCTTGACCTTGTGGTCGTACAGCACGTCGATGAGCCAGGTGAAGCGGCGCGCCTCGGATGCCATCCGCGGCGACATCTGCGGCACATCGGACAACACGATGGCGTGAAAACGCGACGCCAGCTCCAGATAGTCATTCTGCGAGCGCGGGCCGCCGCACAGCGTCGCGAAGTCGAACCAGACCACGCCATCGGCCTTGCGCAGCGCCTTCAGTTCGCGCTTCTCGATATGCAGGATCGGGCTCTCGTCGGGCACCGCGGCCAGCCGCGCGAATGCATCGCGCAGTTCGCGGTCGGCCTCGGCGCCAAGCGGCGAGTGGTACATCTTCACCTGCGTCAGCGTGCGCTGGCGGTAATCGACGCCGGCGTCGACGTTCAGCACGTCGAGCTTCTGCTTGATCAGCGCGATGGCCGGCAGCATGCGGTCGCGATGCAGGCCGTCCGGATACAGCAGATCCGGATCGTAGTTCGAGGTCATCACGAACTGCACGCCGTTGCTGAACAGCCGGTCCAGCAAGCGGTACAGGATCATCGCGTCGGCGATGTCGGACACATGGAATTCGTCGAAGCAGATCAGGCGATAGCGCTTCGCGATACGGCGCGCCAGTTCGTCGAGCGGATCGGCCTGCCCCTTCAGTTCCTCGAGTTCGCGGTGTACCTCGCGCATGAATTCGTGAAAGTGCAGGCGCGTCTTGCGCTGCACCGGCACCACCGCGAAAAAGCTGTCCATCAGGAAGCTCTTGCCACGGCCGACGCCGCCCCACATATACACGCCCTTCGGCAATTCCGGCCGGATGACGAGTTTCTTGAACGCGTTCGAGCGCCGCGCCTTGTAGGCGACCCATTCGTCGAAACAGTGCTGCAGTCGCGTGATCGCAGTGCGCTGGGCGGTGTCGGCCTGATAGCCGCGCGTACCCAGTTCGCGCTCGTAGTATTCGGTGACGTTCATCATGCAAGCCAGAAAAGCCGAAGGCGAGCGGAAAACTCCCGCCCGCCTTCGGCATCAAACGGCGGCGCCGCCCGGCGACATGCCGATGCGGCGCCGTGGCGCGGCCTGACGGCCGCGTCGATCAGCTGTTCAGCGAACGCTTGTCCGCGGCGAGTGCCGCTTCACGCACGACTTCCGACAGCGACGGGTGCGGATGGCAGATCCGGGCGATGTCTTCCGACGCCGCCTTGAATTCCATGGCCACCACGGCTTCCGCGATCAGGTCCGACGCATTGGCCGAGATGATGTGCACGCCGAGCACTTCGTCGGTCTTCGCATCGGCGATGATCTTCACGAAGCCTTCCGGTGCGTTCATGCCGAGCGCGCGGCCATTGATCGAGAACGGGAACTTGCCCGCCTTGATCTCGCGGCCTTCCGACTTCAGCTGCTGCTCGGTCTTGCCGACCCAGGCGATTTCCGGCGAGGTGTAGATCACCCACGGAATGCAGTTGTAATCGATGTGCGGCTTCTGGCCGTCGATCACTTCGGCCACCAGCACGCCTTCGTCTTCGGCCTTGTGCGCGAGCATCGGGCCACGCACCACGTCGCCGATCGCGAACACGTTCGGCACGGCCGTGCGGCAGTGGTCGTCCACGTCGATGAAGCCGCGCTCGTTGGCCTTCAGGCCGATCGCTTCGAGGCCGAGGTTGTCGGTGTTCGGCACGCGGCCGACCGACACGATCAGGCGGTCGGCGTCGAGCGTCTTGGCGTTGCCGTCCTTGTCGGTGTAGGCAATCGACACGCCGGCGTCGGAGGCCTTCACGTCGCCGATCTTCACGCCGAGGTTGATGTCCAGGCCCTGCTTCTTGAACAGCTTCGCCGCTTCCTTGCCGACGGCTTCGTCAGCCGCGCCGAGGAATGCCGGCAGCGCTTCGAGCACGGTCACTTCGGCGCCCAGACGGCGCCAGACCGAACCGAGTTCGAGGCCGATCACGCCGGCGCCGATCACGGCCAGCTTCTTCGGCACGGAATCGAACGTCAGCGCGCCTTCGTTGTCGGCGACGATCTTGTTGTCGACCGGCACGTTCGGCAGGTGACGCGCCTTCGAGCCCGTTGCGATGATGACGTTCTTCGCCGTCACGACTTCGGTCTCGCCTTCGCCGCTGACTTCGATCTGCACGCCCGCGTCGGTCTTGCCCGCGAACTTGCCATGGCCCTTCAGCCAGGTGATCTTGTTCTTCTTGAACAGGAACTCGATACCGCCCGTCATCTTTTCGACGATGGCGTCCTTGCGGGCCAGCATCTTGGCGGTGTCCATCTTCACTTCGCCAACCGTGATGCCGTGATCGGCCAGGTGGTGCGAGGTGTTTTCGAATTCTTCCGACGAAGCCAGCAGCGCCTTCGACGGGATGCAGCCGACGTTCAGGCAGGTGCCGCCGAGCTTCAGCGTGCCGGCCGGGTTCTTCCACTTCTCGATACAGGCAACCGTCTTGCCGAGCTGAGCTGCACGCACCGCTGCGATGTAACCGCCGGGGCCGGCGCCAATCACGACGACGTCAAATTCCTTGGACATGACTATCCTTCTCTGTTGCCCGGCGCGCGGCAGCACGCGATGCGTGCGCCGCGCGAACGGAGCGATTCAATACGGAAAAGCGAGGCTTACAGATCCAGCAGCAGGCGGGCCGGATCTTCCAGCGCGTCCTTCATCGCGACCAGCGACAGCACGGCTTCGCGGCCGTCGATGATGCGGTGGTCGTACGACAGCGCCAGGTAGTTGATCGGACGGATCACGATCTGGCCGTTTTCGACCACCGGGCGTTCCTTCGTCGCGTGCACGCCGAGGATGGCCGACTGCGGCGGGTTGATGATCGGGGTCGACAGCATCGAGCCGAACACGCCGCCGTTCGAGATCGAGAACGTACCGCCCGTCATTTCCTCGATCGACAGCTTGCCGTCCTTGGCCTTCTGGCCGAATTCGGCGATCTTCTTCTCGATGTCGGCCAGGCTCAGCTGGTCGGCGTTGCGCAGAATCGGCACCACCAGGCCACGCGGCGAACCGACCGCGATACCGATGTCGAAGTAGCCGTGGTAGACGATATCGTTACCGTCGATCGACGCGTTCACGAGCGGGAACTTCTTCAGCGCGTGGACAGCCGCCTTGACGAAGAACGACATGAAGCCCAGCTTCACGCCGTGTTCCTTCTCGAACTTGTCCTTGTACTTGCCACGCAGATCCATGACCGGCTGCATGTTGACTTCGTTGAACGTCGTCAGGATCGCGTTGGTCTGCTGCGATTCGAGCAGGCGTTCGGCGATACGCGCACGCAGGCGCGACATCGGCACGCGTTGTTCCGGGCGGTCGTTCAGCCAGGTCGTGGCCGACGCCGGAACCTTGACGTCCGGCAGCGCGGCGGCCTTCTTCGGCGCGGCGGCGGCCGGAGCGGCGGCAGCCTTCACCGGTGCGGCGTTCGCGCCCAGCGCGTCGCCCTTCGTGATGCGACCGTCGCGGCCCGTGCCCGACACCTGGCTCGGATCGACGCCCTTCTCGGCCAGCAGCTTCGCGGCAGCCGGCGAGGCCGACGTGTTGCTCGAACCCGAAGCGGCAGCAGCAGCGGCCGGCGCGGCTTCCACGGCGACGGGCGCCGGAGCCGGACGCACTTCCGCTTCACCGGCTGCCGCAGCCACGGCGCCAGCCTTGGCTTCGGTGTCGATCGTCGCGATCAGTTGATCGGCGACAACCGTATCGCCGTCGTTCTGCAGCACTTGCGACAGCACGCCGGCTGCCGGTGCCGGTACTTCGAGCACGACCTTGTCGGTCTCGAGTTCGATCAGGATTTCGTCCTGAGCGACGGCTTCACCGGGCTTCTTCTTCCATTGCAGCATGGTGGCTTCCGAAACCGATTCGGAAAGCTGGGGGACTTTGACTTCTACGATAGCCATGACTTGTTTCCTGGATGCTTGATCTGGGTAATGTCGGGATGCCGAGGACAGTTCGTGCTCGCGTCAGATTCGCTGCGCGCGCGACGAAACAAACCGGGAACGCGCTAGGCGCGCTCCCGGTTCGTGATGTCCGCTTATTTTGCGATCGACGCGCTCTTCAGGCGGCCGAATGCCCCTTCGATCAGGGCCTTCTGCTGCTCGTAGTGCTTCGCGTAGTAACCGACCGCCGGCGAGGCCGAAGCCGGACGGCCGCTGTATGCCAGCTTCTGACCGTCCTTCATGCCTTCCTTCAGGTGGTGTTCGATGTAGAACCACGGGCCTTGATTCTGCGGCTCGTCCTGCACCCAGACCACTTCGGTCGCGTTGTCGTACTTCTTCATTTCCGCTTCGAACTGCTTGTGCGCGAACGGGTACAGCTGTTCGATACGGATGATCGCGACGTCGTTTGCCTTCGCTTCGCGGCGATGCGCGACGAGGTCGTAATACACGCGGCCCGAGCAGGCGATCACGCGCTTGACCTTCTTCGCGTCGATCGAATCGTCGGTTTCGCCGAGCACCGGCTGGAACGAGCCCTTGGCCAGTTCCGACAGATCCGAAACGGCTTCCTTGTGACGCAGCAGCGACTTCGGCGTGGCCACGATCAGCGGCTTGCGGAACAGGCGGATCATCTGGCGACGCAGCACGTGGAAGATCTGCGCCGGCGTGGTCGGCTGCACCACCTGCATGTTGTGATCCGCGCACAGTTGCAGGAAACGCTCGATACGCGTGGACGAGTGCTCCGGACCTTGTCCTTCGTAGCCGTGCGGCAGCAGCATCGTCAGGCCCGACACGCGGCCCCACTTCACTTCGCCCGACGAGATGAACTGGTCGATCACGACCTGTGCGCCGTTCACGAAGTCGCCGAACTGCGCTTCCCATGCCACCAGCGTGTTCGGCTCGGCAGTCGAGTAGCCGTACTCGAAACCGAGCACCGCTTCCTCGGACAGCACCGAGTCGATCACATTGAAGGTCGCCTGGCCTTCCGAGATGTTCTGCAGCGGCACGTACGTGCCATCGTTCCAGCGCTCGCGGTTCTGGTCGTGCAGCACCGCGTGACGGTGCGTGAACGTGCCGCGGCCCGAATCCTGGCCCGTCAGACGCACGGCATAACCCGAGGAAACCAGCGACGCGTAGGCGAGGTGCTCACCCATGCCCCAGTCCAGCGCCTGCTCGCCCGATGCCATCTTGCGACGGTCGTTGATGACGCGCTCGACCAGCGGGTGCACCTTGAAGTTTTCCGGTACCGTGGTGATGCGTTCGCCGAGGCGCTTCAGTTCGGCCAGCGGCACTGCGGTGTCGGCGGCATCCGTCCACTTGCGGTTCAGGAACGGAACCCAGTCGACCGAGTACTTGCTCTTGTAGTTCGAGAGCACCGGATCGATCGTGTGATGGCCTTCATCCATCGCCGTGCGGAAGGCCTTGACGTATTCGTCGCCTTCATCCGCACCGATCACGCCTTGCTGCACGAGCTTCTCGGCATACAGCGCGCGGGTGCCCGGGTGCTGTGCGATCTTCTTGTACATCAGCGGCTGCGTGACCGCCGGCGTGTCCTGCTCGTTGTGACCCAGCTTGCGGAAGCACACGATGTCGATCACGACATCCTTGTGGAACTGCATGCGGTAGTCGATCGCGATCTGCACCGCGAGCACGACCGCTTCCGGATCGTCGCCGTTCACGTGCAGCACCGGCGCTTCGATCATCTTGACCACGTCGGTACAGTACAGCGTCGAGCGCGCATCGCGCGGATCCGACGTCGTGAAGCCGATCTGGTTGTTGATGACGATGTGCAGCGTGCCGTGCGTGCCGTAACCGCGCGTTTGCGCGAGGTTCAGCGTTTCCATCACGACGCCCTGGCCCGCGAAGGCCGCATCGCCGTGGATCTGCACCGGCAGCACTTGCAGGCCGTCGGCGTCGCCGCGACGGTCCATCCGTGCCTTCGCCGAACCCTCGACCACCGGGTTGACGATTTCAAGGTGCGACGGGTTGAACGCGAGCGACAGGTGAACCGGGCCGCCTTCGGTTGCGACGTCCGACGAGAAGCCCTTGTGGTATTTGACGTCGCCAGCCGGCAGATCGTCGACGTGCTTGCCTTCGAATTCGGCGAACAGGTCGGACGGCATCTTGCCGAGCGTGTTCACGAGCACGTTCAGGCGGCCGCGGTGGGCCATGCCGATCACGATTTCCTGAACGCCCTTCGAGCCCGAGTGCTGGACCACTTCGTCCATCGCCGCGATGAAGCTTTCGCCGCCTTCGAGCGAGAAGCGCTTCTGGCCGACGAACTTGGTGTGCAGGTAACGCTCGAGGCCTTCGGCGGCCGTCAGGCGGTTCAGCACGTGCTTCTTCTTCTCGGCCGTGAAGTTCGGCGTGGCGCGCGTCGATTCAAGACGCTCCTGCCACCAGCGCTTCTGCTCCGGATCGCCGATGTACATGTACTCGGCGCCGATCGTGCCGCAATACGTATCGCGCAGCGACTTGACGATGTCGCGCAGCGAAGCCTGTTCGAAACCGAAGTACAGGTTGCTGGCGCTGAAGGTCTGGTCGAGGTCGGCTTCGGAGAAGTCGTAGAACGACGGCTCCAGTTCCGGAATGGCGGGACGCTCGCGACGCTTGAGGGGGTCGAGATTCGCCCATTGCGAGCCGAGGAAGCGGTACGCGCTGATCAGGGTCTGGACGTGAACCTGCTTGCGGGCCGTGGCCAGATTGGCACCGTTGCCGCTGTCGCGCGGAATGAAGGCGTTGGCCTTCGCGCGTTGGGCGAACGATTCGACGATCGGGAAATGCGCGACGTCGTTGGCATTGGACCCGTCCGTGGCCGGGACATTCTGCAACGCGTCGAAATACTCGCGCCAGTTGTCCGGAACCGATGCCGGGTTGTCCAAATAGGCTTCGTACTGTTCTTCTACATACGAAGCATTGCCGCCGAACAGATAGGAGTTCAGCTGGAACTGCTTCATTACATCTGACATTTTACGCTCACCTTTCTTCGAGCTTCTCGAGGAATAGCGGGTTGCTCAACCTTCCGCGACACGGCCTGACCGTTTAGCGGATTGCGAATCAAGTCTTGCTTGGAAGGACCGAAAACTTTGTGCGCGCAGCATAGCACACTACGCAACAGCGAAGGGCAGAATGTCGCACCCGTGAAAGCCCGGCCCCACGGACTTTCGGGGCGAAAGCCACGATTTTCAATAAGTCTCGCAATAGTGTTTTACGCATCGCGAGGCCGGAAACGAAAAAAGCCGCCCGAAGGCGGCTTTTTCCTGATCGTCATCGCGGCTGCAGCTTCGCGAGGGTTCGATCACTCGGTTTCGCGGCTGGCGCGGCGGCGCTCGTGTTCCTTCAGGAAGCGCTTGCGCAGGCGGATCGATTGCGGCGTGACTTCCACGAGTTCGTCGTCGTCGATGAACTCGACCGCGTATTCCAGCGACATCTGGATCGGCGGCACGAGGCGCACGGCTTCGTCGGTGCCCGAGGCGCGCACGTTGGTCAGCTGCTTGCCCTTGATCGGGTTCACGACGAGGTCGTTGTCGCGGCTGTGGATGCCGATGATCATGCCTTCATACAGCGCATCGCCCGGCTTCACGAACATGCGGCCGCGATCCTGCAGCTTCCAGAGTGCGTAGGCCACGGCTGCGCCGTCGTCCTGCGAGATCAGCACGCCGTTGCGACGCTCGAACACCGAGCCGTCCTTGACCGGTGCGTACGAGTCGAAAATGTGGCTCATCAGGCCCGTGCCGCGCGTCAGCGTCAGGAACTCGCTCTGGAAGCCGATCAGGCCGCGTGCCGAGATCTTGTACTCGAGACGCGTACGACCACGGCCGTCCGACGCCATGTCGAGCATTTCGCCCTTGCGGCGGCCCAGTTCTTCCATCACGCCGCCCTGGTGTTCGTCTTCGACGTCCACCGTCAGCAGCTCGAACGGCTCGTGCTTCACGCCGTCGATTTCCTGGATCACCACGCGCGGACGCGACACGGCCAGCTCGTAGCCTTCGCGACGCATGTTCTCGACCAGAATCGTCAGGTGCAGTTCGCCGCGGCCCGACACTTCGAACACGGTTTCGTCGCCCGTGTCGCGCACACGCAGCGCCACGTTGTGATTCAGTTCCTTCATCAGACGGTCGCGGATCTGGCGGCTCGTCACGAACTTGCCTTCGCGGCCAGCCAGCGGCGACGAGTTCACGAGGAAGTTCATCGTCAGCGTGGGTTCGTCGACGGTGATCATCGGCAGCGCTTCCGGCGTGTCGACGGCGCAGATCGTCGCACCGATACCGACATCTTCGATACCGTTGATCAGCACGATGTCGCCGGCTTCGGCCGATTCCACCTGCACGCGCTCCAGGCCCGTGAACGACAGCACCTGATTGATCTTGCGGCTCAGCACTTCGCCTTCCGGGCCGAAGCGCATCACCACGGGCTGACCCGGCTTGATGCGGCCACGCGTGATGCGGCCGACGCCGATACGGCCGACGTAGGTCGAGAAGTCGAGCGAGGTGATCTGGAGCTGCAGCGGCGCATCCGGATCGGCCGGGCGGACCGGCACGTGCTTCAGGATCGCTTCGAACAGCGGGCGCATGTCGCCGTCGCGCGCGTCCGGGGTCAGCGAAGCATAGCCGTTCAGGCCCGATGCGTAGACGATCGGGAAGTCGAGCTGCTCGTCGGTGGCGCCCAGCTTGTCGAACAGGTCGAACGTCTGGTTGATGACCCAGTCGATACGCGCGCCCGGACGGTCGATCTTGTTGACCACGACGATCGGCTTCAGGCCGAGCGCGAGCGCCTTCTTCGTGACGAAGCGGGTTTGCGGCATCGGGCCTTCGACGGCGTCGACCAGCAGCAGCACCGAGTCGACCATCGACAGCACGCGCTCGACCTCGCCGCCGAAGTCGGCGTGGCCCGGGGTGTCGACGATGTTGATGTGCGTGCCTTCGTACTCGACCGCGCAGTTCTTCGCGAGAATCGTGATCCCGCGTTCCTTTTCGATGTCGTTCGAGTCCATCACGCGCTCGACCATCTGCTGGTTCTCGCGGAAGGTGCCGGACTGGCGCAGCAGTTGGTCGACGAGCGTGGTCTTGCCGTGGTCGACGTGGGCGATGATGGCGATATTGCGAAGGGCGCGGGTCATAGAAACCTGATTTCGAAACCTGATGATCGGACACGCAAAAAGGCGCGTGCTGGATCAAGCCTCACGCGCGCAGCTGCAAATTGCATCCTGGAAAGCCAAGGATTATAGCATGCCAACATGTCGCAAGCTGCCCGCTTCGCTGCACCGCACACCGACTGTCGCGCAAACGCCATCGCGCCCCGCCCGCCGCCGCCCCTCCGTATCCGTCCCGATTGCCGGCCGTACAGCCTGAATGCATTATTTGCCGCGGCAAACATTCGCCCCTATACTGCTGCCTAGTCAACTATTGCAGAATCAGCGACCATGTCGGACTCCGATTCCCCTTCGCGCCTTCCCCCGGGCCTGTCGCTGGCAGCCTATCCCATCAACGACAGCGTCGGCTATCTGCTGTCGCGCGTGCGCTCGCTGATGACCAATCTCGTCACGCAGCGCACCCAGACCGAGCTCGGCATCACCGGCACGCAGGCAAGCATGCTGTTCATGCTCGCGGTCGGCAAATGTTCGACCGCCGCCGAACTGGCGCGCGAATACGCGATCGACGCGAGCGCCGTGACGCGGCTGCTCGATCGCGTCGAAAAACGCGGCCTGCTGTCGCGGGTCCGCAGCCACGAGGATCGCCGCGTGGTCCGGCTCGAATTGACCGACGAGGGGCGCGAGCTGGCCGAGCGCATGCCCGAAATCTTCATCAGCGTGCTCGATACTTTGCTGGCCGGTTTCACGCCCGAGGAAGTCGGATTCCTGAAAAGCATGTTGCGCCGGATCCTCAGCAACTACTGCGGCGAGAGCGCGGTGGGCGGCGCCGGCGGCACGGGCAATCCGGCGCAATAAAACGTGCCACAACAACAATTCCAGACGGATCGACATAAGGAAATCCTTGCAATGTCCACTATCCATCGAGGGCCGAGGGCTGCCGCGCATCCGGTGCGCGGCACGATCGCGGCGGCGCTCGCCGCGTTCGCGCTGGCCGGTTGCGCCAACTACATGGGCATCCACAGCGACAAGCGGATCGCGCCCGCCACGCAGTTCGACAGTGCACAGAGCCTGCCCGCCCAGGGCGGCCAGTGGCCGAGCCTGGACTGGGCCAGCCAGTTCGGCGACGCGCAGTTGCCGAAGCTGATCGATGAAGCGCTGGCGGACAACCCGACGATCGCCCAGGCGCAGGCGCGCATCGCCAAGGCCTCGGCCTATATCCAGTCGTCGCGCGCCACGCTGTTCCCGAAGATCGACGGCAAGTATTCGTGGACGCGCGAGCTTTACTCGGGCAACGGCCTGTTCCCGCCGCCCTACGGCGGCAGCTGGTTCAGCGAGAACAACGCGCTGGTCAGCGCGTCGTGGGAGCTGGACCTCTGGGGCAAGAACCAGGCGCGCCTGAAGTCGGCCGTGTCGCAGCAAAAAGCGGCGCAGGCCGAATTCCAGCAGGCGCGCGTCACGCTCGCGACCTCGATCGCACGCACCTACAACCAGCTCGCGCAGCTCTATGCGCTGCGCGACATCGCTCAGCGCGAGATCGGCAACCGCGAGACGGTCGGCAGGATCACCGAGGGGCGCGTGGGCGCCGGGCTCGACACCAACGTCGAACGCCAGACGGCGCGCGGCAACGTGGCGACCAGCCAGTCGACGCTGTCCGAGCTCGACGGCCAGATCGCCACGGTGCGCTATCAATTGGCGGCGCTGCTCGGCAAGGGCCCGGACCGCGGCCTCGCGATCGCCGTGCCGGTGCTGCAACCGGCCGGCGCCGTCACGCTGCCCGACAACATCCCCGCCGATCTCGTGTCGCGCCGGCCCGACATCGTCGCGGCGCGCTGGCAGGTCGAAGCGCGGCTCGCCGACGTCAAGGAAACCAAGGCCGAGTTCTTCCCCGACGTGAACCTCGCGGCCGGCTTCGGCTTCGATGCGTTCGGCTGGGGCCAGTTTCTGAAGTTCGCGAGCCGCCAGGCGCAGTTCGGCCCGGCCGTGCACATCCCGATCTTCTACGGCGGCGCCCTGCGCGCCCAGCTCAAGGGCAAGTACGCGGACTACGACCTCAGCGTGGCCGATTACAACCAGACGCTGATCGGCGCGCTCAACGACGTGGCCACGCAGGTGGCGTCGATCCGCTCGCTCGATCGGCAGATGGGCGACGCCCGCCGCGCGCTCGACGCCTCGACGCATGCCTACGATCTGGCCGTGATCCGCTACAAGGCCGGGTTGTCGCCGCAGCTCCAGGTGCTGAGCGCAGACATCAACCGGCTGTCGGCCGAGCAATCCGTCACGAATCTCGTGATGCGCCGCCGCGATATGCAGATCGGCCTGATCAAGGCGCTCGGCGGCGGCTTCGACGCCGCGCAGACGCCGCTCGCCGCGCAGCCCGCCGCGGCGCCGGCGGACGCCGCCAGCGCCACGGCCAGCCAGCAGGCATCGAACTGAGGCCCGCCGCCCTCGCCCGCCACCCCTCGCACACCGACAAGAATCGACGGAGAACATCGCCATGAGCGACCCTCAACAGAACGCAGCCGGCGCAGCCAAGCCGAACAACACGAAGCGCAAGCGCATGATGCTGCTGCTTGCCGTCATCATCGTGATCGCCGCAGTCGCCTACGGGTTCTACTACTTCCTCGTCGCGCGCTTCCACGAGGAAACCGACGACGCCTACGTGAACGGCAACGTCGTGCAGATCACGCCGCAGGTCACCGGCACCGTGATCGCGGTCAATGCCGACGACACGCAAACCGTGACGGCCGGCTCGCCGCTCGTCAAGCTCGATCCGGCCGACGCGCAGGTCGCGCTGCAACAGGCCGAGGCCAATCTCGCGCAGACGGTGCGCCAGGTGCGCGGCCTGTTCGTCAACGACGACCAATACCGCGCGCAGGTCACGCTGCGTCAGGCCGACCTGTCGAAGGCACAGGACGATCTGCGCCGTCGGCTCGCCGTCGCGCAAACCGGCGCCGTGTCGCAAGAGGAAATCTCGCACGCGCGCGATGCGGTCAAGGCGGCGCAGGCGTCGGTCGACGCCGCCCAGCAGCAGCTCGCCTCGAACCGCGCGCTGACCGCGAACACCACGATCGCCGATCATCCGAACGTGCTCGCCGCCGCCTCGAAGGTGCGCGACGCCTATCTCGCCAACGCGCGCAACACGTTGCCGGCGCCCGTCACCGGCTACGTCGCGAAGCGTTCGGTGCAGGTCGGCCAGCGCGTCGCGCCGGGCTCGCCGCTGATGTCGGTGGTGCCGCTCAACGCGGTGTGGGTGGACGCCAACTTCAAGGAAGTCCAGCTCACGCACATGCGGATCGGCCAGCCGGTCGAACTGAGCGCCGACATCTACGGCTCGTCGGTCAAGTACCACGGCAAGGTGGTCGGCTTCTCGGCCGGCACCGGCTCGGCGTTCTCGCTGCTGCCCGCGCAGAACGCCACCGGCAACTGGATCAAGGTCGTGCAGCGCCTGCCGGTGCGTATCGCGCTCGATCCGAAGGAGCTCGAGCAGCATCCGCTGCGCATCGGCCTGTCGATGCAGGTCAACGTCGACATCCAGAACGATCAGGGCGGTCAGCTCGGCAACGTGCAGAACACCGTCTACCAGACCGACGTGTTCGCGAAGTACGGCTACGACTCCAATACCCAGCTCGCCCGGATCATCGCCGATAACTCGACCGGCGACGCGGGCCTCCCTGCGGCAGCTGCGGTCGCCCACGCGAATCGCATTCGGCTCGCCTCAGACCGTGTTGTT
>NZ_JAAGPF010000013.1 GCF_017104645.1 Burkholderia sp. Ac-20379
GCCACGGCGGGCGCGTCGAACGGCCCGCGGCCGCCGGCGCCGCCGCGGCCGAACCGGCGCTGTCCGTCGACAGGCTGCGCTGGCGCACCCGCGTGCGCGACGTGTCGATGCGGATCGCGCCGAAGGAGATCGTCGGGCTGGCCGGCCTGCTCGGCTCGGGCCGCACCGAAACCTTCAAGGCCGTGTTCGGCGCGCAGAAGGCCGAAGGCGGCGACGTGCGGATCGACGGCGGCGCATTTCGCAACACCGCGCCGGCGCGCTCGATCGAACGCGGCCTGGCCTTTCTGTCGGAAGACCGCCGCTCGGAGGGCATCTTTCCGCGGCTCTCGGTGCGCGACAACCTGGTGGCCTCGGTGCTGCCGCGCATTTCGCGCTTCGGCTTCATCTCCACGCGCAAGCAGGACGAACTGGTGGCGCGCTACATCGAGGCGCTCGGCATCAAGACCGCCGGCCCCGGCGCGCCGATCTCGACGCTGTCGGGCGGCAACCAGCAGAAGGTGCTGATCGCGCGCTGCCTGTCGACGCATCCCACCGTGCTGCTGCTCGACGATCCGACGCGCGGCATCGACGTCGGCGCGAAGGAGGAAGTGCACCGCGTGGTGCGTGGGCTCGCCGATGACGGGCTCGCGGTGGTCGTCACCTCGTCCGAAATGGAGGAACTGCTGGAACTGACCGACCGCCTCGTGGTGCTCAACGAGGGCGTGACCACCGGCACGCTCGCGACGCAGGGCGCCAGCGCCGACGACGTGCTGGCGATCCTCGCCCAGGGCGGCCAGGACGCCGGCGGCGACGCGGCGCCGGACGCCGCCTCCCATGCCGCCCAGGCCCCGGCCAACCGATAGCGCAACCGCCGGGCCGGGCGCGCGCAGCGCCCCGCCCGGCCGCTCCACCGAACCGACGAGGACAGCTTGAGCCTTTCCAACCCTTCCGCGCAGCGCCCGCCCCGCGCGCTGCCCGCCCACGCCGCGCTGACGTGGGCACGCGAGAACAGCGTCTACGTGGCGCTGGCGATCCTCGTGCTGATCAATCTCGCGATCACGCCCGGCTTCTCGAATCCGCTGGCCGCCCGCAGCCTGCTGTTCGAGGCCGCGCCGGTGGTGCTGATCGCGCTCGGCCAGAACCTCGCGATCGCCACGCGCGGCATCGATCTGTCGGTCGGCTCGGTGATGGCGCTGGCCAGCGCGACGGTCGCCGTCTGTCTCGATTTCGGCACCGGCACCGCGATTGCGGCCGGCATCGCGGCCGGGCTGGTGGTCGGCATCTTCAACGGCGCGCTGGTATCGATCGTGCGCATCGATCCGCTGATCTCCGGGCTCGCGCTGCTGGTCGCCGCGCGCGGCCTGGCGCAGGCGCTGGTGGGCGGCTCGCGCGTGAGCCTGCCGCCCGCCGACGCGTTCGACCTGCTCGGCACCGGCGCGATCGGCCCGCTGCCGGTGGTGATGCTGATCGCGCTGGCGCTCGGCCTGCTGGTCATGCTGCTGGTGCGCCGCACCACCTTCGGCCGCTACACGATCCTGATCGGCGCGAGCCGCGGCGCGGCGTTCCTGGCCGGCATTCCGGTGCGCCGCACGCTGTTCCTCGTCTACGCGGCGAGCGGCGCGCTGGCGGGCCTGGCCGGTGTGTTCGCGTCGGCGCGGCTCGGCGCGTCGGATCCGAACTACGTGGGCGTCAATTTCGAGCTCGACGCGATCGCCGCGTCGGTGATCGGCGGCACGCCGCTGTCGGGCGGGCGCATCTCGATCGTCGGCACGGTGTTCGGCGTGCTGCTGCTGCAGGTGCTCGATGCGAGCTTCATCATGAACAACGTCAGCTTCACGTATGCGCAGATCCTGAAGGCCGTGTTCATCGTCGTCGCGCTGTATCTGCAGCGGCAAGGAGGCTGAGATGAACGCACGTCCGAACCTCGACTCCGGCTCCGGCCGGCTCGACGCCGACGCGAACCTGCGCCCGGCGCCGTCGGCCGCCCCGCAGCGCGCCCGCAAGGCGCGCCGCGCGCGGCTCGTCGGGCTGATCCAGTCGCGCGGCGCGATCGGCATCCTGATCCTGGTATGCGCCGCGGCCGGCGCGGTGTTTCCCGATTTCCTGCGTCCCGCCAACCTGGCGGACATCGTCTCCGCAGGTTCTTTCCTCGGCCTGATCGCGATCGGCCAGAGCCTCGTGATCATCATGGGCGGCTTCGATCTGTCGGTCGGCTCGATGGTGGGCCTCGGCACCGTGGTGGCCGCCTATGCGGCGCCGTACGGCTGGGGCGCGGCGATGCTCGCGCCGGTCGTCACGGGCCTGCTGGTGGGCCTCGTCAACGGCGTGCTGATCGCGCGGGCGCGGATGGCGCCGTTCATCGTCACGCTGGCCGCGCTGCTCGGCCTCAAGGGGCTGGCGCTGGTGCTGGCGAGCCAGGATCTGCTGATCGAGAACCCGGGCTTCTTCACGCAGATCGCCAACGGCTCGATCCTCGGCGTCAACACGCTGATCTGGCTGCTGGTGGCCGCCTATGCGGCGGGCGCGCTGGTGCTGAACGCCACGCCGTACGGCGCGGCGATCTTCGCGATCGGCGGCAACGAGGAAGCGGCGCGGATGCTCGGCGTGCGCGTCGAGCGCATCAAGATCCTGACCTACGGCCTGAGCGGTGCGCTGGCCGGCCTCGCGGGCGCGCTGCTGGCGTCGCATCTCGATTCGGGCCTGTCGGGCGCGGGCTCGGGCTACGAGCTGCAATCGATCGCGGCGGCCGTGATCGGCGGCGTGCTGCTGACGGGCGGGGTCGGCACCATGACCGGGCCGTTGGCCGGCGTGTTGCTGCTCGGCGTGATCCAGAACGTGATCAATCAGGTCGGCACGCTCAGCCCCTATTACCAGAACCTCGCGAGCGGCGTGTTCCTGCTGCTCGCGGTGATCGTGCAGACGGTGCTGACCAGCTCGCGCAAGCGCTAGGCGGCCTGCTGGCGGCCGCGGCGGCGAGTAGAGACAAGCGCGGGGAGATCGGTTAGAATCCGCGCTCGCGCTTTCCGGCGGCCGTCCGATTCCACGTCGGCGGCATGCTCGCGGAACGCTCCGGCCGCTACGCGGCGGCGTTCCCGATCATCGATGTGCGTGAGTGGCGAAATTGGTAGACGCACCAGGTTTAGGTCCTGACGCCCGCAAGGGTGTGCCGGTTCGAGTCCGGCCTCACGCACCACCCCGCATCACCCCCCTATTGTTCCCCCGCCGATTCCCCGACGTTCCGCCTCCGTCCCATCGCCCGGCCCATGCCGCGATCCGGCACGTCGGTGCTAGAATCGCCGCGCATTGGCCCGGCCCGGCGGCGCTGTCCCCCCGCCCCGCGTCCGGCCGCCCGCTTACGTCCATGTTGCCCCGCCCGTGAATTTCGACGACTACTGCCAGCAGAAGGCCGCTCCGGCCGGCTCCAGCGCCTATTACGCGCTCCGTCAGGCGCCGTTCGCCAGCCAGGGCGCGCTGACCGCGCTGTTCGCGCTGCGCCGCGAACTGGACGAGACCACCCGCGAAACCAGCGATCCGACCATCGGCCACACCAAGCTCGCCTGGTGGCGCAACGAGCTCGTCGCGCTCGCGCAGGGCCGCGCCTCGCATCCGGTCACGCAGGCCATCGCCCATCACGCGCCGGCGCTCGCGCCCGACGAGGCCGCCTGGCAGGCGCTCGCCAACGGCTTCGCGATGGATCTCGAACAGGCGCGCTATCTGGATTTCGCGAACCTGCGCCGCTATATCGGCGGTGTGGGCGGCGGCTTCGCGGCGCTGGTCGCGCGCGCCAGCGCGGGCGACGGCGCCGGCAACGCGCCCGATTGGGCGTTCGCGCTCGGCAACGCGTTGGCGCTCGCGCAGATCGTCGAGGACGTCGGGCACGACGCGCGCCACGGCCGCGTGTATCTGCCGATCGACGAGTTGCAGCGCTACGAAGTGACGGCCGCCGATCTCATGCACCGGCGCTACGGCGACGCATTCGACGAACTGATGCGGTTCCAGGCCGAGCGCGCGCGCCGGGCCCTGAACGAAGCACTCGACGCGATTCCGGCCGCCGAGCGGCGCGCCCAGCGCACGCTGCGCGCGCTTGGGGCGCTGGCGCTGGCCACGCTCGACGAAATCGATCGCGAAAAGTATCAGGTGCTGCACCAGCGCATCGCGCTCACGCCGATCCGCAAGCTGTGGGTGGCGTGGCGCGCCGCGCGCCGGCGCTAAACGTGCCGCCCGCGCGCATTCACGCGCGCAACAGCGGCAGCGGCGCGAACCTGCCGCGCAGCACCGCCGCCGCCGCATCGATCCCCCACCACGACGGCCCCAGCACGGTCGCATACAGTTGCCGGAAATCGACGGCCACCGGCAGGTTGCCATTGCCGTCGAGCCGCGCGAGCGCCGGCGTCTCGCCATGCAGCCCGCCGCGCACGCGCCCGCCCATCACGAAGTGCGGCGCCGACGTGCCGTGATCGGTGCCGCCGCTCTGGTTCTCGCGCACGCGCCGGCCGAACTCCGCATAGGTCATCACGAGCGTGTCGTCCCAGCGCCCCAGCTCGACAAGCGCCGAGCGCATCGCCGCCAGCCCTTCCGACAGTTGCTTGAGCAGCGCCGCCTGCTGGCCGGCCTGGTTCTGATGCGTGTCGAAACCGTTCAGCGTGAGCCGCAGCACGGCCACGCCCTGCCCCGCCAGCGGCTGCCGCTGCGGCGATTCGGACGCCGCCAGCACCTGCATCGCCGTCTTCACCGAGGTGCCGAACGGGCCGCCCGGAAACGCCGTGGCGAACGCGAACGCGCCGTCGCGCGGCCGCAGCCGCGCCGCCGCGTTGACGATGTCGTTCTCCACGTCGATCAGATGCGCAAGCGCCGGGTTCTGCTCGCGCAGCGCCACCGGATGCGCCAGCTTCGCCGCGCCGATGAACTGCGCCGGATTGACGAGCACGATCGCGCGCGCGCCGTTCGCGAGCGGCCCCATCTCGGCGCTGCCGAACACCACGCCGTCGGCCGCGAAACCGGGCGGCACCGGCGCGCGCGCGAACGCGCGCGACAGCCAGCCGTCGCCCAGATATTCGTCGGAGCGCGAGGCCGTGTCCCAGATCTCGATCGAGCGGAAATGCGAGAGATTCGGCTGCGGATAGCCGACGCCCTGCACCACCGCCAGCTCGTGCGCCTGCCAGGCGGGCAGCAACGGCGCGAGCGACGGATGCAGCGCCACATGTTCGTCGAGCGGCAGCAGCGTGTCGCGGCGCAGCGCGAGCGTCGGGCGCAGCGTGCGATAGAGCGGATCGGCGTAGGGCACCACCATGTTCAGGCCGTCGTTGCCGCCCTTCAATTCGACGAGGATCAGCAGGCGCTGGTAATGGCCCGTTTCGCTCGTCGGCTTGGCGAGAGTCGTTCCGGCCAGCGCCTCGGCCGCCTGCGCGCCCGGCGTCCAGATCGTCACGCCGGCCGCGCCCGCCATGCCGGCCAGCCTCAGGAAATCGCGTCGTTTCATGGTTGCGTCCTCGTTGCCGTTGCCGGCCTCAGCACAGTTGATAGACCGGATCCATCAGCAGCGCGCGCAAATACGCCGCGCCGCTCGCCCCGGCATCGATCGCCGCGACCGGCGACAGCGGCAACACCGCATGCTGCAATTGCAATTCGACCGACACCGACGGCTTGCCCTGCGGCGCAGCGCCGAACCGCGCGAGCCAGCCGTCGAGATCGAAGCGCATCGCCGCACCGCGCGGCTTGGGCGCGGCGGACGCCGTCGGTATCGCGGAAGCCATCGCGGGCCGCGCCGCCTTCGCCGGTTTGCCCGGCGCGGTGGTCGAGCGGAACATGCGCTCGACGAACTGCTTGCGCGCCAGCAGCGTCGCGCTGTTGATCCACAACGCGCCGCCGGGCCAGCCCTTGACGTTCGGCGGCGCGAACAGGTTCTCGCCGAGCCCGCGCACCACCGGCACGAATTGCGCCGCATCGCCGTAGTCGATCGCGAACAGCCGCACGTTGCCGACCACGAATTCCACCGGCGATTTCACATGCACGCCGCGCACGCGGTCGCTCCAGAACGCATCGCTCGACAGCAGCGCCGCGAGCGCCGCGCGGATCTCGTAGCCGCTGTCGCGAAAGCGCGCGGCGATCGCATCAAGCTCGACGGGATCGGGCGTGTCGGAGACGAACTCGCGCCACAGCTTCGCGCAGACGAAGCGCGCCGTGTCGGGCTGCGCGAGCAGGATGTCGAGCACGCCGTCGGCGTCGAGCGGGCCGCTCTGCCCGAGCACGGTCTTCATGCCGTCGTCGTGAAGGTTCGGATGCCAAACTGTTTCGAGCGTATCGGGATCGAGGCCCCAGCCGGTCAGCGCGCGCGCCGCCTCGGTCACGTCGCGCTGCGTGTAATGGCCTTCGCCGAGCGTGAACAACTCCATCACCTCGCGCGCGAAATTCTCGTTGGGGCGGCCCTTGCGATTGCTCGCGCCGTCGAGGTATTGCAGCATCGCCGGATCCTTCGCCACCGCATGCAGCATCGTGCCGAAATTGCCGAGCGCCTCGCCGCGCAGCAGGCGGTGCTGCATCGCCATCGTGCGCGCATACGGCGATTTGTCCTGCCCCGACGTGAAGTGCCGATGCCAGAACAGCGTCATGCGTTCGGCCAGCGGCGACGGCGTGCTCAGCATCGCGTCGAGCCACCACGCGCGCAACGCGTCGTAGCGTTGCGCTTGCAGGCGCTGGTCGTCGCGGCGCTGATCGGGGCTCCAGGCGTTGCGCACCGCGCGCGACGGCGGCAGTTCGTCGGTCCAGGGCGGCATCGCCGTGAACGTGTCGTGGCGCGCGCCGTCGAGCAGCGCGTCGACGGCCGCCGCGCGCGTCGTGCCGACATGGCGCGCAACCTCGTCGGGGGCCGCGGCAAAACCCGTGCGCGTCAGCAGAAAACGGGCGTCGTCGGCATCGAGCAGCGCCTGCATCGACGGCGGCCCGTTGCCGACGGCACGGGTGGCGGCATGCGCGCCGTGCGCACCCGGGCGAGACACTTCGGTATCGATTCGACGCATGCGACGCCGCTCCCTGATGACCTGAATCGCGCGCAAGCCGGCACGCTTGTGGCCAAGCGGGCGCGGCATGCGCATCCATCAAATAAACGGACGGCGCAGGCGACGCGTTGACGTGACGCATCCGGGTGCACGCGCACGCAAACGGTGCGTCGCACGACGTCCTGACATCAAATATAGGGAAAATGAAACGCTGGACTCAGCGCTTGTAGAGCTCGCGCACGGCGTCTTCGATGTGCTGGCGCAGCAGATGGCGTTCTTCGGGCGTCATGTGCCCGTCGCGGCGGCGCTGGTCGAGATCGGGGGGAACGGCGGAGCGGCCGGACGGTTCGTCGAAACGATCGAGCTGATCGCGCGCCGGCGGCGGCACGACACGGCCGCGCGACACCTTGTGCAACGGCCCGCCCCGCTCGTGGCGTTGCGCGCAAGCGAAGTTCGATGCAAAGAGACCGGCAAACACGATCGTCAGTGCGCATGCCATCTGGTGAGATCGCATCACTGTGCTCGCTTCTGTGGTCGATTTGTTCCCTTCGTCACGCGGCAACCGTTTTAACCTCTGGTACTTGAAGACACCCGGCGAATATCGGGCAAACGAACTACGAAATCTCGAGTGGGTGGAGTATCCACTGAACTTCCGCGCCAAGTAAAGGAGTGTCTAACGACTGTCTTTACTCAGCATCGCAGCACGGGTAAATTTTGTAACCGACTGTTACTCGTAAAATCCCGCGCCCGTGCGCACCTCCGTAATCGCGATAAGATGCCGTCCATGGAAACGAAAAACCCCTCGAAAATCCTCGTCGTCGACGACGATCCCCGCTTGCGCGATCTGCTGCGCCGTTATCTCGGCGAGCAAGGCTTCAATGTGTATGTCGCAGAAAATGCGACGGCCATGAACAAGCTGTGGGTTCGCGAACGTTTCGATCTGCTCGTGCTCGACCTGATGCTGCCCGGCGAGGACGGCCTGTCGATCTGCCGCCGCCTGCGCGGCAGCAACGACCGCACGCCGATCATCATGCTGACGGCGAAGGGCGAGGACGTCGACCGCATCGTCGGTCTCGAGATGGGCGCCGACGATTATCTGCCGAAGCCGTTCAATCCGCGCGAACTCGTGGCGCGGATTCACGCGGTGCTGCGCCGCCAGGCGCCGGCCGAATTGCCGGGCGCGCCTTCGGAAACCACCGAAGTATTCGAATTCGGCGAGTTCTCGCTGAATCTCGCCACGCGCACGCTGACCAAATCGGGCCAGGAAATTCCGCTGACCACCGGCGAATTCTCGGTACTGAAAGTATTCGCGCGCCATCCGCGCCAGCCGCTGTCGCGCGAAAAGCTCATGGAACTGGCGCGCGGCCGCGAATACGAAGTGTTCGACCGCAGCCTCGATGTGCAGATCTCGCGTCTGCGCAAGCTGATCGAACCGGATCCGGGCAGCCCGCGCTTCATCCAGACCGTCTGGGGCCTCGGCTACGTGTTCATCCCCGACGGCGCGGCCTGATCGCCCAACCGGCTCGGCGCGCGTTCGCGCGCGCCGGCCTTCCCCGCCACGCCTGCCTAGACAGTCCGCACTATGCGTATTGACCGGCGCCTTTTGACGCTCGTTTTTGGCGGGCTGTTCTGGCGCACCTTCCTGCTGATCGCCCTGTTGATCGCGGTCAGCCTCGCCGCGTGGTTCCAGAGCTTTCGCGTGATCGAGCGCGAGCCGCGCGCGCAGCGCGTGGCGCTGCAGCTCGTCGCGGTCGTCAAGCTCACGCGCACCGCCCTGCTCTATTCCGATCCCGACCTGCGCCGCGCGCTGTTGCAGGATCTCGAGAGCAACGAGGGCGTGCGCGTCTACCCGCGCGAAACATCCGACAAATTCAAGCTCCAGCCCGACGAATCGCTGAACCGCCTGATCGAGCACGACATCCGCAGCCGGCTCGGCGACGACACCGTGATCGCGCAATCGGTCAACGAGATTCCCGGCGTGTGGATCAGCTTCAAGATCGACGACGACGATTACTGGGTCGCGCTCGACCGCGACCAGCTCGATACCGTCACGGGCCTGCAATGGGCCGGCTGGGGCCTGTTCGCGCTGGCGCTCTCGCTGCTCGGTTCGGCCTTCATCACGAGCCTCGTGAATCAGCCGTTCTCGCGGCTCGCGCTCGCCGCGCGCAAGGTGGGCGCCGGGCAGATGCCCGAGCCGCTGCCCGAGCGCGGCATGGGCGTGGCCGCCGACACCAACCGCAGCTTCAACCAGATGGTGCGCGATCTCGAACAGCTCGACGCCGATCGCGCGCTGATGCTGGCCGGCATCTCGCACGACCTGCGCACGCCGCTCGCGCGGCTGCGGCTCGAAACCGAGATGAGCCCGTCGGATCAGGCCACCAAGGACGCGATGGTGGACGACATCGAACAGATGGATCGCATCATCGCGGCCTTCATCGATTACGCGCGGCCCACGCCGCAGCGCGCACTCGAACCGGTCGACCTGTCGATGATCGCGCACGACGTGGCCGCGCGCCTCGCCAACGAGGACGGCGTGCAGATCACCACGCGGCTCGCGCCGGCGGCCGTGGTCGAGGCCGACGAAACCGACATGCGGCGCGTGGTCGGCAACCTGGTCGAGAACGCGCGCAAGTACGGCCTGAGCGCGGGCGACGGCATCGCGCGGATCGTCGTCGAAACGCGCAGTTCGGCCACCCGCGTCGAGCTGATCGTGCGCGACGAAGGCCCCGGCATCCCCGACGATCAACTGCCGCTCGTGATGCGCCCGTTCTATCGCGTCGACGCGGCGCGCAGCAAGGCCGACGGCACCGGCCTCGGCATGGCGATCGTGCTGCGCATCGTGGGCCGCTACCGCGGCACGCTGAAGCTGCGCAACCGCGCGCCGGAGCCGGGCCTCGAAGTGTTGCTCGACTTCCCCACCGGCAAGGCCGCCCGCACGGCAGCCTGATTCTCCCGCTTCATTCCCGATCCCGAGCGGCGGCGGCGATTGGCCCGCCGCTCGCGGCGCGCGCGTTTCGATAGCGAATTCCTACTGGAGCGCTTCCCCGATAGACCTATAGTCGATGCGTGGCACCCGCTCACCGCAAGGAGCCCGCATATGAAAACCGTCGGCGACAGGCTCGAGGCGTTCACCGTGGTGGCCGCCCGCCCCGGCTTCCTGCAGCCCGAGGAAAACGGTCATTCGGCCTACGAAACGATCACGGAAGCCTCGTTCCCCGATCGCTGGAAAGTGATCTATTTCTATCCGCGCGATTTCGATGCCGCCTGCGCCGACGAGATCGCCGGCTTCGCGCGGCTGCAGCCGGCGTTCGCCGAGCGCGGCGCGGTGCTGCTCGGCGGCAGCGCCGACAACGAATGCGTCAAGCTCGCCTGGCGGCGCGAGCACGCCGCGCTCGACCGGCTCAACCACTACGCGTTCGGCGACGTGAAGGGCGAACTGATCGACCAGCTCGGCGTGCGCGACCGCGACACCGGCACCGCGCTGCCCGCCACGTTCATCGTCGACGCCGACAACATCATCCAGCACGTCTCGGCCGACCGACTCGAAGCGGGCTGCCGGCCCGAGGAGATCCTGCGCGTGCTCGATGCGCTGCTGGGCGCGGCATCGGCGGCGCGTTAGCCGCCGGCGCGCAGAAACGACAACGCCCCGCACGAGGCGGGGCGTTGCGCGCATCGGCCGGCTCGCGCCGGCTGTCACGACACTCAGGCGCCGTCGCGTACCAGCAGCGCGGCGGCTTGCGCCTCGATGCCTTCGCCGCGGCCCAGATAACCGAGCTTCTCGTTGGTCTTCGCCTTGACGTTGACGCGGTCGAGCGGCAGGCCGAGATCCTCGGCGATGGTGACGCGCATCGCCTCGATGTGCGGCGCGAGCTTCGGCGCCTGCGCGATCACGGTGGTGTCGACGTTGCGGATCGAGAAACCCGCCGCCTTCACGCGCTTCACGCATTCGCGCAGCAGCACGCGGCTGTCGGCGCCCTTGAACTGCGCGTCGGTGTCCGAGAAATGACGGCCGATGTCGCCGAGCGCGGCCGCGCCGAACAGCGCGTCGGTCAGCGCGTGCAGCAGCACGTCGGCGTCCGAGTGGCCGAGCAGCCCGCGCTCGTAGGGGATCGTCACGCCGCCGATGATGAGCGGCCGGCCGGGAACCAGTTGATGTACGTCGTAGCCTTGTCCGATTCTGAAATCCATGCTGGGTCGGTTCCTGGTTGAGTGGATCAGGAGGCGTTCGCCGGCCGCGACAAAAATGCCTCGGCCAGATCGAAATCCTCGGGGTACGTGACCTTGAAGTTGCGCAGGTTGCCCTGCACGACGCGCGGCGCATGGCCGGCCCATTCGATCGCGCTGGCCTCGTCGGTCAGGTCGTGGCCGTCGCGCTGCGCGGCGAGGATCGCGTCGCGCAGCATGCCGATGCGGAACATCTGCGGGGTTTGCGCCTGCCAGAGCCCGTCGCGCGATTCGGTGCGGGCGATCTCGTCGCCGCCGGCCGGCACGCGCTTGAGCGTATCGGCCACCGGCAGCGCGACGATGCCGCCCACCGGGTCGTCCTTCAGCGTGGCGATCAGCGTGCGGATCAACGCGGGCGTGATGCCGGGGCGCGCGGCGTCGTGCACCAGCACCCAATCGGCGTCGGTCGCGCCGAACTCCTCGGTGAGCCGCAGCAGCCCGTTCAGCACCGAGGCCTGGCGCGACGCGCCGCCGCAGCGGCTGACCGCGAAGCGCAGGCCGGAGAAGCGGCGCGCGTCGAAATGCGTGTCGTCGGGCGAGATCACCACCAGCGTTTGCGAGAATTCGCTGAGCGCGTCGAATGCGGCGAGCGTGTAGTGCAGCAGCGCGCGACCGGCCAGCGTGCGGTACTGCTTGGGCAGCGCCGAGCCGGAACGGCTGCCGGTGCCGGCGCAGGGAATCAGGGCAAAAAGTCGGGGAGTCACGTGAGCGAACGCCGGTAATAGGGAAATCGAAGGCAGGATTTTATAATAGGTCTTTCGCCTCGGCCGTCGTGCCGATCGCTGCGCCCCGGCGCTCGCCATTCCAGCCTCGTCCATGCCAGAAAACGCCAGCACTCCGTCGTCCCCCGTCGCACTCGTGAAACCGGGCCAGCGCTTCGCCTTCGACGGCGCGCACGGCTCCGCCGATGGCCTCGTCATCGCCCGCTATCTCGCCGCCCACCAGGCGCAGGTGCCGCTGCTCGCGGTGGTCTGCGCGAGCGCGGTGGACGCGCAGCGGCTCTCGCAGGAGCTGGCGTTCTTCGCCCCCGAGGCCCGCGTGCGGCTGCTGCCCGACTGGGAAACCCTGCCTTACGATACGTTTTCACCGCACCAGGATCTGGTCTCGGAACGGCTCGCCACGCTGCACGATCTCGGCGAGGGGCGCTGCGACATCCTGCTCGTGCCGGCCACCACGGCGCTGTACCGGATGCCGCCCGCCTCGTTCCTGGCCGCCTACACATTCGCGTTCAAGCAGGGCGAGCGGCTCGACGAGGCGAAGCTCAAGGCGCAGCTCACGCTGGCCGGCTACGAGCACGTGAGCCAGGTGGTGCGCCCCGGCGAATACTGCGTGCGCGGCTCGCTGATCGACCTGTTCCCGATGGGCTCGCCGCTGCCCTACCGGCTCGACCTGTTCGACGATCAGGTCGATTCGATCCGCGCGTTCGATCCCGACACGCAGCGCAGCCTCTACCCGGTGCGCGACGTGCGCCTGCTGCCGGGCCGCGAATTCCCGTTCGACGAGGCCGCGCGCACCGCGTTCCGCAGCCGCTGGCGCGAAACCTTCGAGGGCGACCCGAGCCGCGCGACGATCTATCGCGACATCGGCAACGGCGTGCCGTCGGCCGGCATCGAGTATTACCTGCCGCTGTTCTTCGAGGACACCGCCACGCTGTTCCACTATCTGCCGCAGGATGCGCATCTGGTGTTCAGCGGCGATCTGGACACCGCGATCCGCCGCTTCACGGCCGATACGAAGCAGCGCTACACCTTCATGTCGCACGACCGCGAGCGGCCGATCCTCGAGCCGCAGCGGCTGTTCCTCAGCGACGACGATTTCTACACGTTCGCCAAGCCGTTCGCGCGCGTGGTGCTGCCGGCGCAGCCCGAAGGCGGCTGGGCCGCGCCGCTGCCGCCGCTCGCGCTCGAACGGCAGGCCGACGATCCTGTCGCGGCGCTGCGCCAGTATCTCGCCAGCTCCCCGAACCGCGTGCTGTTCACGGTCGAATCGGCCGGCCGCCGCGAAACCATCGCGCAACTGCTGGCCGAGAACGGCCTGCGCCCGGCCGGCAACGACAGCTTCGCCGCCTGGCTCGCCAGCGACGAGCGGTTCGCGCTCGGCGTCGCGCCGCTCGCGAGCGGCTTCGCGGTGCCGGGCGAAGGCTACGCGATCGTCACCGAAACCGAGCTGTACGGCGCCACCGGCCGCCGCGCGGGGCGCCGCCGCCAGGAGCAGGCCAGCAACGTCGACGCGATGGTGCGCGACCTGTCGGAGCTCAAGGTGGGCGACCCGGTCGTGCACACGCAGCACGGCATCGGCCGCTACATGGGCCTCGTGTCGATGGATCTCGGCGAGGGCGACACCGAATTCCTGCATCTCGAATACGCGGGCGAAAGCAAGCTCTACGTGCCGGTGTCGCAACTGCACGTGATCTCGCGCTACAGCGGCGCCGATCCCGACAGCGCGCCGCTGCACGCGCTCGGCTCGGGCCAGTGGGAGCGCGCCAAGCGCAAGGCCGCGCAGCAGATCCGCGACACCGCGGCCGAGCTGCTGAACCTGTACGCGCGCCGCGCCGCGCGCGAGGGCCATGCGTTCGCGCTCGATCCGCGCGACTACGTGAAGTTCGCCGAGAGCTTCGGCTTCGAGGAAACGCCCGACCAGGCCGCCGCGATCGCCGCCGTGATCGGCGACATGACGAGCGGCAAGCCGATGGATCGCCTGGTGTGCGGCGACGTGGGCTTCGGCAAGACCGAGGTGGCGTTGCGCGCAGCGTTCATCGCCGTGCTCGGCGGCAAGCAGGTGGCGCTGCTCTCGCCCACCACGCTGCTGGCCGAACAGCACACGCAGACCTTCATCGACCGCTTCGCCGACTGGCCCGTGCGCGTGGCCGAGCTATCGCGCTTCAAGTCGACCAAGGAAATCTCGGCGGCGATCCAGCAGATCAACGAAGGCAGCGTCGACATCGTGATCGGCACGCACAAGCTGCTGTCGTCCGACGTGCAGTTCAAGCGGCTCGGGCTCGTCATCATCGACGAGGAACACCGCTTCGGCGTGCGCCAGAAGGAGGCGCTCAAGGCGCTGCGCGCCGAGGTGGACGTGCTGACGCTGACGGCCACGCCGATCCCGCGCACGCTCGGCATGGCGCTCGAGGGCCTGCGCGATTTCTCTGTGATCGCCACCGCGCCGCAGAAGCGGCTCGCGATCAAGACCTTCGTGCGCCGCGAGGACGACAGCGTGATCCGCGAGGCGATGCTGCGCGAACTCAAGCGCGGCGGCCAGGTGTACTTCCTGCACAACGAGGTCGAGACCATCGAGAACCGCAAGGCGATGCTCGAGGAACTCGTGCCGGAAGCGCGCATCGCGATCGCGCACGGCCAGATGCACGAGCGCGAACTCGAACGCGTGATGCGCGATTTCGTGGGGCTGCGCGCCAACGTGCTGCTGTGCACGACCATCATCGAAACCGGCATCGACGTGCCGAGCGCGAACACGATCATCATGCATCGCGCCGACAAGTTCGGCCTCGCGCAGTTGCATCAGTTGCGCGGCCGGGTCGGCCGTTCGCACCACCAGGCCTATGCCTACCTGCTGGTGCACGATCCGCAGGCGCTGACCAAGCAGGCGCAGCGCCGGCTCGAGGCGATCCAGCAGATGGAGGAGCTCGGTTCGGGCTTCTATCTGGCGATGCACGACCTGGAAATCCGCGGCACGGGCGAGGTGCTCGGCGACAAGCAATCGGGCGAGATCCACGAGATCGGCTTCCAGCTCTACACCGACATGCTCAACGACGCCGTGAAGGCGCTCAAGAACGGCCGCGAGCCGGATCTGCTCGCGCCGCTGGCCGCCACCACCGAGATCAACCTGCACACGCCCGCGATCCTGCCGGCCGATTACTGCGCCGACGTGCAGGAGCGGCTGTCGCTCTACAAGCGCCTCGCGAACTGCGAGGAAGCCGAATCGATCGACGCGATCCACGAGGAACTGGTCGACCGTTTCGGCAAGCTGCCGCCGCAGGCCACCGCGCTGGTCGAGACGCACCGGCTGCGGCTGCTGGCCCGGCCGCTCGGCATCAGCAAGATCGATGCGAGCGAGGTGGCGATCGGCCTGCAGTTCGTGCCCGATCCGCCGATCGATCCGATGCGCATCATCGAGATGGTGCAGAAGCATCGCCACGTGAAGCTCGCCGGCCAGGACAAGCTGCGCATCGAGACGCGCACGCCCGATCCGGCGATCCGCGTGTCGACCGTCAAGGAAACGCTGCGCGCGCTCGGTCAGCCCACCGGCGGCAAGAAGGCGCCGGCGCGCTGAGCGCGGCTGCCGCAGCGCGGGCCGCGACGCCCCCGCTGCGGATCCCGCTGCCCGGGCCGGATCCGGCGCGGGCGAGCGGCCGGCACGCGCTTTTCATGCTGCACCGCAAGGCGGCCCGCGAGCGCGGGCCGCCTTGTTTTTGAGTATGATTTTCGTATTGCCATCCGGAGTTTCACCATGCGTTCCGCTGTCGACGCCGCTACCCCGCCTGCTTCCTCCTCCGCTTCCACTGCGTCCGCCGCCAGCCTCGACTGGGTCAATCGCCTGGTGGCGATGGACACCACCAGCCGCGTGCCGAACCTCGGCCTGATCGAAACCGTGCGCGATGCGCTGGCCGAACGCGGCATCCGCTCCGAGCTGACATACGACAAGCGCGAAGGCTGGGCCAACCTGTTCGCGACGATCCCCGCGCACGACGGCGCGACCGACGGCGGCGTGGTGCTGTCCGGCCACACCGACGTGGTGCCGGTCGACGGCCAGAACTGGGACAGCGATCCGTTCGCGCCGCAAATTCGCGACGGCCGCCTCTACGGGCGCGGCACCTGCGACATGAAGGGCTTCATCGGCTCGGCGCTCGCGCTGGTGCCCGAGATGCAAGCGGCGCGGCTCGTCAAGCCGATCCACTTCGCGCTGTCCTACGACGAGGAAATCGGCTGCGCCGGCGCGCCGCTGCTGATCGCCGACCTCAAGGAGCGCGGGCTGAACCCGAGCGGCTGCATCGTGGGCGAGCCCACCAGCATGCGGCCGATCATCGCCCACAAGGGCATCAACACCTACCGCTGCTGCGTGCGCGGCCACGCGGCGCATTCGTCGCTGACGCCGAAGGGGCTCAACGCGATCGAATACGCGGCGCGCCTGATCTGCCATATCCGCGACATCGCCGACGAGTTCCGCGCCAACGGCCCGTTCGACGAGCTCTACGACGTGCCGTTCACCACCGCGCAAACCAGCCTGATCGAAGGCGGCAACGCGATCAACACGGTGCCGGCCGAGTGCCGCTTCTCGTTCGAATTCCGCAACCTGCCGACGCTCGATCCCGACACGATCTTCGCCCGGATCGACGCCTACGCGCGCGACACGCTGCTGCCGAAGATGCGCCGCGAGCACCCCGACGCGGCCATCGAGATTTCGAAGATCGCCGCCGCGCCCGGCCTCGACGCCGACGAGCAGGCCGCCATCACCGAGCTGGTGCGCGCACTGACGGCCGACCGCTCGCAGCGCAAGGTCGCCTACGGCACCGAGGCCGGGCTGTTCGCCAACGCGGGCATTCCGAGCGTCGTGTGCGGCCCCGGCAACATCGAACAGGCGCACAAGCCGAACGAATACGTCGAGCTGGCCCAGCTCGACGCCTGCGACCAGTTCCTTCGCAAGTTCATCCACAGCATGACGCTGGCCTGATCCCCAACCACCTGCCGCGGCGCCCGCCGTTCGCGGCGGGGGCCGCGCCCCCGCCGACATGTCCACCCTCGCTCCCCCGCCCGCTCCCGCCGCCCAGCCCGCCATCAACGGCAAGCCGGTTCCGACGCTCGACGACATCGCCGCCGAACACTTCGCGCTGACGCCCTGGGTGTCGCGCACGCCCGTGTTCGAGCGCGCCGACCTGCCCGAGCTGGAGTCCACCCACGTCAATCTGAAGTTCGAGCTGCTGCAGGCCAGCGGCAGCTTCAAGGTGCGCAGCGCGTTCGCCAACCTGCTCGCGCTCGGCGAGCGGCAGCGGCGGCTCGGCGTGACCTGCGTGTCGTCGGGCAATCACGCGGCGGCCGTCGCCTACGCGGCGATGCGGCTCGGCATCGGCGCCAAGGTCGTGATGCTCGACAGCGCCTGCGACGCGCATCGCGCGCTGTGCCGCCAGTACGGCGCGGAGATCGTCATGGCCGACGACCGCGCCGAGGCATTCGAGCGCGTGCGCCGCATCGAAACCGAGGAAGGCCGCCATTTCGTGCACGCGTTCAACGGCTATCGCACGATCCTCGGCACGGCCACGCTCGGCTACGAATGGGCCACGCAGGCGCCCGACCTCGACGCCGTGATCGTGCCGGTGGGCGGCGGCGGCCTCGCGGCCGGCGTGTCGACCGCGCTGCGGCTCGCCAATCCGCGCGTGCGCGTCTATGGCGTGGAGCCGTCCGGCGCCGACGTGATGAGCCGCAGCTTCGCGGCGAACCGGCCCGTGGAAGTGAGCGAGGTGCATACCATCGCCGATGCGCTCGCGCTCACGCACACCGAGGAATACGACTACGAGCTGTGCCGCCGCCATCTCGAGCGGCTCGTCACGGTGGACGACGACGCGTTGCGCGCCGCCATGCACTACCTGTTCGCGCAATTGAAGACGGTGGCCGAGCCGGCCTGCGCGGCGCCGCTCGCGGCCTTGCTCGGGCCGCTGCGCGAAACGCTGCAGGGCAAGCGCGTGGGCGTGCTGCTGGCCGGCTCCAATATCGACGCGGCGAGCTTCGCCGCGCATCTGGCGGCACGCCGCGGCGCGGCGCGCGCGTAAGCGGCCGCGCCGACATATCCCCAGATTGTGTTGAGTAGCCTGTGGACAAGCGCCTGACAAGCGAGCCAAGTGCTTGATTGAGCGGACATTCGCGGCGCTGACCCAAATCGGTCGCCGCGCGGGCGGGCGCGCCGCGCTGCCCGTTTTCGCACCCGCGCTGCCCAATGCGCGACCGCCGACAAAAAACCGAACGCGCTCAACGGCTTGCGCGGCCTCCCGGGCAGTTATCAACAAGGATCTCAACACAAACTGTGGACAACCCGGCCCGGGCGTCAGGCCGCGTCGAGCGCCTTGATCAGGTCGACCAGCGCGCGCAGCCCCGGCGGCATGTGCCGGTTCGCCGGGAAGTACAGGAACAGGCCCGGCACCGGCGGGCACCAGTCCTCCAGCACCGCGCGCAATTGCCCCGACGCCAGCCCCGGCGCCGCATACATCTCGGGCACATAGGCGATGCCGAGGCCGTCGGCGGCCGCCTCCACCATCAGCGGATTGTGATCGAGCGTCAGCGTGCCGGGCACGTCGATCGTCAGCTCCTGATCGTGCCGGCGGAACTCCCAGCGATAGCGCTTGCCGCTCGGCAGGCGCTGCCGGATGCAGCGATGCGCGTGCAGATCGTCGGGTGTGCGCAGCGCCGGCGCGCCGTCCAGATACGCGGGCGCGGCCACCGCCGCGAAGCGCAGGTCGGGCGCGAGCCGCACCGCCACCATGTCCTTCGGCACCGCCTCGCCAAGCCGGATGCCGGCGTCGAAACCCTGTTCGACGATGTCGACCAGTTGCCCCTGCGCCACCAGATCGAGCGCCACTTGCGGATAGCGGCGCTGGAACTCGGGCACGACGCGCGTCAGCAGCACGCGGATCGCTCCTTCGCTGCCGTTGATGCGCACCGTGCCGCCGGGCCGCCCGCTCGCGGCGGCGGCATCGTCGAGCACGGCCGACAGCTCGCCGAGCACCGGCGCGAGCCGCGCGAGCAGGCGCTCGCCCTCCTGCGTCGGCGACACGCTGCGCGTGGTGCGGTTCAGCAGCCGCACGCCGAGCTGGCGCTCCAGCGCGCGCATCGCGTGGCTCAGCGCCGAGTGCGAGACGCCCAGCGCATCGGCCGCGCGCCGGAAGCTGCGGTGCGTGGCCACGGCGATGAAGGCATGCAGATCGGTGATCGATGGCGATTTCATTGGTCGATATTACTCACCAACACATGCAAGATCCAGGGGATTCTCGAACCAATCGACGATCACTACGATGGCTTCATTGATCCCCCATCGAAGGAGAACGTCATGCGGAAAACCTGGCTCATCACCGGCACCACGGCCGGGCTCGGCCGCTTGCTGACCGAGAAGGCGCTGCAACGCGGCGATCGCGTCGCGGCCACCGTGCGCCGCGACGGCGCGCTCGACGCGCTGCGGGCGCAGTACGGCGAACGCCTGCTGACGCTGCGCGCCGACGTGACCGACACACCCGCGCTGCGCGCCGCCGTCGATCGCGCGTTCGCGGCGTTCGGACGCATCGACGTGGTGGTCAGCAACGCCGCCTACGGCCTGTTCGGCGCGGCCGAGGAAGCGAGCGACGCACAGATCGCGCGCCAGATCGCCACCAACCTCACCGGCTCGATCCAGTTCGTGCGCGCGGTGCTGCCGCACCTGCGGCAACAGGGCGGCGGGCGCATCGTGCAGGTGTCGTCGGAGGGCGGCCAGATCGCCTACCCCGGCTTCAGCCTCTATCACGCGACCAAGTGGGGCATCGAGGGCTTTCTCGAATCGGTCGCGCAGGAGGTCAAGCCGTTCGGCATCGACGTGCTGATCGTCGAGCCGGGGCCGACGCGCACGCAGTTCGGCGCGAGCCTCGACCGCACCGAGCCGATGCCGTGCTACGACGCCACCCCGGCCGGCGAAATCCGCCGTGCGATCGGGAGCGGCGCGTTCAACGAATACGGCGATGCCGAGCGCACCGTCGACGCGATGCTGCCCGCGATCGATGCAGCCGAGCCGCCGTTGCGGCTCGCGCTGGGCAGCTCGACGTTCCGTGGCGTATCGGCCGCGCTGCGGCAACGGCTTGCGCTGCTCGAATCGCAGCGCGAGGTGGCGCTGTCGGTCATGCCGCCGGCCTGAAAAACGATTCGCGGGCCGCTCGCCGGCCGTAAACGCAAGAACGTCGCGGCCGACAGCGCCGCGACGTTCTTTGCCGGGTTCAGGTTGCGCGCCCGCCTTCGAGCGGGCGCGCGGCCGAACCGGATCAGGGCTTGTCGAACATGTCCATGATCTGCTGCTTCTCCTGCGCCGTGACGGGCGGCGGCGTCAGGCCCGCGGCGCCGGCCGAGCCGAGCGCATCGTTGGCGTTGATGCCGTTGCCGGCCTGGTTGATGTCGACGCTCGACACGAACCCGTTGCCCGGCGTGTGATCGGCGAAATACAGCTCGCCGTCGATGGTCGTCACGCCGTCCGGCATCGCCATCTGCTGCTCGGGCACGCCGTGCAGCGCCGTGCGCATGTAGTTGATCCAGATCGGCAAGGCCAACTGCGCGCCGAATTCGCGGCTGCCGAGGCTCTTCGGCTGGTCGTAGCCCATCCAGGCCACCGCCACCAGCGACTGCTGATAGCCGGCGAACCAGCCGTCCTTCGCGTCGTTGGTGGTACCCGTCTTGCCCTGCAGATCGCTGCGGCCCAGCACGTTCGAACCGGCGCCGGTGCCCGACGTCGCGACCGTGTGCAGCAGGCTGTTCATGATGTAGGCGTTGCGCGAATCGACGGTGTGCTGCGCGTTGCTGCCCGCGATCGCCGGCTGCGCCTTCTGCAGCGGCTGGCCGTGCGCGTCGTCCACCTCGGCGATCAGATACGGATCGACGCGGTAGCCGCCGTTGGCGAACACCGAGTAGGCGCCGGCCAGTTGCAGCGGCGTGACGAGGCCCGCGCCAAGCGCCATCGGCAGGTACGGCGGCGTCTTGGCCGGATCGAAGCCGAAGCGCTGCGTGACGTAATCCTGCGCGTACTTGGTGCCGATCGACGCGAGGATCCGGATCGACACGAGGTTCTTCGAACGGCGCAGCGCTTCGCGCATCGTCATCGGGCCGTCGGGCTGATCGTCGTCCTTCGGTTCCCAGGCCGCGCCGCCCGGCGTGCTCGACGGGAACGACAGCGGCGCATCGTCGATGATGGTGGCCGGCCCGAGGCCCTTGTCGAGCGAGGCCGAATAGATGAACGGCTTGAAGCTCGAACCCGGCTGGCGCCAGGCCTGCGTGACGTGATTGAACTTGCTCTTGTTGAAGTCGAAGCCGCCGACCAGCGAACGGATCGCGCCGTCCTGCGGAGCCAGCGCAATCAGCGCGCCTTCCACCTGCGGCAGTTGCGACAGTTGCCATGCGCCCTTCGGATCCTTGGTCACGCGCACGATCGAGCCGGGCTTGATGCGCACCGCATCGGCGGCGCGCGGGCTCAGCGCGGCGGCCGCGAAGCGCACGCCGGCCGCGTTGATGCTGGCCTTCTCGCCGCCCACGAACTGCACCTGCACGCCCGACGGCGCCGCCGCCGTCACGACCGCCGATTGCAGATCGCCGTTGTCGGGGTGATCGGCGAGCGCGTCGTCGATCGCCTCGTCGCGCGCGTCGCCGTCGGCCGGCAGCGCGATGAAGCCTTCGGGGCCGCGATAGCCGTGGCGGCGCTCGTAATCGAGAATGCCGCGGCGCACCGCCTGATAGGCCGCTTCCTGATCGCTCGAATTGATCGTCGTGGTGACCGTCAGGCCGCGCGTGTAGGTTTCGTCCTTGTACTGCGCGTACATCATCTGGCGGACCATCTCCGAGATGTATTCCGCATGCACCGCGTACTGGTTGCCCGGCGTGCGCGTGTGGATCTCTTCCTTCACCGCTTCGTCGTACTGCTGCGGCGTGATGTAGCCGAGCTCGCGCATGCGCTGCAGGATGTACTGCTGGCGGATCTTCGCGCGCTTCGGATTGACCACGGGGTTATAGGCCGACGGCGCCTTCGGCAGCCCGGCCAGCATCGCGGCCTCGGCCAGCGTGATGTCCTTCAGATCCTTGCCGAAATACACGCGCGCGGCGGCCGCGAAGCCGTAGGCGCGCTGGCCCAGATAGATCTGATTCATGTACAGCTCGAGGATCTGGTCTTTCGACAGCGTCTTCTCGATCTTGTACGCCAGCAGCATTTCGTAGATCTTGCGCGTGTAGGTCTTCTCGCTCGACAGGAAGAAGTTGCGCGCCACCTGCATCGTGATCGTGCTCGCGCCCTGGCGCGCACCGCCGTGCAGCAGGTCGGCCACGCCGGCCCGCATGATGCCGACGAAATCCACGCCGCCGTGCTCGTAGAAGCGGTAATCCTCGATCGCGAGCACCGCCTTCTTCATGACGTCGGGAATGTCCTGGAAGCGCACCAGGCTGCGGCGCTCCTCGCCGAACTCGCCGATCAGCACGTGATCGGCCGTGTAGACGCGCAGCGGCACCTTCGGCTGGTAGTTGGTCAGCGCATCGAGCGACGGCAGTTGCGGCGCCATCACCACCAGCGCGTAGCCGACGATCAGCGCGCCGATCACGCCGGCGACGGCGGCCAGCCCGGCGAACCAGATCGCGATGCGGGCGCCGAGCGAGCGGCGGCCCGAATCGCCGTCGTCGCGGCCGCGACGGTCGCCGCCGCCTCCGCCGCCACCGCCGCCGTGGCGGTCGGATTCATCCGCGTAGAACGCGCCGGACGGCGAGCGGCGTAACTTGTAATTGGGTTCGGAATCGGACGGTCGTTTGATGATCGGCATGTCGGAATGGCAGGCGCGGCAGCGGCACCGTGAGCGCGCGCAAGGTGCGCGCGTGTGGATCGATACGTCAGGCTAGACGCGATGCGGATGGAGCGTAGCACGTCGACGGACCCAGGCACGTGTGGATCCGTTCCCGCGACGTGACAGCGCATTCTAATGAAATCACCCCGGCCCTCTCGCGATTTTTTGTAAAAATTTCCGCCACCCGCCCCATCGTGGGGCGGCGTGCCGCGCAGCGCTGGCGCAGCCCGTTTGCGGGCGGCCCGATGCGCTTCGCCGGCACGCATCGGCGAAAGCTTCGCGCGCAATTATGCACGCATTGAATTCGCGTTTCCGCGTTTCTCGCCTTTCAATGGCGAAAGCATTGTATCCATCTGTATTTTTCACTGGAAATCCACGCGTGCCGTCCATATTTCCTGCTCGCGCATCAGCATGCCCCCGCCCGCGCCGAACGCCGTGTTTAAGCGGTGTTTAAGCGATCCGGTGGTGTAATATCCGCCGGCACATCGGGCGCGCAGCGCCGTGCCGCCGACGCGGTCGCCGACCGCGTCGTCATCATCATCACGGAGGGTTTCATGTCGCTTTTCGACTCTATTTCGCGCACGCTCAAAGGCCTGTTGAATGACGCGGCCGATTCGGTGCAGGATCCGTCGCGCGATGCACGCCAGATCGTGCGGGAGCTCGACGACAGCATCGGTCGCGCCGAGAATTCGCTGATCGAGATCGAAGCGCAGGTGGCCACGCAGCGCAGCAAGTGCGATGCGGCCAACGACAAGGTGCGCAAGTACGAAGAAGGCGCGAAGCGCGCGCTGCAATCGGGCGACGAATCGCTCGCCCGCGAGGCGCTGACCGCGCAGAGCAACGCCGAAGTCGAACGCAACGCACTCGCGCACGAACTCGAAACGCTGGAGCCGTCGGTCGACAAGCTCAAGTCGCAGATCGCCGACATGCGTCAGCGCCGCAACGACCTGAACACGCGCTCGAACATCCTGCAGGCGAAGCAGGAAATCGCGCAGGCCAAGGACGTGGCGGCCACGGCGCTGGGCGGCATCGGCGGCAAGGATCTGTCGGGCGATTTCCAGAAGCTGGAAGACAAGGTCGCGCTGTCGAACGCGCGCTCGGACGCCCGCCTGAACTCGGCCGACACCAACAGCGGCAAGGCGCTCGACGACAAGCTCGCGGCGCTCAATCGCGGCCCGTCGGTCGACGATCGTCTCGAAGCGCTGAAGAAGCAACTGAACACGCCGGCGCAGTAACACGCGCACCGGCCGCTCCGCGCGCGGCCGGGTTCGCCCGGCCCGCGCGGCTCCGCCCGCAAGGAGGCAGGCTCGCCGCCTGGTCAATCATGAAGAAATTCGTCGCCGCCGCAGGCATCGCGCTGCTGGCCGCATCGGCCAGCGTGTTCGCGGCCGTGCCGTCGCTGTCGCAGGTCACCCAATCGATCGAGCAGCGCGACTGGCAACGCGCCGACAGCCAGCTCTCGCAAGTCATCGCGGCGCACCCCGACAACCCGCGCGCGCACTATCTGTACGGTCAGGTGCTCGACCGCGAAGGCCGCTCGGCCGACGCGCTCGCCGAGATCGAACGCGCGAAGTCGCTCGACCCGTCGCTCCATTTCACGAACCCGCAAGCGTTCGCGCAAACCGAGTCGCGCGTGCGCGCCGATGCGCAGCGCGCCTCGGGCCAGCACCGCTCGGCCACCTCGGGCGGCGCGCTGGTGCCGACCGATTCGCAACTGACGCAGCAGGCGCAGTTTGCGCCGGCCAAGCCCGCGCATCACGGCCCGTCGGCCGCGATGTGGATCGGCCTGATCCTGCTGGTGGCGGTGATCGCGCTGGTGCTGCGCTGGACGCTGCGCCGCTCGCGTTCGACCGAAAACCAGGCCGCCGACGACGAGCGCCGCGCGCAGCTGAAGCGCGCCACCGATCTGCTCAACGAAGTGCGTCCGCTCAAGCTCGATGCGCGCATTTCGACGATGCCGGGCGTGTCGGCGCTGACGGGCGAGATCGAGGCCGTGGAAAGCGAGGCGCGCAGCCTCGTCGAAGCGCTGTCGAACGGCAAGAATCCGGTGCCGCCGTATCAGCTCGAGGATCTCGAGCACCGCTTCGCGAGCCTGAAGGCGCGCGTCGAAGGCCGGCCCGATCCGAACGCGGCGCCGGCCTCGGCGCCCGGCACGAACTTCGGTTCGGGGGCCGGTTCGGGTTCGGTGTTTGCTCAGGAAGCGGATCGCCTGACGCAGCCGCCGTATCCGCCCTACCCGCCGCAAGCACCGTATCCGTATCCGCCGCAGCAACCGCCGGTGGTGATCCAGCAGGGCGGCGGCATCGGCAGCGGCGTGGGCGGCCTGCTGACCGGCGTGCTGCTCGGCGAGGCGCTGTCGGGCAACCGCGAGCGCGTGGTCGAGCGCGACGTGATCGTCGACGACCAGCGCCAGCACGGCTCGGGCTCGATCGGCAATCCGTTCGACAACGGCGGGAACGACAGTCGCTTCGATCTGGGCCAGAACGACAACTGGGACAGCGGCAACGACAGCGGCGGCGTCGATCTCGGCAGCACGGACGACGACTGGAACAATAGCTGAGCGCACAACCATGCGCCGCATGCACACCTCGACGGGCCGGCAACGGCCCGTTTTTCATGGCGCGCCGAACGCAACGGACTTTGTTAACATTGGTCAGTCGAACTTTCGGTGTCCGATCGGGTTCGCTATCATCACCGCGTTCGCGTGCGGGCAGGTCCGGCCGCACATCCCCTACCCCTTCCCCGGAGAAACCTGCATATGAGCATCGTCAAGGAATTCAAGGAGTTCGCCGTCAAGGGCAACGTGATGGACTTGGCTGTCGGTGTGATCATCGGCGGCGCGTTTTCGAAGATCGTCGACTCCATCGTCAAGGATCTGATCATGCCGGTGATCGGCGTGATTACCGGTGGCCTCGATTTCTCGAACAAGTTCATCCAGCTCGGGCCGATTCCCGCGACCTTCAAGGGCAACCCGGATTCCTACAAGGATCTGCAGGCGGCAGGCGTCGCCCTGTTCGGCTACGGTTCGTTCATCACCGTGCTGATCAACTTCATCATCCTCGCGTTCATCATCTTCATGATGGTGCGCTTCATCAACCGCCTGCGCCGTCCGGAAGAAGCGCCGGCCACCCCGGCCGCACCGCCGCCGACGCCGGAAGACGTGATGCTGCTGCGCGAGATCCGCGATTCGCTGAAGAACCGCTGACAGCCGCCGCGCCCTGCGCGCGTCACGCCTGGAAAAGCCCGCCGCGCGCGGGCTTTTTTGCGTGCGCTTTGGTGCGGCGCACTGCGCGGGCGCCGCGCGTACGCGGGAAAACACTCATCGTTTCGGCGACCGAAAACCGCGCTTTTTTGCGAATCGGCCTGCACATGCCGCGATTGCCGCACTATCATGAAACGGCAGTGACATTACACAAGGCGCACAATGCGCCTACATGACGATCAGGGTTTGGGACGCATCGGCAATGCTCGGCACGACTGAACATCGTGAAGCCGGCTTTTTCGTATGCTATAAAAGATCGGCATGCGGGCGCGCTAGCCGGTTTGGGGGTGGGTCGCATGACAAAGCCACAAATCTTGCAATCGTTTTTGACGCGAGTGTTTATGTCCTTTCCGAAAAAACGCCGACGCATGCAGGAAGACGGCCAGGAATCGTTTCTCGCCGTCCTGCATCACGCGAAACCGTTCGCCCAGCTCGACACCAAGCTCTCCCGCGCCCGCGCCCAGGACGAGCCGGTGCTGTATGCGCACGTACTGCCCGGCCTCGACGTGCTGCTCTGCACGGTGCGCGGCGCGCAGCCGCCGTATCCGGCCATTGCCGACCTGCGCAAGCGCTGCATTGAATCGATCAGCAACGCGCTCGAGCAGCCGATCGAAGGGCTGGAAAACGGCGGTTACTGGTACGAGGCGAGCGGCTTCGGCTTTCTCGTGTTCGCGAGCCGCGCGCGAGCGCGCATCCTGCCCGAGTTCGCGGCCGGGGGAAGCCTCGGCGAGCGCAGCACGAGCCGGCAAAATGCCGGCGACACCACGCCCCGGTCGCTCTGACCGGGCTGCACCGAACGGGCCGCGATGTCGCGGCCCGATTCGTTTGGGCGCGCCGCCGCGCGCATGCGGCGGCGATTCGTCCGACTGGTTCGATGGTGCAGCGGAAATCTCAGCCGCGCGCGTGCGGCCGGACGATATCGATGAACGCCGAGAAATCCGCATCCGCCAAGCCCATCGCCGAACCCAGGCGCAGCACTTGCTGCACCGCGCCCGCCACCGGCATCGCCGCACCCGCGTCGCGCGCGGCGTCGGCAATCGCTTCGGCATCCTTCCTGAACGTGCTCAGCGCGCCGAGCGGCGCGTGGCCGCCGGCCGTCATGCGCGGCACGAAGGTTTGCAGCAGCACCGAATCGGCCCAGCCGCCCGCGAGCGCTTCGGCCAGGCGCGCCGCATCGATGCCGCTTGCCTGCGCGAGCCCCACCGCTTCGGCGATCGCCGCCACCGTGGCCGTCACGATCGCCTGATTGCAGAGCTTGGCCGTCTGCCCCGCGCCGGCGTCGCCGAGATGCGTGAGCCGCGACGCATAGGCGCCGATCAATTCGCGCACGGCGTCGATGTGCTCCAGCGGCCCGCCGGCCATGACCGCGAGCGTGCCGGCCTCGGCGCCGGGCACGCCGCCCGACACGGGCGCGTCGATCCAGGCCACCTGCTGCTGCGCCGCGCGCGCCGCGTATTCGCGCGTGGCGGCGGGCGGAATCGACGAATGATCGACGATGCGCCGCAAGCGCCGCGTGCCCGGCTCGCCCGACAGCAAGCCGCCGGGGCCGAACACCACGTCGCCCACTGCGGCGGCGTCGAGCACGCACAGCATCACGGTGTCGACGCGCTCGGCCATCTCGCGCGGCGTGTCGACCACCTGCGCGCCCTCGCCCGCCAGCGCCTCGGCTTTCGCCCGCGAGCGGTTCCAGACCTGCACGGCATGCCCCGCGCGCAGCCAGTGCCGAATCATCGGCGCGCCCATCAGGCCCGGCCCGCAAAATCCTGCTTCCATGTGGTGTCTCGCAATCGGATTGAACTTGGCGCCCATCTTACCGATCACTCAAGGATGCGCGGCCGGCGGCGTCGCCGCACGGCACGCATGAACCCGACTTTTCAGGAGGCACCATGACCGACCATGTCTACAAGACGATCGAACTGACCGGCTCGTCGCAGACGTCGAGCGACGACGCGATCCGCAACGCCATCGCCAAGGCAGCCAAGACGCTGCACGGCCTGAACTGGTTCGAGGTGGTCGAGACGCGCGGCCACATCGACGGCGACCAGGTCAAGCACTGGCAGGTCACGCTGAAGGTGGGCGTGCGCCTCGACGACTGACCTGCGACGGATCGGCGCAATAATCCGCCCATCGGCCATCGCGGCGGCCTTCAAACCGCCGCGATGGCGTTTACGCCGTCTTGACGCTCCTTTCTGTCCATATTAAAAATCATATATACCGATGATCCATCGATCAGCCTGGAGATATATAACGTGGAGAGAAGATGAGCCAACAACGCGAGGCGATCGACACCTACCTGCTGCGCGTCATGCATACGCTGCTGATGGAGCGCAGCGTCACGCGCGCGGCGGTCAAGCTGAACCAGTCGCAGCCCGCGATCAGCGCCGCGCTGCGCCGGCTGCGCGACATCACCGGCGATCCGCTGCTGGTGCGCGGCAAGTCGGGCATGGTTCCGACCGAATACGGGCTGCGCCTGCTCGAACCGGTGCAGAACGCGTTGCGCGAAATCGACCGCATCAAGTTCCAGCAACACAACTTCGACCCGGCCACCTCGATCCGCTGCTACCGGATCGGCTGCCCCGATTACCTGAACGTGCTGTTCGTGCCGACCGTGGTCGAGCGCTTCCGGCAAGCCGCGCCGAACGCGACGCTCGAATTCCATTCGCTCGGCCCCGCGTTCGATTACGAACTGGCGCTCGAGGACGGCAAGCTCGACATCGTGGTCGGCAACTGGCCCGAGCCGCCCGAACAGTTGCATCTGTCGAACCTGTTCGTCGACCAGATCGTTTGCCTGATGAGCAATACGCATCCGTTCGCCAAGCGCGGCGGGCTGACGCTCGATCAATACCTCAACGCGCCGCACCTCGCGCCCACGCCCTACTCGGTCGGCCAGCGCGGCGCGATCGACGTGCACCTGGCGCGCGAGCGGCTCAAGCGCCATGTGGTCGTGACGCTGCCGTACTTCAATCTCGCGCCGTACGTGCTCGTCAAATCGGATCTGATCTTCACGACCACGCGCCTGTTCGCCGATCACTACGCGAAGTTCCTGCCGCTGTCGGTGGTGCCCGCGCCGCTCGATTTCCCGCCGATGCAGTATTACCAGCTCTGGCACGAACGCTGCCATTACTCGGACGAAGTGCGCTGGCTGCGCGGCCTCGTCGCCGAGGCCACCCGCACGCTGATCAACGCCTGAGCGGGCGCGCGGGCGCGGCGTATCGCGCTCGCGCCGACCGCCACGCCAACCGCCGCGCCGGCTTCAGCGCGCGGCTTCCATCAAGCCGCGCGCGAGCGCGTTGTGACGCTCGATCACCGGCCCGAGATCGAGCGTGGCGAGCCGCCCTTCGCGCACCACCACGCGCCCGTTGACCACGTTCCACGCCACCTGCGACGGCGCGCAGAACACCAGCGCCGCGACCGGGTCGTGCAGCGCGCCGGCGAACAGCGGCTGATTCAGGTCGAATGCGATGAAATCGGCGGCCATGCCCGGCGCGAGCGCGCCGATGTCGTCGCGGCCGAGCACCTGCGCGCCGCCGAGCGTGGCGATTTCGAGCGCCTCGCGCGCCGTCATCGCGTCGGGGCCGAAACCGACGCGCTGCAGCAGCAGCGCCTGGCGCGCCTCGGCCACCATCTGCGCGCCGTCGTTCGACGCCGAACCGTCCACGCCCAGGCCCACCGGCACGCCGGCCAGCCGCATGCGCCGCACCGGCGCGATGCCCGACGCGAGCCGCATGTTCGAGCACGGACAATGCGCGACGCCCGTGCCCGTGCGTCCGAACAGCGCGATGCCGGCCTCGTCGAGCTGCACGCAGTGCGCATGCCAGACATCGGGGCCGACCCAGCCGAGATCCTCCGCATACTGAGCCGGCGTCATGCCGAACTTCTCGCGGCTGTAAGCCACGTCGTTGAGGTTTTCCGCGAGGTGGGTATGCATCGACACGCCGTGCGCGCGCGCCAGCTTCGCCGACTCGCGCATCAGGTCGCGGCTCACCGAGAACGGCGAGCACGGCGCCACCACCACGCGCAGCATCGCGTAGCGGCCCGCATCGTGATAGGTCTCGATCAGGCGCTGCGTGTCGGCGAGGATCGCGTCCTCGCGCTCGACCACCGAATCGGGCGGCAGGCCGCCATCGCGCTGCCCGACGCTCATGCTGCCGCGGCTCGCGTGAAAGCGCAGGCCGATGCGCTGCGCGGCCGCGATGCTGTCGTCGAGCCGCGCGCCGTTCGGGTAGAGATAGAGATGGTCGCTCGAGGTCGTGCAGCCCGACAGCAGCAGCTCGGCCATCGCCGTCAGCGTCGAGACTTCGATCATCTCGGGCGTCAGATGCGCCCAGATCCGGTAAAGACTCGTGAGCCAGCCGAACAGCTCGGCGTTCTGCGCGGCCGGCACGGCGCGCGTCAGGCTCTGGTACATGTGGTGATGCGTGTTGACGAGGCCGGGCATCAGCAGATGGCCGCGCAGGTCGAGCACCTCGTCGGCCGTGTCGGGCAGGCTGTCGGTCGGGCCCGCCGCGACGATCCGGTTGCCTTCGATATACAGCCCGCCGTCGCGGATCTCGCGGCGGCTCGCGTCCATCGTTACCAGCACGTCGGCGTGGCGCACCAGCAACGTGCGGCCGCGCGGGGCCGCAGCGGCGTGCGGGGAAGGATCGGTTCGGGATGAGGTCGGCATGGAGGATCTCCGTTCGGTTGCGCCGCCCGCGCCGCGTGGGGTGAGCGGGCTGGCGTGATGGCTGAACGGCGCCCGGCGGGAGGCGGCGGCACGGCCGTGCCGCTGCGCCCTGTCGAACGCCCGTGGCCCGGTTACCCGGCGTGCCCGCCGTCTTCGGGGTGCATGCGCGGCCGGCGAATCGATGGAATCGACCCCGTGCGGCCACGCGCGAACCGGCCGAGCATCGCCCGCCGCAATGCGCGGCGCAAGCCGTCACATCGAATACTTCGCTTCACGCCGGCAATATGGTCGGCTAAGTTGGATCACGGGCAATCGGCGCGCCGCGTGCCAACACCGGCAATCCGGACAAACCCGGCGCGTGACGCGGCCGCTCATGCACACCGGCTTATCTTCAATATCGCGCGGCGAATCGCGCCGCGAGCATTCTTAAAATGACCACTCGGCGCGCGCTTCGATCCGCCGACGGGTATGTAGCCACGAACGTGGAGCCTCGATCCGCCATCCCTGGATCGACGCCGCGTTTACTCATCGCATTCACACAAGGACATTGGCGAATGGGAAAGCTCACCACCCACGTACTCGATACCGCGCACGGCCGCCCCGGCGCCGGCATCCGGATCGAACTGCATGCGATCGACGGCGCCGCGCGCCGTGCGCTCGTCACCGCCACCACCAATGACGACGGCCGCTGCGACAGCCCGTTGCTCGAAGGCGCGGCGCTCGTCGCCGGCGAATACGAACTGACCTTCCATGCCGGCGACTACTTCGCCGCGATCGGCGTTCAGGTGCCCGAACCGCGCTTCGTCGACCGCGTCGTGCTGCGCTTCGGCGTGGCCGACGCCGGCGCGCACTATCACGTGCCGCTGCTCGTCTCGCCCTGGTCGTACAGCACCTATCGCGGCAGTTGACACCCGGCGCACGATCCCCACCCGATCACACCGATAACAAGAATTTGAGTCTGTCCGGAGGAGTTTCATGGAAGGTTTCATCACCGACTGGCTGAACCTCGCACTGCGCTGGTTGCACGTCATCGTCGCGATCGCCTGGATCGGCGAATCGTTTTATTTCGTCGCCCTCGACAACAGCCTGAAGCCGCCCAAGGATCCGAACCAGCGCCAGCGCGGCGTGTTCGGCGAGCTGTGGCACGTGCACGGCGGTGGCTTCTACAACATGCAGAAGTACACGGTCGCGCCGCCCGAGATGCCGGAGGATCTGCACTGGTCGAAATGGCCGTCGTACACCACATGGATGTCCGGCTTCGGCCTGTTCTTCGTGCTCTACCTGCTCGCGCCGAACACCTACCTGATCGACCGCAACGTGCTCGACATGGGGCCGGTCGTGGCCGTGGCGTCCGCGCTCGGCTTCCTGATGGCCGGCTGGATCGTCTACGACTGCGCGTGCCGCCTGCTCGGCACCCGTGACCGCCTGCTCGGCGTGTTCGTCGGGTTGTACGTGGTGGCCGCGGCCTGGCTCGCGTGCCATATCTTCTCGGGGCGCGCGGCCTATCTGATCGTGGGCGCGATGCTCGCCACCATCATGTCGGCGAACGTGTTCTTCGTGATCATCCCCGGCCAGCGCAAGATGGTCGACAAGATGCTCAAGGGCGAAACGCCGAACCCGATCTACGGCAAGCGCGGCAAGCAGCGTTCGGTGCACAACACCTACTTCACGCTGCCGGTGGTGTTCGCGATGCTGTCGAACCACTACGCGATGACCTACACGAACCGCTACAACTGGATCGTGCTCGTGATCATCATGCTGGCCGGCGCGCTGATCCGGCAGTTCTTCGTGATGCGGCACCGCGGCCAGCAGCTCTGGTACCTGCCGATGGGCGGCGTGGCGCTGATGTTCGTCGCGCTGATCTGGACCATGCCGCGCCCGGTCGCGCCGCAGGCCGAGGCCGCGAACCTGCCGAAGCTGACGGTCAAGGACATCGAGCCCGTGATGCAGCAGCGCTGCGTGGCCTGCCACTCGGCCAAGCCGACGATGATGGGCAGCGCCCCGGCCGGCGTGATGTTCGATACGCCCGAGGAAATCGCGCAGAACGGGCAGCGGATCTATCAACAGGCCGTGCAGTTGAAGGCGATGCCGATCGGCAACGTCACGCACATGACGGACGACGAGCGAACGAAGATCGCGGCGTGGTTCGAGGGCGGCGCGGCGAAGTAAGCGTTTTTCACATGCCGTGTTTGGAACGGGTTCGCCGATGGCGAACCCGTTTGCTTTTGGGCTCGCGACAGCGGGCCTGGCCGTGACCGGCATCGACCGTGCCGAGCATCGCAGGCAGCCGCAATGACAACGTGCAGCGGCCCGTGTGGCGGCCGGATTCGAGGGCTTCCAAGGCGCGGCAATGCGCACCCGATGGGCACGAACGCCTGCGCATCGTCCATCCGCGTGGCGTCGCGCATCGGAATCGCCAAGCCCCCTCTCGAAGCCCAAATCGCAACGTGGCAAGCCGCTTGCCGACAAGCGCATTCGCAGTCCGTATCGCCGCGCTCCCGCGCCTGCGCCTTCGCCCAAAAGCAAAAAGGCCCTGCGAGCTTCACACTCGCAAGGCCCTTCCGACTTCGCCGCGACGATTTAAGAGGCGGAACGCCCCGTCAAGCCGCCACTTGGTGCATTGCCTCGTCCGTCAACCACAGCGGCGCCGCGAGCGTCTGCTCGTTGAGATTCAGCCCCTCGCCGCCGCGATCGACCACGATGAAATCGCTGACGCCGCCCAGCGCGATCAACGGGTGATGCCACACGCCCTTCGCGTAATTGACGCCCTGCCAGCCGCTCGACACGAACGCGCGAATCCTCGACGCATCGAGTTCGCCTGCCGGCGCCACCACGACGAGATACGGCTGCGTCGACAGCGGCAGAAACGCCTGGCTGCCGAGCGGATGCCGTTCGAGCATCGTCACTTCGAACGGCAGCGTGCGCGGCTGCCCGCGAAACAGGTTGACGAGCGTGCGGCCGCCCGCGTCGCTCACGTCCACGCGCGCGAGATCGTGGAAGCGGATCGTCGTGCCGAGATTGATCGGAATCTGCTTCGCGCCGTCGGTCTCGATCACGTCGCCGAACGGCGCGAAGGCCTCGCGCGTCAGCGCTTCGATGGTCAGCGTGTTCATTGGCCGAGCGTGCCCCACAAGCGCAGACGCGATACGCCGCCGTCCGGGATGATGTTCAGCCGCACGTGCGTGACCGGCCCGAGCGCAGCCAGTTCCGATTCGAAGAAGTGCTGTTTGTCCATCTGCAGCTTCTGCTCGCCGAGCAGCTCCGGCCAGAACATCGCCTGCGTGACGAGCGAGCTGTCGGTGCCGCCCGTCACGTGCGCGGCCTGGATCGAGCAGCGGTCGGGGTAGTTGCCCTTGAAGTGCGCTGTGTCGACTTCGATCTTGCGGATCACGCCCGGCCGCGCCAGCGCGACGATCGCCCAGTCGTTGCCCGGCTCGCGGCGGCGGCGCGTTTCCCAGCCGTCGCCCATGTTCACGCCGCGGCCCGGCAGCAGGATGGTCGACGCCGGCCCGAAGTGCTGGTTGTTCGCGGCGACCACGTAGCCGCCGTTCTCCATCGCGGCCAGGTCGAACAGTTCGGTGCGGCTCGCGCCTTCCCAATCGAGCTGCGGCTGGCCGTAGACGCGCAGCCGCGCGATCCCGCCATCCGGATAGATGTTGACGCGCAGGTGCGTGTACGGCGCGGCGTCGCCGACCTCGACGTAATGGTGGTGGTTGCCCTGCAGCGTGGTGGACGGCACGATCTCGACCCAGCGCGCATTCTGGTTCGGCGCGCCGTCGGGCGCATGGCAGGCCTCGATCGACGCGGCCGGCGGGAAGTTGCCGGTGAAGTGGCTGGTGTCGATGTCGACGCCCTTGATCACGCCGGGGCGCGCGAGCTTGACGATGCACCAGTCGTAGCCGGACACGCGCTTGCGGCGCGTTTCCCAGCCGTCCATCCACTTGCCGTGCTCGTCGTACTTGCCCGGGATGAACACGGCCGGCTCCGGGTTCAGCATGCGATCCTTCGGCGCGAAGAAATCGTCGCTCGCCTCGAGCGCCTGCGCCCCGAGACGCGGATCGGCCAGGTTCACGTAGCGGCGCGTGAATTCGGGGGCATTGGGATCGAGCAGCGGCATGGCCATGATGAAGTCCTTATTCGAAGTGCGTGAAAAGCGCGGCGCCCGCGAACGCGGGCGCGGCGGAGGCATCGCGCCGCGCGGCAAACCTCGCGCGGCGCGGGGCGAAACTCAGGCGTCGATCAGGTCGTCGAGCCGCAGGCGCGCGATCCGGTAGATCTGGTCGAGGCTGGCGCGCAACTCCTGCTCGCGCGTGTTGGCCACGCGCGCTTCGAAGTTGGCGATGATGCCGTGGCGGTCGTAACCGCGCACGGCGAGAATGAACGGGAATCCGAACGTCTCGCGGTAACTGCGATTGAGCTGTTGCAGCCGGTCGAACTCAGCCTGCGTGCATTGATCAAGGCCGGCCCCGCTCTGCTCGCGCGTGGATTCGGCGGTCAGCTCGCCGCGCACGGCGGCCTTGCCGGCCAGCTCCGGGTGGGCGTTGATCAGCGCGAGCTGCGCTTGCGCGCCGGCTTGCTCGACCACGCCCGACATCGCCGCATGCAGCGCATCGACGCTCGCGTAAGGGCGCGCGCCGGCGGCCGCCTCGGCCACCCACGGCGAATGTTCGAAAATGCCCGACAGCGTGACGACGAACCCGTCGGTCGTCATCGCGTTCAGTTCTGCCAACGTGTATTGCATCGCCTTCATGCCGTCCCTTCGCGTCGGTTGGTGGAATACGGATGGTGTTCGCGCCAGTGGCGCGCGATGTCGACGCGGCGCGTCACCCATACGCGATCGTGCTGCTCGATGTGATCGAGGAAGCGTTGCAGCGCGCGGAAACGCCCGGGCCGGCCGAGCAGCCGGCAGTGCATGCCGATCGACAGCATCTTCGGCGCTTCGTCGCCCTCTTCGTACAGCACGTCGAACGCATCGCGCAGGTACTGGAAGAAATGGTCCGCCGTGTTGAAACCCTGCGGCGTCGCGAAGCGCATGTCGTTGGTGTCGAGCGTGTACGGCACGATCAGCTGCGGCACGCTCGCGCCGCCCGCGACCGTCACGTCGGTCCAGAACGGCAGGTCGTCGCCGTAGTAATCGGAGTCGTACAGGAAGCCGCCGTGCTCGGCCACCAGCCGGCGCGTGTTGGGGCTGTCGCGGCCGGTGTACCAGCCGAGCGGCCGCACGCCGGTCACGCGTTCGATCGCTGCCATGCCGAGCCGCATGTGCTCGGCTTCGCGCTCGGGCGTCATGTCCTGGTAATGAATCCAGCGCCAACCGTGGCACGCGATTTCATGGCCCAGCTCGACGAACGCGCGCGACAGCTCGGGATGCCGCTCCATCGCCATGCCCACGCCGAACACCGTCAGCGGCAGGCCGCGCTTCTCGAACTCGCGCAGAATGCGCCACACGCCCGCGCGCGAACCGTATTCGTAGATCGATTCCATGCTCATGTGACGCGACGGATAGGCCGCCGCGCCGACGATCTCGGACAGGAATTGTTCGGAGCCCGGATCGCCGTGCAGCACGCAGTTCTCGCCGCCTTCCTCGTAATTGAGCACGAACTGCACGGCGACGCGCGCGCGCCCCGGCCAGTTCGCCTGCACCGGATGCCGGCCGTAGCCGATCAGATCGCGCGGATAGTGAGAATCGAGTGACATGGTGGAGTACGAAATAAATCCCGTGGAGAGGGGTTCGCAACGGCGCGCGGAGGCGGGATCCGGCAGGCCGTGCGCGGCGGATCGGGCCAGTTCGCGCGCCGTTGCGAGGGTTGGGCCAGTGTAGCGAAAAGGCCTCGCCCGGCCCATACAGCCAAACCGATAGTGCGTGTCACACCGGGGTTATGTGCGCTTGCGGCATGAGCGCCGCGGCGGCCTCGGCAGCGCCGCCCGAAGCCGCCCTGCCGCTGCCGGCGATCCCGGCCGGCAGGCCGTCTGCATCGGGGCCGAATCGCGCGAACTCGCCGTCGTAGCGCTTCGCGAGCGGGCGGGCGTAGTCGCCACGCTTGGCCGTCGACAAGCGCAGCGCGACCAGCATCTCGACCCATTTCACGGCCGCCGTCACGCCCTCCACCACCGGCGCGCCGATCGCCTGCTCGACCTCGCGCGCGAATTCGGCCATGCCCGCGCAGCCCAGCACGATCGCACCGGCGCCGTCCTCGTCGAGCGCGCGGCGGCATTCGTCGACGATCAAGCGGCGCGCCGCCGAGCCGGGCCGGTCGAGTTCGAGCACGGCCACGTCGGTGGCGCGCACGTTGCGGCAGAAGCGCTGCATGCCGTAGCGCTCGGCGAGATGCCAGGCCATCCCGCAGGTGCGCGACAGCGTGGTCACCACCGAGAAGCCCGGCGCGAGCACGCTGGCCGCATGCATCGCGGCCTCGGCAATGCCCACCACCGGGCCGCGCGCGATCTCGCGGGCCGCGTACAGGCCCGGATCGCCGAAACAGGCGATCACATAGCCGTCGAAGCCGTCGCGCTCGCCGGCTGCGATTTCGGCCAGCAGGCCCGGCATCGCGAGCGCGTCGTCGTAGTGGCTCTCGATCGAGGGCGGCCCGGAGGCCGGGCTGACCGCCACCACGGCGGTGCCGGCATTGACGACCTCGCGCGCGCAGCGCCCCATCGCGTCGGTCATGCGCTGCGTGGTGTTCGGGTTGATCAGCTTGATTTTCATGCGTGTCTCCTGACTATGCGTTGCGGCCACGCCCGGGCCGGTGCGTCGCCTGCTTCATGTCGATGCGCGGCCAGCGCTCATTTCGCGATGGCCCGATACACGAGCCCGGCCAGGATCGCGCCGACGAACCACGAGAAGTTGGCGGCCGCGCCCAGCGACGGCACCATCACGCAGGCGATCGCCGCCACCGCCGCCGGCAGCAGCGCGAACACCGCGCGCCGGTTCACGCCGCCGCGATACCAGTACGCGCCCGTCTCCGACAGCGTGTACAGATCGTCGCGTTCGAGCTTGCCGCGTTTGATCAGATAGAAGTCGACGATCAGGACACCGTACAACGGCCCGATGAAGCTGCCGAGCACGTCGAGCGTGTAATGGATCACGGCCGGGTTGTTGAACAGGTTCCACGGCGTGATGAAGATCGACGCCACGGCGGCCAGCATGCCGCCCGCGCGCCAGCTGATCAGGCGCGGCGCGACGTTCGAGAAGTCGAACGCCGGCGACACGAAATTCGCGACGATGTTGATGCCGATGGTGGCGATCGTGAAGGTCAGCGCGCCGAGGATCACCGCGGTCGGATGATCGATGCGGCCGACGGTGGACACCGGGTCGGTAATCAGTTCTCCGAACACCGGCAGCGTGGCGGCGGTGGTGATCACGGTGACCAGCGAGAACGCCAGGAAGTTGACCGGCAGGCCCCAGAAATTGCCGCGCTTCACGGCGCGATAGCTGCCGCAGTAGCGCGAGAAATCGCCGAAGTTCAGCATCGGCCCCGAGAAATACGACACCACCAGCGCGATCGCCGTGATCATCACCGGAATCGCGTCGGCGCCGTGATAGCGCACGCCGCCCAGGTTGATGCCGATATTGCGCCAGCCCGCGCGCCACACCATGTAGCCGGCCAGCGCGAACATCACCACGTACACGGCCGGCCCGGCGAAATCGATGAACTTCTTGATGGTGTCCATGCCGTTCCAGAACACCAGCGCCTGCAGCACCCAGAGCAGCATGAAGCCGGCCCAGCCGAGCGCCGACAGGCCGAGAAAGCCGTAGCGGTGCACGTCCGCATAGGGCATCCACTGCGGCACGAACTTGAGCACCACGATCACCAGCGCGCTGGAGGCGAGAAACGTCTGGATGCCGTACCAGGCCACCGCGATCAGGCCGCGGATCACGGCGGGCACGTTCGCGCCGAGCACGCCGAAGGTGGCGCGGCAGGCGACCGGATACGGCACGCCGAGCTGCTGGCTCGGCCGCGCGATCAGGTTGCAGAGCGCGTTGACGATCGCGATGCCGACGATCAGCGACACCAGCACCTGCCAGCTCGTCAAACCCAGCGCGAACAGGCTGCCGGCGAACACGTAGCCGCCCACCGAATGCACGTCCGACATCCAGAACGCGAAGATGTTGTAGGCGCCCCAGCCCTGTTGTTCGAGCGGCGCGAGATCCGCGTTGTAGAGCCGCTCGCTGTAGGCAGCGGGCAGCCTCGCCTCGCCGTCCGAAGGGGTGCCCGCGTGATACGGGGGATTGGCCTGCGCGATACCGAACTGAGCCATGACATCTCCTTGCCTGCCGCGGTCGAGCCGCGCGATCGTCATTGAAATCGCGGCCCGGCATCGAGGTCAGGCCACGCCCGCGTGCGGCAGCGAGGCTGCCGCCAGCATTCCGTCAGTTCGTCGGCGCGGGCGTGGCGCGCGGGCCGTCAGCCCGCGCCGCCGAACACGTCGCGCAAATCGACCGCGCCCTGTGCGGGGCGGTCGAGCATCCTCAGTTCCACGTGCTGCAGGTGATGCGCCATCAGCGTCGCCGCACGCGCGGCATCGCCCGCCTCGAGCGCCGCGACGATCTCGGTGTGATCGTCGAACGAGCACGCGTTGCGGCCGTGCGCCTCGTAGAGCGCCGACATCAGCGTCGAGCGCGCCACCAGCCCGTTCAGACAGTCGCACAGCGTGGTGTTGCCGGTCAGCGCGGCGAGCGCCGTATGGAACTCGCCCGACAGCCGGATCCACGCGGCGAAATCGCGCCGCTCGAACGCATCGCGCTCGCGCTCGATACCGCTCGCGACGCCCTTCAGGCGCTTCGCGCCCGGTCCCGTCGCCAGCCGTTCGACCACCGCCAGCTCGATGATCCGCCGCAGCTCGAACACCTCGTGCACCTCCTGCAGCGACGGGCTCGCGACGAATGCGCCGCGGTTCGGCTCCAGATCGACGAGCCGGTCCGTCGCCAGCAGCGCGAGCGCCTGCCGGATCGGGCCGCGCTTCACGCCGAACACGTCGCACAACTGCGCCTCGGTCAGCTTCGCGCCCGGCGCGAGCCGATGCTCGAGGATCGCGGTGCGGATCCGTTCGGCGATCGCTTCCGGCGTCAACGCCGGCGCTGCGGTTTCCTGCTTGGTCATGTTCGCTATCTCGTTATGTTCGTCATGCTAGGGCGGACATAAATATTGTCAACAATTTATCTCGCCGATTTTGCACAATCCTCGATCATCGCGCTGCTCGAAAACGGTGCGAAGGCGTATAAATCGTGCATGCACAAGGCTTTCATGCAGACCCGCCAAGACTTTTGGTCTCGACTGACCGAAAATTTTGTCAACAATCCATGCGCCGCGTTGGGGCAAACTTCATTCGATGTCGCCTGCAATGCGAGACTGTTAGTTGCAATTCGCGACGCAAAAAAAGGCGGTTGCCCGCCTTTTCACGCCGCCGACACCGCCGATTGTCACCCGGCCAATACCGGATAGTCGGATACCGACAGCCGGAAGCCGTGGTCATTGGCCACGAGCTGCGCCTGCCCGCCCACCGGCAGCGTGACCATGTCCGGCACGTGGCCGAACTGCAGCCCCGTCACCACCGGAATGCCGATCGTCTCGCGCACCTGATCGATCATCGCCTGCATGTCGTAGCCGTTGTCGTAATCGGACGCGCGCGCACCGGTGAACTGCCCGAGCACGAGCGCCTGCTGGCGCGCCAGGATGCCGGCGTGATGGAGCGTGTAGATCATCCGCTCGATGCGGAACGGCTGCTCGTTCACGTCCTCGATGAACAGGATGCCGCCCTCGATCCGCGGCAGATACGGCGTGCCGACCAGCGACGCCAGGATCGCGAGGTTGCCGCCCCACAGCGTGCCCGCCGCGTTGACCGCCTGCTGTTGCGGCGCGTCGCCGAGGATCGTGGTGGATGGCTGCGAAAGCGTCGACCAGAACTGCGTCATCGTGAATTCGCTCGGCGTAACCGCGCCGAAATCGGCCGACAGCATCGGGCCGCCGAAGCTCTTGACGCCCGATTTCGCGAGCAGCGCGAGCTGGATCGCCGTGAAATCGCTGTGGCCGCACAGTGCGATGGGCTGGTCGCGCAGGCGTTCGAGCGCGCGGTAATCGAGCCGGTCGAGAATGCGCGCGGCGCCGGAGCCGCCGCGGATCGCCAGGCCGATCTCGGGCAGCGGCTGCGAGCGGTCGCCGAGGCGGTTCAGGTCGTCGGCCCGTTCGGCGTCGGTGCCCGCGAAACGCAGGTGGCGCCGTTGCGTGGCGGCGACGTTCTGCACCACATGATGCTGATCGCCGAAGCGTTCGATCGCGCGCTGGATCGCGGCCGGATCGTGCGGATAGCCGGACGGCCCGAGCAGGCGGATGGTGCGCGGCGAGAGAGAGGTGGAAGCCATCGGTCGCGTATCGAAAAAGGGGACAGCCCGGTTAGAGCCGGGCGGCGGCGACTGGTTCAGTCGGCCTTGGAAACGCCGTCGCGGTTTTGGCCCGCGTCGTGGCCCTGGCCGCAGCCGCAAGCCTGGCCGTCCGGCTGCGCGGTAGCGTCGGCATTGGCGGCGGCCTGCGCCGCCTGCCGCGCCTCGCGCGCCGCCCGGCGGCGTTCGGCGAAGAACGTGCGCAGCGCAGCGCCGCACGCGTCGGCGAGCACGCCGCCCGTCACGGTCGTGTGGTGGTTCAGTTGCGGATTCGCGAACGCGTCGATCACGCTGCCGCACGCGCCCGTTTTCGGATCGGCCGCGCCGAACACCACGCGGGCGATGCGCGCGTGCATGATCGCGCCCGAACACATCAGGCACGGTTCGAGCGTCACGTAGAGTTCGCAGCCCGGCAGGCGATAGTTGCCGAGCGCCTGGGCAGCCGCGCGCAACGCGGCCATTTCGGCATGGGCCGACGGATCGTGCCCGCCGATCGGATGATTGAAGCCGCGCGCGATCACCTCGTCGCCGCGCACGATCACCGCGCCCACCGGCACCTCGCCCGCGGCGCGCGCCTGTTCGGCCGCCTCGAGCGCCATGCGCATGTAGAAACGGTCGCGCTCGGCGGCCGGATCGCCGGCCGGGCTTTCGGCAGGAACGGGCAGATCCGGGAAATCGGGCACAGCGGGAAGATCGTCGGAGGTGGCGCGCGCATCGCGCGCCGGGGGGAATGCGTTGCTCACGCGGCCCCCGCTTCGCCGGCGCCGTCGTCGAGCACGCGCTCGGACAGGCGTTCGGCAATGCGGCGGCAGTATTCGCGCGGCACGACCAGCGGCCCGCCGCGCAGCGATTCGAGGGCCATGTCGAGGGCCAGCATCTTGGCCTGCAGGCGGCACAGCGTGGCGCGATCGCTGACCGCGCGCATTTCGTCCTGCAGGTTGCACAAGGCGCGAAGCTGCTCGAGCGCGGGCGGGGCAAAGCCCGCGTGCTTCAGGATCCGATTGGCCATCTGCACCTCGGCCGGGACGAGCAGATCGTCATCCAGTTCCGTCGGCGCACCGGTTCCCGGCAGGTCGTTGAACTCCCCGCGCGCAGCGGCAGCGGCAATACGTTGTTCGACCAGGGCGTCAAGCAGTCTCATTCGAGCAATTCAAGGCAATGCGGCCTGGCGATTCTAACAGGGGATCGGGCAAGTGCCAGCCCTCTGGAGCAAATGCTCGATTGCCGCACTCGCCCATTGACGAAAGCCGTTATGCTGGCTCGGAATGTCGCGGCGCGGCCGATGGATCGGGCCAGCGCTGCCGTCAGACCGGATTGAGGGAGGAGATTGCCGTGCGCAGTTCGATTCGAACCGGAATGCTATTGGCCGCCGCCGCGCTTCTGCTGGGCTTGAGCGGCTGCGGCGTGTTTTGCAGCGGGGCCGGCACCAATGGCTGGGCCGGCGGGGCCTGCGGGACGACGATGCATTTCTGACCCCATGACCGAAGCTGGGGCGGCGGCCCACGCCAGGTGGGCATCGCGATCAAAATCGCGACAATGCGCCGCACTTAAATCCACCATTTTCCTTGCCGTCGAGCAAGGCGCGTCGCCACATAACGTGGCATGCGCCCTGCTCCCGCCGCCCGGCTTCAGCGATTGACCAGCGCCAGCCCGGCCGGCAGATAACGGTCGCCCGCCACGCCGATCTCGGCCAGCACCGCGTCGAGCCTGGCGACGTCCTCGTCGGTCAGCACCAGATCGGCCGCGCCGAGGTTGTCTTCGAGATACCGGCGGCGCTTGGTGCCCGGAATCGGCACGATGTCGTCGCCTGCGCGCAACACCCACGCCAGCGCCACCTGGGCCGCCGTCGCGCCGCGCGCCGCCGCGATCGCCTGCACGGCGTCGGCGATCCGCAGGTTCGCATCGAAGTTTTCGCGCTGGAAACGCGGATCGTTGGTCACGCGATAGTCGCGCTCGCCGATCGCGTCGAGCGACTTCACCTGCCCGGTCAGGAACCCGCGCCCGAGCGGGCTGAACGGCACGAGGCCGATGCCCAGCTCGCGCAACACCGGCAGCACGTCCGCCTCGAGATTGCGCTCCCAGATCGAATACTCGCTTTGCAGCGCCGACACCGGCTGCACCGCGTGCGCGCGGCGGATCGCGTCCGCGCCCGCTTCCGACATGCCGAAGAACCGCACCTTGCCTTCCGCGATCAGGTCGCGCACGGCACCGGCCATGTCCTCCACCGGCACGTCCGGATCGATGCGGTGCTGGTACAGCAGATCGATGTGATCGGTGCGCAGCCGCTTCAGCGAGGCATGCACCACCTCGCGGATATGCTCGGGCCGGCTGTCGGTGCCGCTCTGCTTGCCATCCGGCGAGATGCGGAAGCCGAACTTGGTGGCGATCGTCACCGCATGGCGGCGCCCTTCGAGCGCGCGGCCGAGCAATGCCTCGTTCGTGAACGGCCCGTACACCTCCGCCGTGTCGAGGAACGTGCAGCCGAGCTCGATCGCGCGATGCAGCGTGGCGATCGATTCGGCGTCGTCGGGCGTGCCGTAGGACTGGCTCATGCCCATGCAGCCCAGCCCGATCATCGACACTTCGAGGCCTTGCCGGCCCAGCTTGCGTTGTTTCATTACGGATTCCTCGTAGGTTGAACAGCGTCGCTGCGGCCGGCGCGAGGGTTCAACGCAGGCCCAGATAATCCATCTTGCCGAGCGGGACGCCATTGTGACGCAGGATGTCGTAGGCCGTCGTCACGTGGAAATAGAAGTTCGGCAGCACGAACGTCGACACGTAGCTCAGGCCCGTGAATTCGAACGCACCGTTGCCCGACGGCAGCGAGATGGCGCGCGTGGCCGCGTCGGCGAACTGCGCGGCATCGACCGATTCCGCGAACGCGATGGTCTTGGCGAGGCGCTCGCGCAGCTCGTCGAAGGTCTGTTCGGTGTCGGGGAACGACGGCACGTCGATGCCGGCCAGGCGCGCGACGCAGCCCTTCGCGGAATCGGTGGCCAATTGCACCTGGGCCGACAGCGGACGCATGTCCTCGAACAGGCGGGCCGTGGTCAGCGTGGCGGGGTCGATGCCCTTTTCGCTGGCGTGGGCCTCGGCCTTGTCGAGAATCTTCGACAGGTTGCGCAGGCCGCGCACCAGCGCGGGAATCGAAACGTCGTACAGGGAAACGGACATGGGAGCTCCTGACTGGTGGGATACATCGAGGCGCCGGCTTCGCGGCGTTCGGGCGCAAGCTTAAAGCGATTCGCCGATCGCCGCAGACAGCGGACGACCGGCGCGGCGGGCAGGTCCGGATTGGCGCGTTTTCCCAAACGACGGCGCACGGCAAGCAACGATTGTTCGCGATTCGGGCCGCGCCGGCGCTCAGAGCGACGGCCAGTGCACGCCCGTCAACGCTTCCGATTCCGCCCAGAGCCGCACGGCCACGGCCTCGTCGCGCGCTTCGGCGCCCACTCGCGCCGGGCCCACCGGCCCGAGCAATTCGAAGCGGCGCTGCGGCCCGTAATAGCCGGCGCGCCGCGCGTCGGGAGACGTGGCGGCGAACAGCGTCGGCAGCGCGCCGGCCGCCGCCGATTGCGAGATCCACGGCTGCGCCTGCGCCATCAGCCCGCGAAACAGCGCGGCACGGCCGGTCGAACCGAGGTTGGGGCCGGCGCTCTGCAACCCGGTGCGCGCGAAACCCGGGTGCGCGGCCGTCACGTGCAGCCCCCAACCGGCCGCATCGCTGCGCCGCTGCAATTCGAACGCGAACATCAGCATCGCGAGCTTCGATTGCGCATAGGCCGGCCACGGCGCATAGCGGCGCACCCATTGCAGATCGTCGAAATGGATCGCGGCGCGCAACCGGTGCGCGACGCTGCTGACGATCACCACGCGCGGCGCCGGGGCCGCGCGCAGCAACGGCAGCAGCAGGCCGGTCAGCGCGAAATGCGACAGGTAGTTGGTGCCGAACTGCAGCTCGAAGCCGTCGGCCGTGACGTGGCGCACGGGCGGCGCCATCACGCCGGCGTTGTCGATCAGCAAGTCGAGCGCCCGGTTCCGAGCCGCCAGTTCGGCCGCGAAGCCGCGCACGGCGCCGAGGCTGGCCAGATCGACGCGCCGGTAGTCGACCTCGGCGCCGGGATGCGCCGCGCGAATCGCCCGCAGCGCCGCCTCGCCCTTCGCATCGTCGCGGCCGGCCAGCAGCACGCGCGCCCCCGCGCCGGCCAGCGCAAGCGCGGTTTCGTAGCCGATGCCGCCGGTCGCGCCGGTCACCACCGCGAATGTGCCGCGCTGGCTCGGGATGTCGCGCACGCTCCAGTTCATGACGAGGCCTTCAGGAAGTCGAGTCCGTCGGGCAGCTTAGCATCGGCGAAGTGCGTCGAGAGCGTCGTGTCGCGCCAGCGCGCGGCTTGCTCGGCGCGCTGCGCCTCGGCCTGCTCGCTGACGAACAGCGCATCGCCGCCGAGCAGCAGCCGCATCGGAAGGTCGTCGCGGCGCGACAGTTCGACGATCAGCGCCGCGATCCGCGCCGGATCGCCCACTTCCTTGCCCGCGTAGCCGCCGAGCAAGGCGAGGATCCGGCCGACCGAGGCGTCGTACTCGGGCAGCATGGCCGGGACCGCCTGCTTCGCCTGCTCGGCCCATTCGGTGCGCATGCCGCCCGGCTCCAGCGTGCAGACGCGCACGCCGAACGGCGCGGCCTCCTGGCCGACCACGTCGCTGAAGCCGCCCACCGCCCATTTCGCGGCCTGATACGCCGACAGCCCCGGCGTCGCGCTGCGCCCACCCACCGACGACACCTGGAAGATGTGCCCCGCGCGCTGCGCGCGCATCACCGGCAAGGCCGCGCGCGTCAGGTTGACCACGCCGAACAGGTTGGTTTCCACTTGCGCGCGGAAATCGTCCGCGGCCATCTGCTCGAACGGCGCCGTGTGCCCGTAGCCCGCGTTGTTGACGAGCACGTCGAGCCGGCCGAACGCGTCGCACGCGGCGGCCACGGCGCGCTGCGCGGCCGCTTCGTCCGTCACGTCGAGTTCGACCACGCGCAGGCGCTCGCCGTGGCGCTGCGCGAGATCCGCGAGGCGCGACGGTTCCCGCACGCCCGCCACGAGCCGGTCCCCCGCCGCCAGCACCGCTTCCGCAATCGCACGGCCCAGGCCGCGTGCCGCTCCCGTTACCAACCAGACTTTCGACATGATTTGCTCCCTCATGAAAATGAATGATTACTCACTCATTAAAAGGCACGACGCAGCGACCGGAATTGGCCGCGCGGGCGTCGTGCGTGATGCCGATCAGTGCGCCTGCAAGGCCGCCCAGATCGCCCGAAAACCGGCTTCGCGGTATGCCGCCTGCTGCTCGGGCTCCCGCGCGATGCTGTCCATCGTGACTTCGGCCATCGACGAAAACAGCGCGCCGCAAAAACTCAGCACCTGCTCGGCCGACAGCCCGCTCGTGCCCGACAGGCATTCGCGAAACGTATCGCGCACCGCGCCGAACCCGGCCGCACCGGCCAGCCGGTTGGCCTCCTCGATGTTCGCGCCCACCTCGAGCTGGCGCAGCGCGCGCCGCCCGTCGGGATTCGTCACGCCCCACGCCACGTAGGCGTTCCAGGCGTGGCGGGCGCGCCGCTCGGCGGTGTCGTCGTGCGGAAACGCATCCATCATCGCCGAGCGCAAGCCGTCCTTCAGATGCAGGTACAGCGCGTTCAGCAACGCATCCTTGGTATCGAAATACGTGAACACCGTGCCTTCGGCCACGCCGGCCAGCCGCGCAATACGCGCCGTGGTGGCGGCCACGCCGTGTTCGGCCAGCGCGCGCGCGGCGGCATCGAGGATCGCTTCCTGTTTGTCGGTGCTGCGTGGACGGGCCAAAACCGTGCGCCTTTAAATGAGTGATTGCTCAATCATAGATAAGCGGCCCGCCATGCGCAAGCGAAACTTCGCCTTGCCGCGATGCAGCGCGTCCGCACGCGCCGGTTTGGCCCGGCTCGCGTGTTTAGCGCGCCGCCGCGCAACACACGACGCGACAGGCCTTCGCGGCCCGCCCGGCCGCCCGGCGCGAAATACGTTCCGCATCCCGTCGCGCGAAGTCGCGCAAAACCGTGCACACTTAGCGCTTTCCGCAGCACCGCGGCGCAACATGCGCCGTCCGTTCAACGCTCATCGACTTGACCCGCGAACCACCCATGACGAACCCCTCCTCCCAAGCCGCACACGAAGCGCCCGTCGACATGATCATCTTCGGCGGCGGCGGCGATCTCGCCGCGCGCAAGCTGCTGCCCGCGCTCTACATGGCGCATCTGCACGACAACCTGCCGGCCGAAACGCGCATCATCGCGGTCGGCCGCCGCGATTGGGGCATCGACGGCTACCGCGCGTTCATGGAAGAGCAGTCGCGCCCGTTCATCGACGAAAAGGCCTTCGACGCGCAAGCCTGGGGCCGCTTCCTCGACCTGTTCCAGTACGTGCTGATCGACGTGAACGCCGCCGCCGATTACCAGCGCCTGGCCGAAGCCTCGCGCGACGAGGCGATCCGCGTGTTCTACCTGTCGACCTCGCCGGAGCTGTTCACCACCATCTGCGACAACCTCGCCGCCGCGAAGCTGCTGAACCCCGCCTCGCGCGTGGTGCTCGAAAAGCCGCTCGGCCACGATCTCGCCTCGGCGCAGGCGATCAACAACGACGTCGGCCGCCATTTCGCCGAATCGCAGATCTACCGGATCGACCACTACCTCGGCAAGGAAACGGTGCAGAACCTGATGGTGCTGCGCTTCGGCAACCCGATCTTCGGGCCGCTCTGGCAGGCGCCGTATATCCGCAGCGTGCAGATCACGGTGGCGGAAACGGTGGGCGTGGGCAGCCGCGCGGGCTTCTACGACCACACCGGCGCGCTGCGCGACATGGTGCAGAACCACCTGCTGCAACTGCTCTGCATCGTCGCGATGGAGCCGCCCGTCTCGCTCGATCCCGACGCCGTGCGCGACGAGAAGCTCAAGGTGCTGCGCTCGCTGCGGCCGATGACGCCGGCCGACATCGCGCGCGACACGGTGCGCGGCCAGTACGCGGCCGGCGCCGTGGACGGCAAGCCGGTCAAGGGCTATCTCGAGGAAGACAACGTGCCGCCGAACAGCCGCAACGAAACCTTCGTCGCGCTGCGCGCCTACATCAACAACTGGCGCTGGGCCAACGTGCCGTTCTTCCTGCGCACCGGCAAGCGGCTGCAGAAGCGCCAATCGGAAATCGTCATCGAGTTCGCCGACCTGCCGTTCTCGATCATCCCCGACGGCCCGCGCCACTACAGCAACCGCCTCGTGATCCAGTTGCAGCCCGAGGAATCGATCCAGTTGCAGATGCTCGCGAAGGAACCGGGCAGCGGCATGAACATGGTGCCGGTCAGCCTCAATCTCGACCTGCAGCAGGCGATTCCGGAGCGCCGCGCCGAAGCGTACGAGCGCCTGCTGATCGACGTGATCCGCGGCCGTCTCACGCACTTCATGCGCCGCGACGAACTCGAAGCGGCCTGGACCTGGGTCGAGCCGATCCTCGACGGCTGGCAGCAGCCGGGCGACCGGCCGCGCCTCTACACGGCGGGCACGTTCGGGCCGGCCGCGTCGTCGGCGCTGCTCGCGCGCGACAACATGTCGTGGGCCGAGGAGGCCTGAGCGCGCGGCGTCACGCGCGGCTTCGCCACGCATGAAAAAGCCGGCTGCCACTGCGCAGCCGGCTTTTTTTCGTCCTCGATGCGTGGCGCGCTCACTCCGCGCCGCGGGCGCCCTCGCCCGGCAGAATCAGCCGCTCGGGAATGCGGCGCGACGACACCCGCGCGCCGGCGTAATACAGCAGCGCGGGCACCGCGAGACCGAGGATCCACGAGATGTCGGTGCCGCCGAGCGCGTCGACCAGCGGGCCGGTGTAGAAGCCCGTCGAGATGAACGGCATCTGCACGAGGATGCCGATCGCGTAGACGCCGATCGCCATGCCGTTCCAGCGGCCGTAGCGGCCGTCGGGATCCGACAGCGCCGGCACGTCGTAGCGCGAGCGCGTGAACACGTAATAGTCGACCAGGTTGATCGCGCTCCACGGCGTGAAGAACGCCAGCAGGAACAGGATGAACGACGTGAATTCCTTCAGGAACGCGTGGCGGCCGGCGATCGCGAGCGCCGTCGACACGGCCACCATCGCGAGGATGTAGGCGAGCCGCCGGCCATGCGACAGCGTGCGCTGGCCGCGAAAGCCGCTGACGATCGTCGCCATCGACATGAAGCTGCCGTAGGCGTTGAGCGTGGTGACGGTGACCTTGCCGAACGCGATGCTGAAATACAGCAGCGCGGCCACGCCGCCCGTCGAGCCGAGCCCGACGATGAACGCCACCTCGTGATGCGCGAACTGCGCGCCGGCCAGCGCCGCCGCGAACACGCCGAACACCATCGCGGCCTGCGCGCCGATCACCGAGCCGAGGCCGACCGCGAGAAACGTGGCCGGCGACGACGTCGAGCGCGGCAGGTAACGCGAGTAATCGGCCACGTACGGGCCGAACGCGATCTGCCACGAGGCCGACAGCGACATCGACAGCAGGAAGCTCGCCACAGAAAAATGCCGGTTCGCCAGCAGCAGCCCGACGTCGTGCTGCGCGAACAGCCGCGCGAACATGAACACGAACGCCGCCACGCCGATCACGCTGGCGACGCGGCCGATCAGGTGAATCGTGCGATAGCCGAAGATCGTCAGGATCACGATACAGATCGCAAACAACACGATGCCGGCCACGTCGCCCACGCCGAGCAGTTGCGCGACGGCCGCGCCGGCCAGCACCGAGCCGCTCGCCGAAAAGCCGACATACATCAGGCAGACCAGCACCAGCGGGATCGTCGCGCCGTACACGCCGAACTGCACGCGGCTCGAGATCATCTGCGGCAGCCCCAGTTGCGGCCCCTGCGCGCCGTGCAGCGCCATCACCGCGCCGCCCACCAGTTGCCCGAGCAGCAGCGCGATCAGCGACCAGAACACGTCGCCGCCCAACACCACGGCCAGCGCGCCCGTGACGATCGCCGTGATCTGCAGGTTCGCCGACAGCCACAGCGTGAACTGGCTCGCGAGGCTGCCGTGACGCTCCGCGTCGGGGATGAAATCGATCGAGCGCGTCTCGATTAACGCGCCGCTGCCACGGCCCTCTCTCTCGTTCGCCACGTAGTGCGCTCCGGTTGGTGTCGCCGACGATGCACGTCGGCTCGCGCCGACATTGTCTTGTATAGACATTCCATCCGACATCGGGAGTGACCCCGCATCGCGCTGGTCTGCCTGGAGCACGCATCTCAACCGGCCAAATTTGAATAGTCAACCTGGAAAAGGTGGATCGTCGTGCGCCGCCACTGTAACCGCGGCGGCCCGCGCAGCGAATTGACGGTGTTGAAAACGACCCCGCCCCCACCATGTCCCTCCACTTTTCCTGCACGATGTGCGGCCGCTGCTGCCACGATCTGCGCCTGCCGCTCGCCGTCGACGAGGCCATCGCCTGGCTGTCGCGCGGCGGCGAGGTGCAACTGTTCTGCGACGCCGTGCCCTGGCCCGAGGAGCCGCCCGCCGACAACCTGCTCGCGCAGCATCGCCGCCGGCGGTCGTTCGCGGCGCACTGCGGCGCGCTGCCGGTGCGCGTGGCGGTCACGCTGGTGGCCGC
>NZ_JAAGPF010000147.1 GCF_017104645.1 Burkholderia sp. Ac-20379
GTGTCGAGAAAGGGATAGAGCACGAGAGCGAAGAGAAGAACGGGATTGATACGATGGAGCAGAGAGGTGCTGTGTGGTGAGAGAGCGTAGTGATTGTCGTGTGTATGATGAGGAAGTTCTTAAATGCGTCATTTGAAGAATAGGGAGAGATCGATACTCATCAGGTATATGAAATGCATGAGGTTTACAAGAGGTAACTTGGGGTTGTCAACATTTGTATTTTTTTTTTTTTTAATGATACGACGACCCCCGAGATCTACACTGCCACC
>NZ_JAAGPF010000148.1 GCF_017104645.1 Burkholderia sp. Ac-20379
TCGCGCGGCCCGTGGCCGAATTGCCGGCCGTCGCGATCACGGCCGCGTGGCCCGCCTCGGCGATCTCCTCCAGAAAGGCGTAGGCCGTCATCGCGTTGACGAGCGAGCCGCAGTAATCGCGCGCCTCGACCGTATCGGGCAGGATCAGGCAGTTCGTGTACGGCACGTGGGCGCGCTCGCACCACAGCCCGACCGTTTCGGGGCTGCGGCCGAGCGAGCGGTAGATCGCCACCTGCCGGCCCAGATACGCGGCCGGCACGCCCGCGCCGATCGCCGCGACCACGCCCGCGCCCGACGCGCCCCACACGTCGTGCCGCACGGCGCTCAGCGCGTTGCCGGCGGCCTGCGGCATGCGCAGGAAGGTCTTGTCGCCGTGGTTGATCGCCGAGGCGTCCATCTCCACCAGCACATGGCCCGGCGCGGGCTGCGCCGGGGTGGGAATCTCGCGCACTTCCAGCGCCCGCTCGGGCGTCACGCAAATCGCTTGCATCGTTCGAAACCTCGCTTCGGTTGAGGCTGCGCGGCGGCGCGCTGCGCGCCCCGGCACCCGGTGAGGCCGTACGTTAAGGCGTTTCATCGATTGCCGAAACGTGCGATCCGCACATATCATCGATTCCACTCTGGAATGGATCGACATCGCACGCATGGATCGTCTCGACGCAATACGGCTGTTCGTCCTGCTGGTGGAACGCGGCAGTTTTTCGGCGGTGGGCCGCGAGGAAGGCATCGGGCAGCCAGCCGTCAGCAAGCAGATCGCCGCGCTGGAGCGCCATCTCGGCGCGCAACTGCTGCAACGCACCTCGCGCCGCGTGGCGATCACCGAGGCCGGGCAGGCGTTCTACGACGCGGCGCGGCCGCTGGTGGACGATTTCGAGGCGGTGGAATCGTCGGTGGGCGCGCGCCAGCATGCGCCGCGCGGGCTGGTGCGCATCGATACCGCGCCCGCGCACGGCCGGCTCTGGATCACGCCGCGCCTGCCCGAGCTGTTCCGGCGCTATCCGGATATTTCGGTGGCGCTGTCCGCGTCGGAGCGCAACGTCGACCTGGTCGGCCAGGGCATCGATCTGGCAATCCGCCACGGGCCGCTGGCCGATTCCGCGCTCAGCGCGCGCCGGCTCGGCGAGACGCGCATGGTGATCGCCGCCAGCGCCGATTACGTCGCGGCGCACGGCGCGCCGGCGCGGCTCGCCGATCTCGACGCGCATCCGTGCATCGTGTTCGCGCGCGACCGCGAACGCCGCCCGTGGCGGCTCAAGCAGGGACGCGAGCCGATCGCCTACCTGCCGCGCGGCTCGCTGCTGACGGGCGACGCCGAACACGTGCGCGCCGCCGTGCTGCACGGCCTCGGCATTTCCCAGGCGCCGTACTGGCTGCTGGCCGACGAGATCCGCGCGGGGCGCGTGCGCGAACTGCTGCCCGCGCTGCAGCCCGATCCGCTGCCGATGCACGTGGTGCATGCGGCCGGCCGGCGCGTGCCGATGCGGGTGCGCGCCGTGATCGACTTCCTGGTGGAGATCTTCTCGGAACCGTCACCGTGATCATGCACGGCGCAAGCGGGCCATCGGCCGCTTGAAGCCCATGTTTTCAGGCGCTTTCGGCATGCAAGGCGGCCCGCATGCCGCGCCCGCCCGCGCTTGTTATCATCACGGCTGATCACGCTGCGCGGAGCCTTCGCGATGGAACTCAAACACCTCGGCGCGTTCGTCGCGCTGGCCGACGAACTGCACTTCGGCCGCGCCGCCGAACGGCTCTGCATCGTGCAGCCGGCGCTGAGCATGCAGATCAAGACGCTCGAAACCGGCCTCGGCGTGCGCCTGTTCGACCGCGATCGCCACAAGGTCGCGCTGACCGACGCGGGCCGCCTGTTCCTGCCCGAAGCGCGCGCCACGCTCGATCAGGCCGCGCGCGCGGCGCAAGTGGCGCGGCTGTCGGCGCAGGGCGAGATCGGCACGCTGCGGCTCGGCTTCGTGTCGTCGGTGCTGCCGAAGCTGCTGCCCACCGTGATCCGCACGCTGCACGCGCGCTATCCGCGCATCGCGCTCGAACTGAAGGACATGCCCACGCCCGACCAGATCGCCGCGCTGCACGGCGGCACGCTCGACGTCGGGCTCGGCCGGCTGCCGATCGCGGCGGGCGGCCTGAGCACGCGCGTGGTCATGGAGGAGCCGTTCGTGGTGGCGGTGCCGGCCTCGCATCCGCTCGCGCGCCGCCGCGAGATCCAGCCGGCGCAACTGCGCGGCCAGCCCGCGTTCGTGCTGGCGCGCCGCTATGCGCCCGGCCTGTTCGACGCGCTGCTGGTGGCGCTCGGCGCGCAGCAAGTCACGCTCGAGATCGCGCGCGAGCTGGGCGAATACACCACCATGCTCGCGCTGGTGGCGGCCGGGCTCGGCATCGGCCTGATCCCGGCCGAAGCGGCCGCCGCGGTGCCGCCCAACGTGGTGGCCCGGCCGCTGGCGCTGCCGGGCCACCGCGCGCCGCTCGGGCTGATCTGGCGCGACGACGACAGCACGCTCAAGCGCGTGTTCGTCGAGGTGGTGGAAGCCTGCGTGAACGGCAAGGGGGATTGAGCGGCGCACCCGGTCGTTTACACCCCGCCCCGATCTTTTTACGCGGCATTGATACGCGGCTCGCTACGCTGGGAGGGTCTTCCTACCCGACCGGGTTCCCTTCCCTCGCATGCGCCAAGCCAAGGCTGTCACCCCGCACCGTATTCTTCCCCCGGCCACCCAGGCCGCTCCCGTCACCCGCGCCAGCGTCCGCATCTCGCTGACGCACGACCACCGCGACGCGCAACTCGCGACGCTGCTGGCCTCCACGCTGGCGAGCCATGTGGTCGCCGTGCAGTTGGCGCGGCGCGCGATCCACGTCACGCTCGGCACCGCCAGCCCCGACATGCCGGCCCTGCTCGACCTGCTGATGTCGTGCGTCGACGCGGCCACCATCGGCCCGATCGTGCATGCCGCCGTCACGGAGGCCTGACATGTTCAAGGGCATCTGGGTGCCGCTCGTCACGCCGTTTCGCGACGGCCGCGTGGACACCGCCGCGCTGCGCGCGCTAGCCGCGTCGTATCTCGACACCGGCATCGCCGGCTTCGTCGCGCTCGGCACCACGGCCGAAGCCGCGCTGCTCGACGATGCCGAACGCGTCGCCGCGCTGGCCGCGATCGTCGAGGTGGCCGCCGGCCGGCTGCCGGTGTTCGTCGGCGTGGGCGGGCTCGACACGCGCGCGTTCCTCGCCGAGATCGACCGGCTCGAACGGCACGCGATCGCCGGCTATCTCGTCTCGCCGCCCGCCTATCTGTGTCCGAACCAGGCCGGCGTGCTCTGGCATTTCGAGCAGATCGCGCAACACACGCGGCGGCCGGTCATGCTGTACGACGTGCCGCATCGCACCGGCGTGGCGATCGAACCGGCCACCGTGCGCCAGTTGCTGCGCCATCCGAACCTGGCCGGCATCAAGGAATGCGTGCCCGCGCATTTCGATGCGCTCCACATGCTGCCGATCGAACTGCTGTGCGGCACCGACAGCGCGTTTCTCGATTGCCTCGCCGCCGGCGGCTCGGGCGGCGTGCTGGCCAGCGCGCACGTGTGCGCGGATCTGTTCGTCGAAGTGCAGCGGCTGCACGCAGCGGGCCGCGTGACGGAAGCGCACAGCCTGTTCGACGCGATGCAGCCCGTGGTACGGCTGCTGTTCGCCGCGCCGAACCCGTCCGCGATCAAGGCGATGCTGTCGCTCACGCACGGCATCTCGCCGGAGGTGCGCATGCCGATCACGCCGGCCTCGCCGCAGTTGCTGGCGGAGTTGCGGCGCGTGCTGCCGATGCTGGAACGCCTGCGCGGAGAATGGCTGGCCGCGCCGTGTCCGGCGGGCGGCGCGCTATAGCGCGATCCGGCGCGGAAAAGAAAAACCGGCGCAGGCCGGGTGCGGCATCGCTGCCGCCTCGGCCTGCGCCGGTCATGCCAGGCGCATCGAATACCGCGAACGCGCTCAGCGCACGATGCGCGTCACGCCGCGGCCGCGCGGGTCGGCCGCCGCTTCGGGCGTCCTGCCGTCCACGCGGATCACCTGGATATCGCCGCTGAAATCCTGCCCCTTCAGCGTGTAGCCCTTCGCCTCGATCTGCTGCGCCAGCTCGCCCGTGATCGGGTGGTACGGCTCCCAGAAGATCGTGTTCGGCGGCAGCAGCTGATGATGGAAGCGGAACGCGCCCACCGCCGCCTTCAGCGGCATGCCGAAATCGTAGACGTTGGTGATCACCTGGAAGATCGAGGTGAAGATGCGCGAGCCGCCCGGCGTGCCGATCACGAGCGCCACCTTGCCGTCCTTGGTCAGGATGGTCGGCGACATCGACGACAGCGGCCGCTTCTTCGGCTCGATCGCGTTCGCATCGCTGCCCACCACGCCGAACATGTTGGCCACGCCCGGCTTCGCGGAGAAGTCGTCCATCTCGTCGTTGAGCACGATGCCGGTGCCTTCCGCCACCACGCCCGAGCCGAAATAGCCATTGATGGTGTACGTGTTCGACACCGCGTTGCCCCACTTGTCCACCACCGAGAAGTGCGTTGTTTCGGCCTTTTCCGGCATCGTCGTGCCGAGGCCCGGCTTCACGCTCTGCGTGTCGGACGGCGACACCGGATTGACCTCGGCCGCGCGCTTGGCGATATAGGCGTCGTCGGTCAGTTGCGCCACCGGCACCTTGTAGAAATCGGGGTCGCCCAGGTATTGCGCGCGATCGGCGAACACGCGCTTCTCGATCTCGGCCACGAGGTGCACGTACTGCGCCGAGTTCAGCGGCACGCCCTTGAAGTCGGCCGCGCGATCCTCCTTCATCTTCAGCAACTGCACGAGGCCCACCCCGCCCGAGCTCGGCGGCGGCGCGGTGATCACGTGATAGCCGTTCCAGCTCGCCTCCACCGGCTGACGCCAGACAGCCTTGTACTGCGCGAGATCCTCGGCCGTGATGAGGCCGTCGCCGGGCTGCATCGCGGCGGCGATCTTCGCGGCCGTCGGGCCTTCGTAGAAGCCCTTCGCGCCTTCCGACGAGATCCGCTGCAGCACGTCGGCCAGATCGGGCTGCTTGAAGTTCGTGCCGGCCTTCATCGAGCCGAAGAACTTGTCGAAGTTGGTCTTGCCGGCGAATTCCTTGGAGGCATCCACGCCGCGCTGCGCGAGCTGCTCGTCCACCACGAAGCCGTCCTTCGCGTAGTGGATGGCCGGCGCGAGCACCTGCTGCCACTTGAGCTTGCCGAAGCGCTTCTGCGCTTCCCACATGCCCGACACGGTGCCCGGCACGCCCACCGCGCGCGGCCCGTACAGGCTCATGCCCTTGATGACGTTGCCGTCCTTGTCGAGGTACATGTCCTTGGTGGCGGCAAGCGGCGCGCTTTCGCGGTAGTCGAGGAAGTACGGCTTGCCGTCGACGTAGAGCGTCATGAAACCGCCGCCGCCGATGTTGCCGGCCTCGGGATACGTGACCGCCAGCGTGAACGCGATCGCCACGGCGGCGTCCACCGCGTTGCCGCCTTCCTTGAAGATTTTTTCGGCGGCGTCGGCGCTGTACTTGTCGGCGACCGCGACCGCCGATCCAGTTAGTTGCGCATGCAACGGAGTCTTGGCAAGCGCGGGGGCGGCGGGCACGAAGCCCGACACGGCGACGCCGGCGCAGGCCGCGACGACGGAAATCCTGAAGCGTTGGAACGTTACGTTCATTTCGCATCCCTCATGAGTGAGCACTGCGTGCTGGAGAAAGGCCGTCCCGCCGCTTATAGCATGTTCCGGCACTTGAAAGAAATCTCGCAAGGCGGATGCTGCAATGCAACTTTCGGTGCTGAATGCAGGGCTTTCGCGCGTTGGCGACCGTTAGATGCAATTCATGCGCATAGCGAAATATTCCGCCGAAGATGATCCGCATCGCCCGTCGATCTGCGAAGATAGCGCCCCGGATTTTTTGCAGCGCACCTTCGCACGTTTTCTTGCATGGCATCTCATAACGCTCATCGTGCGACCGGCTGGGCCGCCGGTTTGATCGCCGCCGCGCTCGTCTGGCAGGCCGGCGCCGCCGGCGCATGGCATCTGGGCAGCCTCGCGGCATTTCTCGGCGGCGTGGCGGGCGGCACCGCGCCCGATTGGCTCGAAGTGGCGTGGTGGACACGCAAGCGGCGGCTCTGGATCAAGCATCGCACCGCGACGCATTGGGGCGTCGGCTGGATCGCGCTGCTGTGGTTCGCCGATCGCGCCGTGGCTGCGCAGCACGCATGGGCGCCGCCGCTGTTCGGCTTTGCGTGCGGCGGGCTCATGCATCTGCTGGCCGATTGGCCGAACCCGCTCGGCGTGCCGTGGATCCTGCAACGTCATTCGCTGAACTGGTGGAAAAGCGGACGCTGCGATCTGATCGTGGTGGCGGTGGCGTGGATTGGCGCGCTGTGGCTCGCGCAGGCCGCGTGGCAGCGCGATGCGCTGCTCGAGCACTGGCTGCGGTGGTTGAGGATGGCGTGAGGGGTGGGCGCCGTGGGAACAACGAAGCGCGGGGCGCGGGAGACGATACGCCCCGCTTGCGTCATTCCGGGTCGGGCCACGAACCGGCGGCCTCGCCGAAGATGTCGTACGGGGTAAAGCCGAACATGCGCACGCATTCGCGAATATCGGCCAGCACGGTGATGGACACGGCGTGCTTGTCCTCGGCGAGTTGCTGCTGGATCGTTGCGATCCGTTGCTGGCAATGTCCGACATCGTCGATCATGGCGGGCTCCTTCGAAAGGCATGAAGACGCCGGGCGGTTCGCGCCCGGCAAGATCAAAAGCCGTTCGATGGTACGGAATCCGCCGCGCGCGCTGAATCGGACAGCACCGATAGTCGCCTCGGACGAATCTCAATCAGCGCGTCTGCGCCGCCACCTTCACGCCGAGCCCGATCAGCATCGAGCCGATCAGCTTGCCCTGCAGGCGGCGCAGCAGCGGCAGCTTGCCGAGCATGTGACGCAGCGGCCGCAGCGCGAACACCAGCATCGACGTGTAGAGCGTGCCGAACACCGCGAACAGCACGCCCAGTTCGATGAACTGGAAGAACGCGTGCCCGTTCTCGGGATGCACGAACTGCGGCAGGAACGCGATGAAGAACAGCGCCGTCTTCGGGTTCAGCAATTCGGTCAGGATCGCCTGGCCGCACACGCGCACCGGCGACATGGCCGGCAGCGCCGGCTGCGAGGCATCGTCGGCCTGCGCCTGAACGGCCAGCTTCGGCGCCGGCTCGCGCCACGAGCGCCAGCCCAGATAGAACAGATAGGCCGCGCCCACGTATTTCACGGCGTTGAACGCGATCGAGGACGTCATCAGCAGCGCCGACAGGCCCGCGCCGGCCGCGAACGTATGGACGATGTCGCCGATCGCGCAGCCCACGCTGGCCATCACGCCCGCGCGCCAGCCGCCTTGCGCGGTGCGCGACAGCACCATCAGCACGGCCGGCCCCGGCACGAGGAACAGTCCGAACATGATCACGATGAATGTGCCGAGCGTCGACAGGTCAATCACTTGCGCTTCCTTTCCATTGAGGGCCGTGCCCCAAACGGAACGGCCCCGCGCATTGCGCGCGAGGCCGTGATTGTACTGGGGCGGCGCGTAACGCGCAGCGCGCCTCGCCGCCCCGCTCCGTTGCGCGCTCCCTTGCCCGCGCCCCGGCAAACCCTCAGACGGCCATTTCCGGCGGCGCCTGGCGGAAGCCGCGCGTGAGCCAGCCCAGATACGCGAGGCCGAGCACGAACCAGATCGCGCCGAGCACCAGCGCCGATTTCTCGAGGCTCACGAGCAGCCAGATATCGGCGATCGCGCCGAGCGCCGGGAACAGCAGCCCGCCGATCGCGCCGAAGCGGCGCTGCGCGGCCGGCAGCACGAAATACTGGCGCATCACGCACAGGTTGACCGAGGTGAACGCGAGGAACGCGCCGAAGTTGATGAACGAGGTGGAGGTGGCCACGTCGAGCTTCAGCGCGATCAGACCGATCGCGCCGGCGAACGCGATGTTCAGCGCGGGCGTCTGGAAGCGCGGGTGGATGTAGCCGAAGATCCGGCGCGGCAGCACCTCGTCGCGGCCCATCGCATAGAGCAGCCGGCCGACGCTGGCCTGCGCCGAGATGCCCGACGCGAACTGCGCGAGGATCAGCCCGGCCAGGAACACCGACACGAAGATGTCGCCGCCCACCTTCTTGGCGATCTCGAACGCGGCCGAATCGGGATCCTTGAACACCGCGCCCGGATGCGCCAGTTGCAGCGTGTAGGCCGCGATCACGAAGATCGCGCCGCCGATCAGCGCGATCAGCACGATGGCGCGCGGGATCGTCTTCTCGGGATCGACGGTTTCCTCGGTCAGCGTCGAGACGGCGTCGAAGCCCAGGTACGAATACGCGGCGATCGCCGCGCCCGCCATGGTGGCCGACAGCGGCACATGGGCGTTGAAGAACGGCTGCGCGGCGAGGATCCCGCCGGGGCCGGCCGCGGCCATCGCGTAGTGGCAGCACAGCACCACGAACAGCGCGACGATCAGCAGCTGCACCACCATCAGCACGATGTTGAAGCGGTTCGCCAGCTCGATGCCGAGGATGTTCAGGCCACTCGTCAGCACGATGAACGCGACGATCCACACCCACGCCGGAATCGACGGGAACGCCGCGCCCAGATAGGCCGCGCCGATCAGCCAGATCACCATCGGCAGGAAGAAGTAGTCGAGCAGCGTGGCCCAGCCGATCATGAAGCCGAGATGCGCGTTGAAGGTCTTGCGCGTGTAGGTGTAGGCCGAGCCCGCCACCGGGAACAGCCGCGCGAGCTTGCCGTAGCTCAGCGCCGTGAACACGATCGCGATCAGCGCCAGCAGATAGGCCAGCGCGGCGGTGTCCTGGCTCGCGCCGGCCAGCACGCCGTAGGTGCCGTAGACGATCAGCGGCGCCATGTAGGCCAGGCCGAACAACAGCACGGACGGCAGGCCGAGCGTGCGCTTCAGGCGCGGCGCGCGGCCGTCGGGCTGCGACGGGGATGAATGAGTCATGGTCGGTCTCCAGTGAGCGCGACAGCGCGCGCTCCTACGCAAAACACCAGGTTGCACGGGGCCGCGCCGCGTGACGGCGCGCTGCGCGAGGCAGGCGGCGTCGCCGCGGCGGCGGCAGGGCTCTACGGTCAGGCTCAGGTCAAAGAAAGCGAACAACGGGCCGCCGGGCGGAAGGCCCGCGGCGAACGGCTGCGGCACGCAACGGGCCGGCCGAACGGCACGACGATCGAGGCGGCTATCGGACGGCTATCGGACGGCGCTCGAACGCAAGCCCGGCAACCGCCCTGCGCAAGCGAAGCGGCGCCCCGGTCATGAGCCGGTGCGCCGCCCCGCCCGGGTTCAGCGCGCGCGGATCACGCGGCCGCGCCCCGCATGCGGCTCGTGGGCCGGCGCGGGATCGTCGCGCAGGTCGAGCCGCACGCGCGCGTCGTGCAGATAGCTGTAATGCTCCCGGCTCGCCGCGAGCAGCGCCGGATCGAGCGTGGTGCACAGCACGGCGTCCTCGCCGTGCAGCTCGCTCAGGACATCGCCCGACGGCGCGATCAGCGCCGATTCGCCGGGGAAGCTCAGGTTGTCGTCGCCGTCGCCGATCCGGTTGACGAGCGCCGCGAACATCTGGTTTTCCATCGCGCGCGCCACGATCGCGCGGCGATGCACGGGGCCGAACGGATCCATGTTGCCGTTGGTCACGATCAGCAGATCCGCGCCGAGCGAGGCGACCGCGCGGGCCGTCTCGGGAAACTCGATGTCGTAGCAGATCAGCAGGCCCACGGTCATGCCGTTGAATTCGCACACGCCGTAGCGGTCGCCCGGCTCGAACACGCCGACGTCGGACGCCCACAGGTGGGTCTTGCGGTAACGCAGCGCGATCTCGCCGGCGGCGTCGATCAGCACCGTGGTGTTGAAGAAGCGCTCGCCGTCGCGTTCGGCGAAGCCCACCGCCACGCCCGTGCCGGCCGCGCGCGCGGCGTCGCGCACGGTGCGCAGCGACGGGCCGTCGAGAGGCTCGGCCACGTCGCGGATGTTCTCGCGCGTCGGAAAGCCGGTCAGCGTGGTTTCGGGAAACACGATCAGGTCGGTGCCGTCGCGCCGCGCGCGGATCACCTCGGTCACACGCGCCAGATTCGGTTCGACGTCGCCGTCGACGACCGGGATCTGCGCCAATTCGATTTGCATCTGCTTGCCTCCAGTATTGCGGGCCGATAGACTCGCGCTCGCATTGCGCCGCGGCTTGGGGCCGGCGGCGTGGCGCTATTATCGGGACGTTATTTTTGTCCAGGAATTCCCCACCTGGGTTACCACGATCGGAGGACACATGGAACTCGACTGGCGGGATCTCGCGTTCCATCACCACGTCGCCACGCTGATCGACGCGATCGACAGCGCCGACTTCTGGACCCGGCTCGCCCGCGTGCTGCAACGCTTCGTGCCGTTCGACAACTGGGTGGGGCTGCTGTTCGCGCGCGAGCGCGCCCCGCTCGTGTGCGCCGAATCGCCCACGCCCGACGGCACCGTCGACCAGATGTTCCAGAGCTACCTGGGCGCGCTGTACCAGCTCGATCCGTTCTACATCGCGGCCTGCGAGCGCCCTGCCTCGGGCCTCGTCACGCTCGAATCGGTCGCGCCGGACAACTTCCGGATGACCGATTATTACCAGCGCTACTTCAAGAGCAACATCATCGGCGACGAGGTGCAGTTCAACCACGCCGTCGACGACAGCCACACGCTGATCTTCTCGCTCGGCGCGACGCGGCGTTACGGCGAGCGCGATCTGGCCGTGTTCGCGGTGGTCGCGCCATGGGTGATCGCGCTGATGCGGCAGCGCCTGCCTTACGAAACCTTTACCGGCGGCGGCGCGCGCGGCGCGGCGCTCGAAGCCGATGCGCCGCTGCCCGCCGGGCCCGACGAGGCCAGCTACGCCGAGCATTTCGAGCGCGTCGTGCAGCAGCGCGGGCACACGCCGCTGACGGCGCGCGAGGTGGAGGTGGTGCGGCTGAGCCTGAGCGGCTTCTCGACGCGCGCGATCTCCGAGCGGCTGACGATCTCGTTCGAGACGGTGCGCGCGCACAAGAAGCACATCTACGCGAAGCTCGGCGTCAATTCGCAGTCTGAACTATTTGCGCTGTTCTACGAGCCGGGGCGCTGACCACCGGGCCATTGCGTCGGGCCGAAACACGCCGAACCGAGCCCGCGCGGCCGCCGATTCAAGCAGGCCGCGCCGGTGCGCGTCGAATTCGCGGGAGAAGTCAAGGAAGAAACGGAACACGGCAGCGCGAGCGGCCGTCGCGACACGCTCGGCCATCTGGCCTGGACGCTGCTGCGCCGCGCTGATCGCCGGCGAGTTCGTGTACGAGGATGCGCTGCCGCCCGACGAACGCGAGACGGCGCGCGTGAAGCTGGCGCGGCGGCGCTGACCGAAGCGCGCCGCCGGGTTCAGGCTCGGGCCAGCGCGGGCGCGCCAAGACGCGGCGCGGCTTCGTACGACAGCGCACGCGCCGGCCCGCCGTTGCCGCCCGTCAAGCGGAACACCGACACCGCTTCCGACAGCACCGCCGACTGCTCGTCCAGCGATTGCGCCGCCGCGGCCGCCTGTTCGACGAGCGCGGCGTTCTGCTGCGTGACTTCGTCCATCTGCGTGACGGCCTGATTGATCTGCTCGATGCCGCGCGACTGCTCGTCGGAGGCGGCCGAGATTTCCGCGACGATGTCCGACACGCGGCGGATCGCCTCGCGCACGCGGCCCATCTTCTCGCTGACGTCGTTGGCCTGCCCCGCGCCGCCCTCGATCAGCGTGACCGACGACGCGATCAGCTCCTTGATCTCCTTGGCCGCCGCCGCCGAGCGCTGCGCCAGCGTGCGCACTTCCGAGGCCACCACCGCGAAGCCGCGGCCCTGCTCGCCCGCGCGCGCCGCTTCCACGGCCGCGTTCAGCGCAAGGATATTGGTTTGGAACGCGATGCCCTCGATGGTGCCGGTGATCTCCGAAATCTTGCCCGAGCTGCCGCTGATCCGAAGGATCGTGTCGACCATCTCGCGCATCGCCTGGTTGTTGTCGTCGGCCAGGCTCGACGCGTTGGTGGCGAGGCCGTTGGCCTGGCGCGCGTTCTCGGCGTTCTGCTTCACCGTCTCGGTCAGTTGCGTCATGCTCGACGCCGTTTCTTCCAGCGAGGCGGCCTGCTCCTCGGTGCGCGAGGACAGATCGAGGTTGCCGGTGGCGATTTCCTTGGCCGCGAGCGCGACCGAGCCGGTGCTCGCCTGAATGCGGCGCACGGTGTGCGACAGTTGATCGTCCATCGTCTTCAGCGCCTGCATCAGGTCGCCGAATTCGCCGCGGAAGTGGCTGTCGATACGCGCTTCGAGCCGGCCCTCGGCAATCGTGTTCGCCAACGCGATCGCGCTGCCGAGCGGGCGCATGACCACGCGCAGCAGATACACCGACGCGCCGGCCGCCATCAGCATGCCTATCACGACCAGCACGATCGCGATGGTCAGCGCGGTGCGCGCGCTGTCGTTGCTGTCGGTGGCCATCTGCTGGGCCTGCCGGTCGTTCAGCGCGATGTCGTTCTTGATCTGGTCGAGCATCGCGTCGGCGGACGCGTTCTCGGCGTCGATGATCTGCCCGGCCGCGTCGTAGTTGCCGGCGGCGAGCGCCGACAGGATCTGCTGCGTCGACTGGTGAAACTGCGGCATCGCCGCGTTGATCTTGTCGGCGATCCCGCGCTCGTCGTCCGCCGTCACCAGGCCCGGGTAGTAGCGCGGCCATTCCTTGTCGATCTGGTCGAGCGAATGGCGGATCGATTCGATGCCGGTGCGCGTGCGCTCGTCGGAGCGCAGCACTTGCAGCGTGCGCATCAGGCGGCGGATGTCGAGCACCTCGCCGCGCACCGCGCCGAGCACCCGGATCGGCTGCACGACGGTGGTGTATTCGTCGTTCACCGTCTGCTTGAGGCGCGCGATGGTCAGCGATCCGAAGATCCCCACCAGCGCGATGATCAGCACGCAGGCCGTCATGGCCATCACGATTTTGAAACGGACGGTGTGATGCAGGCGGCTCACGATGCGGTTCTCCAGTTCTGTCGCCCAGCGAAGCGACGGGTAGCGATACGGCGCTCGACTCCGTCGATACGACGCCGGACGCCAGCCCGCGATTACGGCGCGCCGCGATCCAACTTTAATTTTTTCGCTGCTTTTCTTTTCGTAATTGAAATAAATACCGGAATACAGGTAAGCGCTCGCGAATCATATGACGAATAACGCAAAAAGCCCGCCCCGCGCGAATTTTGCGGCGGCGGGCCAGTGTGACGGCGGGCGTCCGATTACAGCGCGCATACGCTTTTCTTTCCGTGTTTGCGCAAAACGCACGCGAGCGCGTTGCACTCAACCGCGCCAGGCCGAACAGCGAATCACCGAACAGAAATTGCCGGCGTGGAAATGCGGCTCCTTGTCGGCGATCACATCGGCCTTGACGTTGCCGAACGTCGTGTCCGGCTTGTGACGAATGCCGTCATAGAACGCCTGGATGATGTCTTCCTTGAAGTGCGGCGTGCGCGGGTGCGCGTGCGTGACGGCGTCGCGCTCGTGATCGCTGTATTGCTTGTAGGTCAGGCCGAGCACGTCCATCTCCACGCCCGCCGTGACCAGCGCCACCACCGGGTGCATGTGCTGGGGAATGCCCGGCGTGGTGTGCAGCGCGATGGCGGTCCAGACCAGATCGATGTCGTGCTGGTCGATGCCGCGCTGGCGCAGGAAATCGCGCGCGGCGTTCGCGCCGTCCACCTCGAAGCGCTCGTGCGCGCTGCTGTGCGACGGCATCAGGCCGACGTCGTGGAACATCGCGCCCGCGTAGAGCAGCTCGGGATCGAACTTGAGGCCGCGGTCGCGCCCGGCCAGCGCGCCGAAGTAATAAACGCGGCTCGAATGATGAAACAGCAAGGGACTTTCGGTATCCCGAACGAATGCCGTGATGTCGCGCGCCAGTTGGCTGTCGGGCACGCTGATGCCGCCGATGTCGATCATGATGTTCTCCGTGTGTGGGCTTCGGAGATCATTGTCCTGCGTGCTAGTATTGTCTTCAATCGGCGTGACACGCCGTTTTCCGCCAAATCGCGCGGGAAGCGGCCGCCGCCTTCAGCGGGAGTGCCCATGAGCAAGACCATCGCGATCCTGGCCGTGCCGGGCGTGCAGTTGCTGGATGTCAGCGGGCCGCTCGACGTGTTCGCGCAGGCCAACCTGGAAGCCGGCCGCGCGGCCTACCGGCTGCAGGTGCTGGCCTGCGAGCCGGGGCACCTGGTCAGTTCGTCGGGCGCGCGGCTGGTGCCCGACGCCGTGATCGGCGGCGCCGTGCCCGATCCGCACACGCTGCTGGTGGCCGGCGCGCCCGGCATCGCGGCGCACGGCGGGCCGGCTGTGTCCGGCGTCGTGCTGGATTGGCTGCGCGGCGCGGCGAAACGCTGCCGCCGCTTCGGCTCGGTGTGCACCGGCGCGCTGGTGCTGGCGGATGCGGGGCTGCTCGACTGCCGCCGCGTCACCACGCACTGGGCCGCCGCGCAAGCGCTGGCCACGCGCTGCCCCTCCGCCGAGGTCGAGCCGGACGCGCTCTACGTGCGCGACGGCAAGCTGCGCACGGCGGCCGGCGTGACGGCCGGGCTCGATCTGGCGCTCGCGCTGGTGGAGGAGGATCTAGGCCGCGAGATCGCGATGCGCGTGGCGAATCAGCTGGTGATGTATTTCAAGCGCCCGGGCGGCCAATTGCAGTTCAGCCGCCACGGCGAAACCGCGCCGGCCGGCCGTTCGGTGCTGCAGGACGTGCAGCGCTGGGTGGCCGCGCAGCCGGGGCTCGATCACAGCGTGGCGAGCCTTGCCGAGCACGCGGGCCTGAGTCCGCGGCATTTCGCGCGGCTGTTTCATGCGGAAGTGGGCGTCACGCCGGCGGCGTGGGTGGAGATGGCGCGCGTGACGGCGGCGCGCGCGCTGATCGAAACGGCCGGCGACGCGCCCAAGCAGGTCGCCGCGAAATGCGGCTTCGCCAATGCCGACGTGCTGCGCCGCGCGTTCGTCCGGCACGTGGGCGTGACGCCGGCCGAGTATCGCAAGCGCTATCGGCGCGAGGACGAAGAGTCGGCCGATTGAGGGGGCGACTGACGGGCTGATCGAGAGGCCGATCGAGAAGCTGGCAGCAGGCCCGCCCGACCGCCCCGCCCCCGCCTACGCGTCAGGTGGTGGACGTGCCGGCCCCGCGGCAGCGCCAGCGGCGCGACCGCACCGGCTCGGCCGCCACCGCTTCCGTCACGTTGCGCCACCAGCGCTCGCCGCGATGCGGCGCGGCCAGATCGAGCCGCTCGCCCATGCGCGGCGTGGCGAGCGGAATCCCGCGCGCGGCCGTGAGCCCGAACACGCGCTCGAACGGATCCTGCCAGCGGTGCATCGCCAGATCGAACGTGCCGTTGTGCACCGGCATCAGCCAGCGCCCGCGGAGATCCTGATGCGCCTGCACCGTCTGCTCGGGCTGCATGTGCACGTACGGCCATTGCGCGTCGTACGCGCCGGTTTCGAGCAGCGTCACGTCGAACGGGCCGTAGCGCTCGCCGATCTCGCGGAAGCCGTCGAAATAGCCGGTGTCGCCGCTGAAGAACACGCGCAGGTCGCCGTCGACGATCGTCCACGAGGCCCACAGCGTGCTGTCGCCGTCGAACAGGCTGCGGCCCGAGAAATGCTGCGCCGGGGTGGCCGTGAACGCCACGCCGTGCCGCTCCGTGCCCTGCCACCAGTCGAACTGGCGCACCTTGGCCGCATCGATGCCCCATTCGATCAGGCGGTCGCCCACGCCGAGCGGCGTCAGGAACATCTCGGTGGTGGCGGCCAGCGCCAGCACGGTGTCGCGGTCGAGGTGATCGTAGTGGTCGTGCGAGAGGATCACGCCGGCCAGCGGCGGCAGATCGGCCAGCGCGATCGGCGGCGCGTGGAAGCGCTTCGGCCCCATGTTGCGGAACGGCGAGGCGCGTTCGGCGAACACCGGATCGGTCAGCCAGAACCGGCCGCGCAGCTTCAGCAGCAGGGTGGAATGGCCGAGGCGGTAGAGGCTGCGGTCGGGCGCGGCGTCGAGCGCCTCGCGCGTGAGCGGATCCAGCGGCAGCGCACCGGCCGGCGCGGTGCCGCCCGGCTTGTTGACGAGCATGTTCCACGCGATCGACAGCATCTTGCCGATGCCCTCGGCCGGGCGCGGCCGCACGTTGCGGAAGCGCTCGCCGTCGTGCTGCGGCGAGCCGGCCGACGTTGCGCGGCCACGGCGCGCGGCGGCGAAGCCCAGCGTGCGGCTGAACCATGCGGGAAGCGAAGTCATCGGGATCCGTCCGGAATCGAAAAGTAGACTCGCTAGTGTAGTTTGTTTGCGGGAAAAGTAAACCGGCCAGTGTAAAATTCGCCCATGGACTCCAATGCCTCCCCGACCCGCCTGACCGACCGCAAGCGCGCCGCCATCGTCGGCGCGGCGATCGACGAATTCCTGTCGGCCGGCTACGACGCCACCAGCATGGATCGCATCGCCGCCAGCGCCCAGGTGTCGAAGCGCACCGTCTACAACCACTTTCCGAGCAAGGAGGCGCTGTTCGCGGCGATCCTGCACCGGCTGTGGGATTCGACGCGCGCCGGCGACGCGGCCGTCTACCGCGCCGACGCGCCGCTGCGCGGCCAGTTGATCGACCTGCTGATGCGCAAGCTGCGCCTGCTCAGCGACGACACGTTCCTGTCGCTGGTGCGCGTGGCGATCGCCGCCGCGATCCATTCGCCCGAGCGGGCGCGCGAGATGGTGTCGCGGCTCGGCGAGCGCGAGGAGGATCTCGGCGCGTGGATTCGCGCGGCCGCCAGCGACGGGCGCCTGCGCGTCGACGATCCGCGCTTCGCCTCGGAGCAGTTGCAGGGGCTCGTCAAATCGTTCGCGTTCTGGCCGCAGGTGGCGATGGGCCAGCCGGCCGTGGCCGCCGGCCCGGCGCAGCGCGCGCTCGCGGAATCGGCCGCCGACATGTTCCTGGCGCGCTACGCGCCCGGCAGCGCCGTGCAGGACGCGCAGGATTGACGCGCCGCAACACGGGCTTGTGATTCGCCGCGGCCGCCCGCACAATCGCCGTCACGGCTCACCCGTTCACGGCTTCGCTCATGGTTGATCTGCATTCCTCGCGATTCGTCGGCGTGCTGCTGGCCGCCGGCCTCGGCACCCGTTTCGACCCCACCGGGCAGGACAGCAAGCTGCTGGCCGCCCTGCCCGACGGCACGCCCGTGGCGCTGGCCGCCGCGCGTCGGCTGCGCGCCGTGATTCCCGACGTGATCGCCGTGGTGCGCCCCGGCGCGGAGGTGCTGGCCGAGCGGCTCGCGATCGTCGGCTGCCGCGTGCTGGTGGCGGCCGAGGCCGTGCAGGGGATGGGCGCGAGCCTGGCCGCC
>NZ_JAAGPF010000149.1 GCF_017104645.1 Burkholderia sp. Ac-20379
TCGGCTGGGTCGCGCCCTGAACGCCCCGGGCTCGCTGCGCGCCGCGCCGCAGGTTCCGGTTCAGATCCGCAGCGCGTCGGTGCCGTGGCTGCGCCGGTCCTGGTCGCGCTGCGCGAACAGCCATTCGCGCAACGCGCGCCGCGCCGCCGTCTCGGCCGCCGCCTGCGGATACACCACGTAGAAACCGAGCGACAGCGGAAACGAGAAATCGAGCACGCGGCGCAGCCGGCCGGCCGCGATGTCGCGCTCCACCAGCGGCTCGCTCATCAGCGCGATGCCCTGCCCGTCGATGGCCGCGTCGATCGCCAGCGACGACTGGTTGAAGCGCGGCCCCTTGCCCGCGTCCACGCCCGGCCCGGCCGCCAGCGCGTCGAGAAACTCGGGCCACAGATCGTGCGCGTCGTGCAGCAGCACATGCGCGGCCAGATCGCTGCCGCGCCGCACCGGCGGCGAGGCGTCGAGCAGCGCGGGCGCGGCCACCGCGAACACGTCGAGCGGAAACAGCAGCTCGGCCGCGAGCCCCTTGCCGAACGGCGGCTTGCCGAGCCGGATCGCAATATCCACGCCGTCGCCGCGAAACGTCGCCAGCTTCTCGTCGGCGATCACGCGCACTTCCAGCGACGGATGCGATTCGCGCAGGCGCGCGAGCCGCGGAATCAGCCACTTCGACGCGAACGACGGCGCGGTGGTGATGGTCAACGTCGCATCGTGGCGGCTCAGCGCATCGGTTGCGTCCGCAACGATCGTGAAGGCGCGCTGCACGGCGGGGAAGTAGGCGCGACCGTCGGGCGTCAGCGCGAGCCCGCGCGGCAGACGCTCGAACAACTGGCGCTGCAGCACGTCCTCCAGATGGCGAACCTGCTGCGCGACCGCGCCCTGCGTCACGCCGATCTCCTCGGCGGCGAGCCGGAAATTGAGGTGGCGCGCGGCGGCCTCGAACGCGCGCAGGGCGTTCAGCGGCGGCAGGCGGCGGTGGCGGGCGGAGCGCGACATGATGAGCGGCGGCGGAAGTGGAAGGCGGGCGGCGCGAAGCAGGCATTCTAGCGCCGGCAGGGCGCCCTGCCTTGGCGGCGGATGCGAACTCGCGGCGCGCCGCGCACGCGATCGTGCTGACAATAGCCCGTAAAACGAATCATCGAACCGCGTATTTGCGGCGTCTCCGGGCTGGTAGACTTGCATATGGCGCAAACAGCGCCGCCACGCAGGCATGGCGCTCAGCGCCCACGCGAGCGTCGGAACCGTCCGCCACGGCGGACGGCGGGGTCCGACGGCGTGACCGCGCCACCGAGGCCGGCATGCAACCGCCGCCATCGCCTGTCCGATTCCAAATAAGCGCCGCCGGCTCGCCGTGTGCCGGCCGCGATCCGACGAAGGACCGTCTAGTGCAGAGCAGGACCGAAGTGTATTCGTTGCCTCGCGGGCGGCTGGCGAGGTGGCTGGCCGAGCCGGGCCAGGACATGCCGCAGGAGATTCGCGTCGCGCTGGTCGGCACCCTGTTCGGCACGCTGCCGATCTTCTTCGGCGGCGTGTTCAACACCATCGCCGTGGCTTGGGTGCTCGAATCGCGTCACCCGTCGCTGCCGTTCCGCGCCTGGCTGGTCGGCGAGATCCTGATCTGCGCGATCCGCCTCGTGGTGCTGGTGCTGTCGCGCCGCCGCGCGCTGCAGCATCGCGACACGCCCACCGATTTCTATCTGAACCTCGCGCCGCTATGGGGTGCATCGGTGGGCTATGGCGCGTTCATCAGCGCGCTGAGCGGCGACTGGGTGGCCGCCACGCTGTCGTTCCTGTCGGCCGCCGCGATGGTGGGCGGCATCTGCTTCCGCAATTTCGCCGCGCCGCGGCTGGTCGCCGTGATGATCGTGCTGTCGCTCGGGCCGTGCGCGCTCGGCTCGCTGCTGTCGGGCGAGAAGGTGCTGTGGCTGTCGCTGATCCAGATCCCGTTCTACCTGTTCGCGATGAGCGCCGCCGCGCGCCGCCTCAACGCGATGCTGATCTCGACCATGAAGGCCGAGCGCGAGAACAACCACCGCGCGCATCACGACATGCTGACCGGCCTGCTGAACCGCGCCGGCCTGTTCCAGGCCGCCAACGGCAAGGTTCGCCCGCGCATCCGCGCCGGCATGACGCTGTTCTATCTCGACCTCGACGGCTTCAAGCCCGTCAACGACGCGCACGGCCACGAAGCCGGCGACATGCTGCTCGCGCAGGTGGCCGAGCGGTTGCGCCGGCTCGCCGGCAAGGACGCGCTGGTGGCGCGCATCGGCGGCGACGAGTTCGTGATCGTCGACGAATGCGGCGCGCACACCGCACCGAGCGATTTCGCGCGCGCCATCGCGCTGGAGATCGCCCGGCCGTTCGAACTGGGCGAGCATCTCGTCGCGACGGTCGGCGCGAGCGTCGGCACCGCGCCCGTCACGGCCCGCGACAACGATATCGACACGCTGCTGCGCATCGCCGACGCGGCGATGTACGACGCCAAGCGCAACAACAAGCGCGGCGACGCCGAAACGGCTGCCTGAGCGGCAGCCCCGCACGGCGCGCGCGGCCCTCGCTTCCATGACCGCAGCAAGTCGGCGCGCACCCGGCGTCGCGGCCGCGCCACGCCGGGCCGTGGCCGGCCGCATCCACGGTAGGCTGTGCGTCACGCCCGGTTTCCCGCCCCGCGCCGCCTGACGCGCCCGGCAGGATGCGACGCCCGATCTCCGGGCGCGCCGGCCAGCCCGGGCGACCACAGGACGCCCGAGGCATGAGCGCAAAAAAGCAAGCCATCGTCGATACGGCCAGCCGGCTGTTCGCCGCCCACGGCTATCACGCCGTCGGCATCGACCGGATCATCAAGGAATCGGGCGTCGCCAAGATGACGCTGTTCCGCCACTTCCCTTCCAAGCACGCCTTGATCTGCGAGGTGCTGTCGCAGCGCACCGACGCCGCCCGGCAATCGATGGCCGACGCGGCCGGCGCGCACGACACCGCGCTCGCACGCCTGCGCGCGGTGTTCGACTGGCATCACGGCAGGTTCACGTCGCCCGATTTCACGGGCTGCCTGTTCGTCGGCGCGCTGTCGGAATTCCACGACGGCGCGGGCGAGCCGGCCCGCCTCGCGGCCGCGCAGAAGGACGGCCTGCGCGGCTTCGTCCAGGCTTTGCTCGGCGAGCTGGTCGCGCCGGCCGAGGCCGCACCGCTCGCGCGGCAGCTCGTCATGATGCTGGACGGGGCGACCCTCGCAGCCACCGCCGGTAGCCGCGAGCAGGCCGCCGGCGAAGCGTGGCAGGCGGCCGCATGCCTGATCGCCGCGCGCGGCCGACAGACGGGGCAAGCGGCAGAGGCAGCACAAGCGGCACAAACGGCGCAGGCGGCGTTGCCGGCGCTGGCGCACGAAACGGGTTCGATCGGGGGATAGCCGCGACGCGGCCGATGCGGGGAGCGCCTTGCCGCGCGCCGGGGGCTGCCCGGCGCGCGGGGCGCGGTTCTCTCAGGCTCCAGTTATCCGGATGATTCGGGGCGCGGCATGGGCGTCACGCGCCGTTCGGCATTGCACCGGCTAGTTCAAATGATTCGTTGCCGGTGTGTTCGCGATGCCAATCGTCAATTCGTAAACTGTCGGGATGCCATTCTACATAAATGAAATGGCGATGCGTGATAAATGCGAATTTATATCGCGCGCAATGCAACGATATTTTATATCGCGGCGTGCCGCCGTTACAGGCCGAACGCCTTATCAACCGGCGCTCCGGCTTTTCCGTCGACGATAGCCGGACGTCGTACAAATGGCGCACTGCATTTGAAAACGTTATCAAACGCCGCGCATTAATAGACTGACCGCTCGAATGGCGCATTGCGATCGGGCGCGAAATAAATCGAATGCGGCACGGCCCGCGCCATTCGCCGGAAAAAAGAAAAGCCGCGATCGCGGCTTCTGAAAAATGGCAATCCTGAACTGTCTGGTTGCCGCAACGATGATGTTGCGCGGTCGTGCCGCGCCGGCGGGAGCTGCATGGAAACGGTTTCGCCGCGCGGAGCAGGGAAACCCGGTTCGCGCTGCCGCGCCGTCTCTCAGGTTCTCGTTGTGTGGCGCGCCGCCGGAAACCGGCGGCGGCGATCCGCCGAAGGCGAACCGGCCCCCTGCACGGTGCGGGCGACGCACGCGAAAACAGGGGTGTATGGGCTCGGAGAATACCGCGAGCCGTGTGCCGCCGCAACAGTCTTACGAATCGTTTCACGGCGGCGGCGCATGCGAAATCGCCGGCCCCGGCGCGCGCATCCGTTAAAATCGCGGCACGCGCGATTCACCGATCGCCCCCATTCCATCCGCGCCCCGACGCCCGCTCCACGCACGCCCGCCCAAATCCGGCTTCCGCCAGGTTGCTGCGGGCGGCTGCCGCGCGGCGCACGCCCGCCTCCCGGCCAGCCGGGGCGCCCCCGCATTCCGTTGGAGAAGAACTTGTTTACTTGCAGAAATCAGAGCTGCGGCACGCCGTGGGAACTCGCCGACGTCGTCATCAAGGACGAGGGCCAGGGCGACCTGTTCCGCTGCCCGCTGTGCGGCGCGCGCAATTACCTCTATCGCTACGACGACGAGGACGGCAACCCCGTCTACGAGCAGATCGAAGGCCGCCCGTTCTGAGCCAGGAGCCACGATGACCCAAGCCACGCCCGCCCGCCCGTTCAGCGAGCTTGCGCTCGCGCCCGCGATGCTCGCCAACCTGCAGCAGCTCGGCTACACCGAGATGACGCCGATCCAGGCCGCCAGCCTGCCGGTGGCGCTCGCCGGCCAGGATCTGATCGCGCAGGCCAAGACCGGCAGCGGCAAGACCGCCGCGTTCGCACTCGCGCTGCTGGCGCGGCTCGACGTGCGCCGCTTCGACGTGCAGGCGATGATCCTGTGCCCGACCCGCGAACTCGCCGACCAGGTCGCCCAGGAAATCCGCCGCCTCGCGCGCGCCGAGGAAAACATCAAGGTGCTGACGCTGTGCGGCGGCACGCCGATGCGCCCGCAGGCCGCCAGCCTGGAGCACGGCGCGCACATCGTGGTCGGCACGCCCGGCCGCATCATGGATCACCTCGAGCGCGGCACGCTCGCGCTCGGCGCGCTCAACACGCTGGTGCTCGACGAAGCGGACCGGATGCTCGACATGGGCTTCTTCGACGACATCGCCACCGTGGCGCGCCAATGCCCCGCCGAGCGCCTCACGCTGCTGTTCTCGGCCACCTACCCCGACGGCATCGCCAAGCTGAGCCGCCAGTTCCTTCGCAACCCGAAGGAAATCAAGCTGGCCGAGCAGCACGACGCGGGCAAGATCCGCCAGCGCTTCTACGAAGTGGCCGAGGATCAGCGCCTGCACGCGGTGGGCCTGCTGCTGAACCATTACCGGCCGGCCAGCACGATCGCGTTCTGCAACACCAAGCAGCAGTGCCGCGACCTGCTCGACGTGCTGAGCGCGCAGGGCTTCCACGCGCTCGCGCTGCACGGCGAGCTCGACCAGCGCGAGCGCGACCAGGTGCTGATCCAGTTCGCCAACCGCAGCTGCTCGGTGCTGGTGGCCACCGATGTCGCCGCGCGCGGCCTCGACATCGCCCAGCTCGAAGCCGTGATCAACGTGGATGTGACGCCCGACCCGGAAGTGCACGTGCACCGCATCGGCCGCACCGGCCGCGCCGATCAGGAAGGCTGGGCGCTGAGCCTCGCCAGCATGAACGAGATGGGCCGCGTGGGCGGCATCGAGCAGGCGCAGGGGCGCGAAGTCGAATGGGCGCCGCTCGCCTCGCTCACGCCGGCCAGCCAGGAGCGGCTGCTGCCGCCGATGGAAACGCTGCAGATCCTCGGCGGCAAGAAGGAGAAGATCCGCCCGGGCGACGTGCTCGGCGCGCTGACCGGCGACGCGGGCTTCTCCGGCGCGCAGATCGGCAAGATCAACGTGACCGACTTCTCGACCTACGTGGCCGTGGAGCGCAGCGTCGCGCGCGATGCGCTGCGCAAGCTCAACGGCGGCAAGATCAAGGGCAAGAAGGTCAAGGTCCGCCTGATGGACGAGTAAGCCGCACGGCGCGCCGCGCCCGCCGCCTCGTGCGCGCGGGCGCGGCGCGGGTTTGGCCGGGCCGCGCGGAATAGGCCGTTAGTTGCAATTTAGAGCGACATCGAGTCCGCCGCGGCCTCAAAAGAAAAACGCCGTCGGCACGCGAACGCGACGACGGCGAAAGGAAGGTTCGCCAAGGCGAACCTTCGACTGCACATTCCGGAAATTGCCGGGCGGCGGCTCGCGCCGCCCCGCACACACCTTGCCGCTTAGAAGCGCGTGATGATGCCCGCGCCCACTGCCACCTGGCTGCGCGACGAGGACGGCGCGCTGTTCTGGCCGTCGCCGATGTCGGCCGTGGCGTTGATGATGCTGCCGCCCAGTGCGAGCGTCTGACCGCCGGCGCGCTGGTAGGCTTCAAGCGCGTACAGGCCGGTGCGCTTGGAGAGGCTGTAGTACTGCGACAGGTTGAACTGGTGGTAGTAGGCTGCGTGCTGCACGCCGTTCGCCAGCGTGGCGCGCGTGTAGCTGTAGCCGGCCGCCAGGTCGAGCGTCGCCGTCGGCTTGAAGTGCAGCACAGCGCCGGCCGTGTTGAAGATCGCCGTGTTGGCGAACTTCGAGCCCGAGCCCGGGATGTATTGCACGTTCGAGTACGACGCCGTCACGTCCCACTGCGAGTTGAACGTCCAGCCGCCCGTCACGGCCAGGCGCTGCTGCGCCGCCGCGAACTGGTAACCGTTGTTGATGCCCGACACGCTCGGCTCGGCGCCGTTGTTCGAGGCCGTCGAGTTCGCACCCCACGCACCGCCGCCCACCGTCGAGTTGTTCAGACGCATGAAGCCCACGGCCAAGCCGGCCGGGCCCATCGCGTAGCGCGCGGCCACGCTCCAGGTCGAACCGTTGTTCGTGCTGCCCGGCGTGCCGCCCAGCGCGTACGAACCGCCGAACGTGAAGCCGCCGTAGGTCGGCGACATGTACACGAGCGAGTTGTTGACGCGGTACGTCGTATCCAGCGAGTCGATATCGCCCGGGTGCGCGCCGTATGCGCCCGTCAGCCAGGTGGTCGGGCTGTACGGCGACAGGACCGTGTAGTACGCGGTGTACTGACGGCCGGCCGTGAAGCTGCCGAAGCGGGCGTCCGTCAGGCCGACGTAGGCTTGACGATTGAACATCAGGCCCGACACGGCTTGCGCGCCGGTGGCGCTGTTGAAGCCTTCTTCCAACTGGAAGATGGCCTTCAGGCCGCCGCCGAGATCTTCCGAGCCCTTCAGGCCGAAACGGCTGCCGGCCCAGATGCCGTTGATCATTTTGGTGACCGATTTGCCGCCCGAGGTCGAGCCGAGCGAGGTCTGGCTGCTCTGCCAGCCGATACCCGTGTCGACGATCCCGTACAGCGTCACGCTGCTTTGAGCGTGTGCAACGCCTGCGGTCAGGCCGGTGAGCGTAGCGGCTGCCACCATGATGCGTTTCTTCATTGCGTCCCCTCTGATTCCAAAGCGCCTGCACCCCGCAGGCGGTCAGCGTTATGCGTTATCGGCCGCCCTTGCGAGTGCGGGCCGGTCTCCAGGTGAGGCGTGACTCCCTGTACTTGGAGCCCCTCATCTAGTCAGTCATCCTATAACGAGTGCAAAAATCGACAATGCTGAATTGCAGATTCCTAGGGAAATCTCTGTGTCATTTTTGCTGAATCGATAACTTGACAGCTTTTCGATATGCCATAAGTTGCTGATTTTTATATAAAAACGTTTTATTTCATTTTTACTTCTTATTCTTTCAACTTCATTCATCGCTTTCGTCCCGAATTCGCCTCTTCGACAGGCTTGCTTTCACCAATTGAAAGGATTCGTGGGTTGTACGATGACACGGCACAAGCCAAGCCCAGTATGTGGAACGCCGGGATGGGGGATGGCGCGATCGCGCCCCGTCATGCGCCGAGCATGCAGGGCGGCAACGCGAAAGAAAGATAAATGAATGCTTACGAAGGCATCTTGTAATTAGAAGTTGGCACGGATCTGGCGCGCAACGGGAGGCCGTCAGCGTTGATCAGCCGTTTCGGCCATCAGCATGTCGAGGAACGCGGCCGGAGCCGGATCGAGCACGTCGGCGGCGTCGCCCGACGCCGACGCGGCGTGCGTGACCACCAGCTCCCAGCACAGCTCGGCGCGTTCGAGCCGCACGCAGGCCAGCATGTCGGGGCGGCGCACCACGATGTCCTCGGGCAGCAGCGCGATGCCGAGGCCCTGGCCGACCAGATCGAGCACCGTATCGAGATCGCCGATCTCGAACGCCACGCGCCGCTGCAGCCCCGCCTCGGCGAAGCCGCGATCCACCAGCCGCCGCGTGCCCTGCCCCGGCACGAAATCGACGAATGCTTCCTTCACCAGCCGCGCGAGCGGCACGGTGCCCGCCGACGCGAGCGGATGGCCGCGCCCGCAGGCCAGCACCATCTCGTCGCAGGCGATGATGTGCGAGGTGTGGCGCTCGTTGCGCTCCTCGACCGGCAGGATCGCCAGATCGAGTTCGTGCGCGCCCACCTTCTCGTTCAATTCAGGCGCCGCGCCCTGCACGAGCCGCACCTCCACGCCCGGATGCGTCTGATGAAAGCGCGACAGCAGCCCCGGCAGCTCGAGGAACTGCGGCAGGCTCTGCACCGTGCCAATCGACAGCTTGCCGCTGCGCACCGAGGTGATGTCGGCCACTTCCAGCGCGGCGCGGTCGAGCACGTCGAGCGCGCGCCGCGCGCGATCGAGGAACACCGTGCCGGCCGCCGACAAGCTCACGCGCCGCGTGGTGCGCACCAGCAGCTTCGCGCCCAATTCCTCCTCCAGCAGCCGGATCGAGGTGGACAGCGCCGACTGCACGATATGGCAGCGCTCGGCCGCGCGCGTGAAGTTGGCCTCCTCGGCGACGGCGACGAAATGGCGAAGTTGTCTCAGTTCCACGGGCGATCCTGGTTCGGGCGAAGCGGGCCGCGCGGCGAACGGCCTGTCGTGCGGCGGCGGGCGGGCCGCCGATTCGGGGGTGAATTATGGCAAAGATCGACGATGGCGGCCGAGCGTCGCCCGCGCGGCGGCTACACCGGCCGCGGCCGCCACTCAGGCAGCCACCCAGGCAGCCACTCAGGCCGGGCGCGGCCCGCCCGCAGGCGCTACAATCCGCCGCCTGAGGCATTCCTCCCATCACGAGCACGCGTTTTGACCGAATTCGAGCAGGGTTTCATCCTGACCCGTCACTGGCGGGACACCGCCGCCGGCGTCGAGATCGAGTTCTGGCTCGCCACCGGCAGCGGCCCGCGACGGGTGCGCCTGCGCCCGCAGGAATCGGTCGCGTTCGTGCCGGAAGCGCAGCGCGAGGCCGCCGAACGCGTGCTGGCCGGCGAAACCGGCGTGGCCCTGCGCCCGCTCGCATTGCGCGATTTCCGCCAGCGCCCCGTGCTCGGCCTGTACAGCCGCCGCCATCGCCACCTCGGCGCGCTGCAGAAGCGGCTCGCCAAGGACGGCGTGGACGTGTACGAAGCCGACGTCTCGCCGCCCGACCGCTACGCGATGGAGCGCTTCATCACCGCGCCGGTGCGCTTTCGCGGCACGCCCGCCGGCCCCCGCCTGCTGATCGACGCCGAACTGAAGCCCGACCCCGACTACCGCCCGGCGCTGCGCGGCGTCTCGCTCGACATCGAAACCAGCGCGCGCGGCGAGCTGTATTCGATCGCGCTCGAAGGCTGCGGCCGGCGCGACGTGTTCATGCTCGGCCCGCCGAACGGCGACGCCACCGTGCTCGACGGCCATGACGTGCACCTCGAATACTGCGACACCCGCGCCGCGCTGCTCGAGCGTTTCAACGCGTGGTTCGCGCAGCACGACCCCGACCTGATCGTCGGCTGGAACCTGATCCAGTTCGATCTGCGCGTGCTGCACGCGCACGCCGAGCAGTTCCGCGTGCCGCTGCGGCTCGGCCGCGACGGCAGCGCGCTCGAATTGCGCGCGCACGGCCAGCAGCCCGATCACCTGTTCGCGGGCGCGGCGGGCCGGCTGATCCTCGACGGCATCGAGGCGCTCAAATCGGCCACCTGGACCTTCCCCTCGTTCAGCCTCGAATACGTGTCGCAGACGCTGCTCGGCGAGGGCAAGGCCGTCGACAACCCGTATCAGCGGATGGACGAGATCCAGCGCCGCTTCGACGAGGACAAACCCGCGCTGGCCCGCTACAACCTCAAGGATTGCGAACTGGTCACGCGGATCTTCGCGAAGGCGGACCTGCTGTCGTTCATGCTCGAGCGCGCCACCGTCACCGGGTTGGCGGCCGACCGCACCGGCGGCTCGGTGGCCGCGTTCACGCATCTGTACCTACCGCGCATGCACCGGCTCGGCTACGTCGCGCCGAACCTCGGCGACGTGACCGGCCAGAACAGCCCCGGCGGCTTCGTGATGGACTCGCGCCCCGGCCTCTACGATTCGGTGCTGGTGCTCGATTACAAGAGCCTCTATCCGTCGATCATCCGCACCTTCCTGATCGATCCGCTCGGGCTGGTGGAAGGCCTCGCGCGGCCCGGCGACGCCGATTCGGTGCCGGGCTTCCTCGGCGCGCGCTTCTCGCGCAGCCGGCATTGCCTGCCGGAGATCGTCAAGCGCGTGTGGGAAGGCCGCGAAGCGGCCAAGCGGCAGCGCAACGCGCCGCTCTCGCAGGCGCTGAAGATCATCATGAACGCGTTCTACGGCGTGCTCGGCTCGTCGGGCTGCCGCTTCTTCGATCCGCGGCTGGCCTCCTCGATCACGATGCGCGGCCACGAGATCATGCACCGCACGCGCGAGCTGATCGAAGCGCAGGGCTACGAAGTGATTTACGGCGACACCGATTCCACGTTCGTCTGGCTGCGCGAGGCGCACGACGACGCCTCGGCCGCCGCCAAGGGCCGCGCGATCGTGGCGCACGTCAACGCGTTCTGGCGCGAACATCTGCGCGAGCGCTTCGGCCTCGACAGCGCGCTCGAACTGCAATACGAGCGCCATTACCTGCGCTTCCTGATGCCCACCGTGCGCGGCGCCGAGGAAGGCAGCAAGAAGCGCTACGCGGGCCTCGCACTGGCCGCCGACGGCGGCGAGGACGTGGTGTTCAAGGGGCTGGAGACGGTGCGCACCGACTGGACGCCGCTCGCGCAGCAGTTCCAGCGCGAGCTGTACACGCGCGTGTTCCGCCGCGAGCCGTATCGCGACCTGATCCGCGGCACGGTGCGGCGCATGCTGGCCGGCGAGCTCGATGACCAGCTCGTCTATCGCAAGCGCGTGCGCCGGCCGCTGGCCGACTATCAGCGCAACGTGCCGCCGCACGTGCGCGCCGCGCGCACCGCCGACGCGTTCAACCGCGAACAGGGCCGCCCGCTGCAATACCAGCGCGGCGGCTGGATCAGCTACGTGATGACCACGGCCGGCCCCGAGCCGCTCGAAACGATGCGCTCGCCGATCGACTACGCGTTCTATCTGAGCCGGCAGTTGCAGCCGGTGGCCGACGCGATCCTGCCGTTCCTGAAGGACGATTTCGAAGCGGTGATCTCGGGGCAGGGGCAGCTGTTTCCCGGCTGACGGCGGGAGGCAGCATGAAAAGACGGGGATGGTTGCGCGTGCAACCGCTTCGCGGATCGCGAAAAAGAGTCGGGGCGCCGCCACGTGCTTCGTGGCCTGCGCCCCTGGCCCCCGGGGGTAACAACGGGAGGAGTAGAGGGTTAACGACAGCGTAACGGCTGCCGTCCCGGCCACCAAGCCGCTGCCGCTGAAATCTCAATTCGGCTTCGGCGAACAAAGCGGGCAGCGTTTTTGACACCGCCCGCCGCCAGGCGCCGGGCCGCGGGCCTCAGCGCACCGAAAAGCGCAGCACCGTCTCCTCGTGCAGCGTTTCACCCGGCTTCAATTCGGTGGTGGGGAACGCCGGATGATTCGGCGAATCGGGGAAATGCTCGGCTTCGAGCGCGAACGCGTCGGTTTGCCGGTAGGCGCGGCCCGATGAACCGATCGCGCTGCCGTCGAGCGAATTCGCCGTGTAGAACTGCAGGCCCGGCTGCGTCGTGTCGACCGTCAGCACGCGGCCGCTGTGCGGATCGCGGACGCTGGCCGCGAACGCCGGCGTGCGCTCGCCGCCGTGGTCGAGCACCCAGTTGTGGTCGTAGCCGCGCGCGTACGCCATCTGCTCGAAATTCGAGCGCAGATGGCGGCCGATCGGCGTCGCGCGGCGCAGGTCGAGCGGCGTGCCTTCCACCGAGGCCAGCTCGCCGGTGGGAATCGAATTGCGATCGGTGGGCGTGTAGCGCGAGGCCGCGATGCGGATCTCCTGATCCTCCACGCTGCCGCTGCCCTCGCCAGCCAGATTGAAATAGGTGTGGTTGGTCAGGTTCACCACCGTGTGCTTGTCGGTGGTCGCCTCGTAGCGGATATGCAGCGCGTTGTCGTCGGTCAGCCGGTACGTGACGTGCACGGTCAGCGTGCCGGGGAAGCCGTTCTCGCCGTCGGGGCTCACGTAGGTCAGCTCGGCGCCCGCGCCGTCCTTGCCCGAGCCGTTGCCGGGCAGCGGCTTCACGCTCCACACCTTCGAATCGAAGCTGTCCGGGCCGCCGTGCAGCGTGTTCGGCGCGTTGTTGATCGGCAGCTTGTAGGTTTGGCCGTCGAGCTGGAACTGGCCGTTGGCGATGCGGTTGGCGTAGCGGCCGATCAGCGCGCCGAAATGGATGTTGCCGTTATAGGCCTCGTAATCCTTCAGCGAGGCGAAGCCGAGCACGATGTTGGCGAACTTGCCGTGACGGTCGGGCACGTCGATCGCGGTGATCACGCCGCCGTAGCTGAGAAATTTGACGGTGGTGCCGTGCGTGTTCTTCAGCGTGTATTCGCTGACGGCCTGGCCGTCGCGCGTGGTGCCGTACGGCGCCTGGCTGAACGTGGCGGCTTCGGCGAGCGGCGCGGCCGCGAGCGTGGCGGCGACCAGCGCGCCGGCGGCGGCCGTCTTCAGGGCCGGGGGGCTGCACGGGCGGCGGCCCGAATGCGGGAAGGACATGCTCATCGGTTGGCGGCTCCTCTCATGGCGAACGGTGGCGGATGCGGATGCGGCGTGCCGACGATTCTAGTCGTATGAGGGTTGAAGCGCGTTTTGGCGGAGCGCCGCGCCGCCATTCGCTTTGGACACCGATATTTCACGCCGTGCCGACACATCGCCCCGGCGCGACCGGCGAAAATGCAGCAGACTGGCGCTCGGGCCGGCAGCGCGCGTCGTGCGTGCCGCCGGCCCGCAGCGCAAATTCGATGCCCGCCCATGCCGCGCCGGGCGGGCCAAGCCCCTACTTTGCTTCCGAGGACACCCCATGCCACGCACGATTGCCGAAAGACGCGCCGCGTTTCGCGAGTTGCACGCGAGCGGCTGTTTCCTGCTGCCGAACCCGTGGGATGCGGGCAGCGCGCGCTACCTCGCCGCGGCCGGTTTCAAGGCGCTCGCCACCACGAGTTCGGGCTTCGCGTGGTCGGCGGGCCGGGCCGACAACGCCGTCTCGCGCGAGGCCGTGCTCGCGCATCTGCGCGCGATGGTCGAGGCCACCGATCTGCCCGTCAACGCCGATTTCGAAAACGGCTTCGGCGCCACGCCCGAGGAAGTCGGGCAGAGCGTGGCGCTGGCCGTGGAAACCGGCGTGGCCGGTTTGTCGGTGGAGGATTCGACGGGCGACGCGCATGCGCCGCTGCTGCCGATCGAGGTGGCCGCGGCGCGCATCGCCGCCGCGCGCGGCGCGATCGACGCGCACGGCGGCGACACGCTGCTGGTGGGCCGCGCCGAGAATTTCGTGGCCGGCGTGCCCGATCTCGACGACGCGATCGCGCGGCTGCGCGCCTATTCGGAAGCGGGCGCGGATTGCCTCTATGCGCCCGGCCTGCGCACGCGCGGCCAGATCGAGGCCGTGGTGATGGCGGTCGCGCCGAAGCCGGTCAACCTGTTGATCGGCTCTGCCTCGGAATTCACGCTGGCCGACGTGGCCGCGATGGGCGTGCGCCGCGTGAGCGTGGGCGGCGCCCTGGCGCGCGCGGCCTGGGGCGGGTTTCTCGCGGCGGCGCAATCGCTGGCCGAGGGCCGCTTCGACGGCCTGCCCGATGCGCCGCCCGGCAGCCTGATGAACGGCCTGTTCGCGCGCGACGCCTGACGCGCCGCCACGTTGCCGCGTGGCGGCCGCCGCCGCTCAGGTGTCCATGATCGGCCGCAGCAGCGCCTGCCCTTCGTACAGATAACGCAGGTAACGCTCGCGAATCTCGGCGAGCGACAGCGGCGACACCTGCGTCGTGATCGTCAGGCTCGCGCGCATCTGGCCGTGGCGATCGGTCAGCGGCACGCCGAGGATCCGCATCCCCACTTCGTATTCCTGATCGAGCTCGGCGTAGCCCTGCTCGCGGATCCGCGCGACGATGTCCTTGATCTCGGCCACGCCGGTGCGCGTGTAGGGCGTCAGCGCCTGCCGGTCGACGCGCGCCAGGTAGGCGTCCACGTCCGCATCGGGCAGCGAGGCGAGCCACAGCCGCCCGCTGCCGGTGCAGTACATCGGCAGCCGCCAGCCCTGCCGCATCGACAGCGACGACACGTTCATCACGCGGCTGCGCACGATATGCACGACCTCGTCGCCGTCGCGCACCGCCACCGAGACATGCTCGCGCGTCTCGGCCGCCACCTTCTCGACGATCGGCCGCATCATGCGCGGCAGCCGCGCCGATTCCACGTAGGCCTGACCGATCCGCAGGTTCTTCGCGGTCAGCCAGTAATAGCGCCCGTCCGTCTCCGCATAGCCGTCGTGCACCAGCGTCAGCAGGAAGCGCCGCACGGCGCTGCTGGTCAGGCCCGACAGCCGCGCGGCCTCGGGCACGGTCAGGCGCGGCGTCTGGTCGTTGAACAGCAGGATCAGCGCAAGGCCCTTCTGCAGGCCGGCGATCAGGTCGCGTTCGTGAATGACGGGCGTTTTCATCAGAGGATTGAGCGAAGCGAACCGGAACCGGCACGACGTTGCGATTATCGCAATCCCGATCCGCTTATCGCAACATTTTCGATTCTGCGGCGTTGCCGGGCCGGGCGGCGCCGTCGCACCATAGCATCGTGTTCCTAACGAATTCCGGTGCGCCTCAATGATTCGCGGTACGACCGAACTGGTAGCCATCGTCGGCTCCCCCATCGCGCAGGTGAAATCGCCGCAGACCTTCAACGACTGGTTCGCGCGGCACGGCAAGGATGCGTCGATGATCCCGATCGACCTCGACGGCGGCTCGATCGAGCCGTTCATCGACGCACTGCGCGCCTGGCGCAACCTGCGCGGCTGCGTGGTGACGGTGCCCTACAAGCAGCAGATCGCGCCGCGCCTCGATGCGCTGAGCCGCCGCGCCGAGGCGCTGGCCTGCGTCAACGTGATCCGCCGCGAGAACGACGGCCGGCTGGTGGGCGACATCGTCGACGGCGACGGCTTCCTGAACGCCGCGCGCGGCCACGGCTTCGAGCCGGCCGGCGCGAAGGCGCTGGTGCTCGGCGCGGGCGGCGTGGGCAGCGCGATCGGCTGGGCGCTGTGCGAGCAGGGCGCGGCCTCGGTCACGGTGGTGGATCCCGACGGCGCGCGCGCGCAAACGCTGCGCGCGCTGCTGGCAAAGCATCATCCGGGCAGCTTCGTCGAGCCGCACTTCGATTCGCTCGCGCCGTTCGATCTGGTGGTGAACGCGTCGCCGGCCGGCATGGCAGGCTACGCGCCGCTGCCGCTCGCCGAAACGGTGCTGGCCACGCTGCGCCCCGGCGCGCTGGCGGCCGATGTGGTGACCTCGCCCGACATCACGCGCTTCCTGGAAATCGCGCGCGGCCTCGGCTGCCGGATCCAGACCGGCGCGGACATGGCGCTCGCGCAGTTCGGCAACCTGGGCGCCTTCATGAACGTCACGCCGCTGGAGGTCTGAGCGCGCACGCAAGCGCGCGCCAGGCAGCCCGGCTGCCGCTCCATCCTGCAAGGATGGCATTCCAATATTATTCAGGAGACCCGATCGATGAACGACGGACACACGACACCTCAGGAGCGCGCGCGGCACACCAAGCGCGCCACGGCGAGCGGCTGGATCGGCTCGGCGCTCGAATACTACGATTTCTTCATCTACGCGCAGGCCGCGGCGATGGTCTTTCCGCAGTTGTTCTTCCCGCACGGCAACCCGAAGCTGGCGATCGTCGCGTCGCTGGCGACCTACGGCGTGGGCTACGTGGCGCGCCCGATCGGCGGCTTCTTGCTGGGCCGGCGCGGCGACACGCACGGCCGCAAGCACCTGCTGCTGCTCTGCATGTTCCTGATGGGCGCATCGACGTTCGCCGTGGGCCTGCTGCCGACCTACGGCCAGATCGGCATCGCCGCGCCGGTCATGCTGGTGCTGCTGCGTCTCGTGCAGGGCTTCGCGGTGGCGGGCGAAATCTCGGGCGCCAGCTCGATGATTCTCGAACAGGCGCCCGAAGGCCGGCGCGGCTATTACGCGAGCTTCGCGCTGCAGGGCACGCAGGCCGGGCAGATCTTCGCGGCGGCGATCTTCATGCCGCTCGCCTACTGGATGCCGAACGACACGTTCGTCGCCTGGGGCTGGCGCATTCCGTTCCTGCTCAGCGCGCTGGTGCTGGCCGCCGGCTTCGTGATCCGCCGCAACGTGCAGGAATCGCCCGCGTTCGTCGACGAGGGCAGCAACGGCGGCATCCCGGCCTCGCCGATCGCGGTGGCGTTCCGCGAAAGCTGGCGCGACATGCTGCGCATCGCCGTGATGGCCACGGCCGCCGTGATCGCGATGGTGGCGACCATCTTCGGCGCGGCCTACGCGGTGCAGCCGTCGTACGGCATCGGCTTCCATCCGAACACCTATCTGGCGATCCCGCTGATCGGCAACATCGTGGCGGTGCTGGTGATTCCGTACGTGGGCAAGCTCTCGGATCGGATCGGCCGGCGCATTCCGGTGGTGGTCGGCTCGCTCGGCGCGGGGCTGCTGTCCTACGCGTATCTCTACGCGATCAGCGTCAAGAACGCGCCGGTGGCGATCGTCACCTCGGTGCTGATGTGGGGCGTGATCTACCAGGGCTTCAACGCGGTGTTCCCGAGCTTCATGCCGGAGCTGTTCCCGACCCGCACGCGCGTCTCGGCGATGTCGATCGGCCAGAACATCGGCATGGCGATCACGGCGCTGCTGCCGTCGCTGTTCGCGGCGATTGCGCCGCCGGGCACGCATGACATTCCGCTGCTGATCGGCACCGCCACGCTGGTGATCACGGCGCTGGCCGCGCTGTCGGCCTGGACGGCCCGCGAAACCTACCGCACGCCGCTCAACGAACTGGGCGGGCCGCGCAGCGGCGCAGCCGCACGACGGCGCGCGAACGGCGGCGAACCGGCCGCGG
>NZ_JAAGPF010000150.1 GCF_017104645.1 Burkholderia sp. Ac-20379
TCACATCCGCTTGCGCCATCAGTTCAACCGGATGCCGTTCGCGAACGGGTCGCTGTCGTCGAAGCAGAGCCGCCCTTCAGCCATTACGTGCGCGTGGCCGGTGAGCGTGGGCACGATCGCCGGCTCGCCCTCGATCGTTTCGTCATGCCGAACGTATTGCAGTTCGAACACGCTGCCGATCACGCTCTCCTGACGCCACACGGCCCGCTCGGCCAGCTTGCCGTCGGCCGCGAGGCAGGCCGCCTTGGCGCTGGTGCCGGTGCCGCACGGCGAGCGGTCGTAGGCATCGCCCGGGCACAGCACGAAGCTGCGGCTGTCGAGCGCTGGCCGCGACGGCGGCCCGAACAGTTCGATATGGTCGATCAGCGCGCCGTGCGTGCCGGTGATGCCGGCCGCGATCAGCGCATCGCGCACCGCGCCCGAAAACGCCGTCAGCTCCTTCAGGTGGGCCGGCGCGACGGTGCGGCGGTGCTGATCCTCCGCCACCAGGAAGAACCAGTTGCCGCCCCAGGCGATGTCGCCCTTCAGCGCGCCGTGGCCCGGCACGTCCACCAACACATCCTTGCGATAGCGGTAAGCCGGCACGTTTCGCACGGACACCGAACGATCGTCGTTCAGCGTGGCCTCGACGATGCCCACCGGCGTTTCGATGCGATGCGTGCCCGGCCCGATCCGCCCCATGTGCGCGAGCGACACCACCAGCCCGATCGTGCCGTGGCCGCACATGCCCAGATAACCGACGTTGTTGAAGAAGATCACGCCCGCCGCGCACGACGGATCGGACGGCTCGCACAGCAACGCGCCCACCATCACGTCCGAGCCGCGCGGCTCGGTCACGGCGGCGGCGCGCCAGTCGTCATGCCGCGTGCGCAGGCGTTCGAGGCGTTCGGCGAGCGGGCCGGCGCCGAGATCCGGCCCTCCAGACACGACGAGGCGGGTAGGCTCACCGCCCGTGTGCGAATCGATGAAGTCGAGTGTTTTCATGCCGCTATCGTAGGAAGCGGCGGCGCCTCGCGTCTTGGCGTCATTATGCGCACCCGATGACGAAATCGGCATAGTCAGGGTAACCGCGCATATGCCGATATCGTCATGCGGCGCGTAGTTGTCGCGCAAGACTTCCGCTTTTTCGCTACCTAGACTGCGCTGTCATCGCTTGAATCGTTGCTTTCCCGCCTGGACATCGTGTTGCACGCCAGGCGCCGGGCTCGAAACAACGTTCCGCCGATTTCAGCACAGCGGACGCCGGCTCCCGGCCGCCGTCCCGCGATCGCCAACAGGCCGGCGCACGCAAAGCCGGCCGCAGCAGCCAAAGGGGAAACGAAAGTGAAGGTGAAGATCTCGCAACTCGCGCTCGCCGCGTCCGCCGCCCTCGCAGTCGCCGGCACGCCGGCCATGGCCGCCGACGCCGTCAAGATCGGCTTCGCCGCGCCGCTGACCGGCACGCAGTCGAACTACGGCACCGACATGCAGAAGGGCGTGCAGCTCGCGATCGACGATTTCAACGCGACCAAGCCGGTGATCGGCGGCAAGCCCGTCACGTTCGTGCTCGATTCGCAGGACGACCAGGCCGATCCGCGCACCGGCACCACGGTCGCGCAGCGCCTGATCGACGACAACGTGGCCGGCATCATCGGCCACTTCAACTCGGGCACCAGCATCCCCGCGTCGGATCTCTACGAAAAGGCCGGGCTGCCGCAGATCTCGATGGCCACCTCGCCGCAATACACGGCGCGCGGCTACAAGACCACCTTCCGCCTGCTGACCAGCGACGCGCAGGCCGGCCGCATCGTCGGCAGCTACGTGGTGAACACGCTGCACTACAAGCGCATCGCGATCATCGACGACCGCACCGCCTACGGCCAGGGCATCGCCGACGAATTCGCCGCATCGGTGCAGAAGGCCGGCGGCACGATCGTCAAGCGCGACTTCACGAACGACAAGGCGCTCGATTTCTCGGCGATCCTGACCAATCTGAAGGGCATGAACCCCGATGCGATCTTCTACGGCGGCGGCGATGCGCAATCGTCGCCGATGATCCGCAAGATGCGTCAGCTCGGCATCAAGGCCGCGTTCGTGACGGGCGAAATGTCGAAATCGCCGACGTTCCTGAAGGTGGGCGGCGAGGCGGCCGAAGGCGCGATCGTCTACATGGGCGGCCTGCCGAAGGAAAAGATGCCGGGCTTCTCGGGCTTCGAGCAGCGCTACAAGGCGCGCTTCCACGAAGACGTGGTGACCTACTCGCCGTACTCGTACGACGGCGCGATCGCGCTGCTGACGGCCATGAAGAACGCGAACTCGACCGATCCGAAGGTGTATGGCCCGTTCGTGGGCAAGGTGCAGGTCAAGGGCGTGTCGGCCGCGACCATCGCCTATGACGCGAAGGGCGACCTGCGCGACGCGCCGGTCACGATCTACCGCGTCGATCACGGCCAGTTCAAGGCCGTCGACACGATCGCCGGCAACTGATCGCACCGAGCATCGCGGCCGCGCCAGGCGGCTGCCGCAACGACAAAACGGGTGCCTTGCAGGCGCCCGTTTTTTCATGCCGGCGACGCTCGCGCGCACGCCTGTACCCTTCCCGCAACGCCCGCGCGGCGCGCCCGACCGCCCGCGCCACATCCTGTAGAATCCAGCGACCCGCCAGTACGCCGTCCCCGCGTGTCTCCGAACCGGAATCACGCGGCCCGTGCCGCGCGCCGATCCGGCTCGCCGCGCGGGACGCCTTGCGGCGCCGCGCACGGTGCGCGCGCCGAGTTCCGAATTCCGTTCGCCCTGACCATGCAAGCATACGAAAAAGGCCGCGCGCCCAGCGCCGCCGCCGATCGCGCGCTCACGCGCAGCGACTACAAGACCCTGAGCCTGGCCGCACTCGGCGGCGCGCTCGAGTTCTACGACTTCATCATCTTCGTGTTCTTCGCGCCGGCGATCGGGCAGTTGTTCTTCCCGCACGACATTCCCGACTGGCTCCGCCAGTTGCAGACCTTCGGCATCTTCGCCGCCGGCTATCTGGCGCGCCCGCTCGGCGGGATCATCATGGCGCACTTCGGCGACCTGGTCGGCCGCAAGCGGATGTTCACGCTGAGCGTGCTGCTGATGTCGGTGCCGACGCTGCTGATGGGCCTGCTGCCCACCTTCGATTCGATCGGCATCCTCGCGCCGGTGCTGCTGTTGCTGTTCCGCGTGCTGCAAGGCGCGGCGGTGGGCGGCGAAGTGCCGGGCGCGTGGGTGTTCGTGTCGGAGCACGTGCCGTCGCGCCGCATCGGCTATGCGTGCGGCACGCTGACGGCCGGCCTGACCGCGGGCATCCTGCTCGGCTCGCTGGTGGCGGGCGCCGTGAACCGCCATTTCGCCCCGGCTGAAATCGCTTCGTACGCCTGGCGGATTCCGTTCCTGCTCGGCGGCGTGTTCGGTCTGGTGTCGGTGTATCTGCGCCGCTGGCTGCACGAAACGCCGGTGTTCGCCGAGCTGCAGGCGCGCAAGGCGCTGGCCGCCGAAATCCCGCTGAAGGCGGTGCTGCGCGACCACGGCCGCTCGGTGATCGTCTCGATGCTGCTGACCTGGATGCTGTCGGCCGCGATCGTGGTGGTGATCCTGATGACGCCGACGCTGCTGCAAAAGCAGTTGCACATCCCCGCCGCCACGGCGCTGTTCGCCAACAGCATCGCCACCGTGGGCCTGACGATCGGCTGCGTCGTGGCCGGCGCGCTGGCCGACCGCTTCGGCGCGAAGGCCGTGATCGCGATCGGCGGCCTGCTGCTCGCGGCCAGCTTCTGCACGCTGTTCGCGCGCGTGTCGGCCGATCCGTCCACGCTCGTGCCGCTCTACGCGCTGACCGGCTTCCTGGTGGGCACGGTGGGCGCGATCCCGTCGGCGATGGTGCGCGGCTTTCCGGCCGTGATCCGCTTCTCGGGCATCTCGTTCTCGTACAACGTCGCGTATGCGATCTTCGGCGGGCTGTCGCCGGTGATCGTGTCGCTGATGATGAAGTCCGATCCGTTCGCGCCGACCGCCTATGTGGGCGCGGTCTGCGTGATCGGCGCGCTGGCCGCGCTGTGCGCGCGCAACGCGAACGAACGCTGAAGCGCGGCGAAGCACGTGCTGCAACGAAAAAGGCGCCGCGAGGCGCCTTTTTTCATGCCGCGAGCCCGTGCCCGAGAAACGTTTCGATACAGTTTTTGCGGAAACGGAAAGCGAATCGCAAGCCGGGCCGGATCAGCGCAGCGTGCCGAACGTGCTGTTCGTGCGGCGCATGCCGTCGATGCTCGCGCCGCCGGCGCCCGTCACGAACAGCAGCAGGAAGCCGCCGGCGATCGCCACGTTCTTCCAGAAGTGGATCACCATGTCGTGTTGCACGGCGGAATTCGTGGCGTCCCAGAAATTGTGGCCGATCAGCGCGGTCGCGATCGTGTAGAGCGCAAGCAGCAGCGCGAGCGGCTTCACGCGATAGCCGACGATCAGCAACAGCCCGCCCAGGCCTTCGATGGCGATCACGACCGGCGCCGTCACCTGCGGGAACGGCACGTACATGCCCTTGAGATAGGCCACGAATTCGCCGTACCCCAGCAGCTTCATCACGCCGCCCCACAAAAACAGGGCCGCCATCAACAGCCTCGCGATGAAGATCACGCCGGAATCGACGGAACGCGTCATATCTCTCTCCTTATAGGACTGACGACGCGGCGGAACCGCGCCGCGTCTGGTAAATGCGCCAGACTAAAAACTTTCGCGCGGCGTTCCAAGCAAAAGGTTGTAGCAAAACTTTACACATGGGCCGCCTCGCGACGCGCATCGGACGCTGCAATCGGGGCAATTCCCGATAAAAATTTTCCGCTCTGCTAACGGATCGGGCTCCGAACGACACCCCGCTCGCGCACCGGCGCAAGCGCGCGCGTCAGGCAAACCGAAGGATGCGCGCTTGCACCGATGCGCCCCGCCACCGCGCCTATCGCGCCACCCGCATGACATTCGCGCCTGCTAGGCTGCGCATTCCTGCCCCCCTTCGAGCCCCTTCGCGACGATGCCCGCCCCCACGTCGAACACCTTCGAAATCGTCAAGCTCTGCGTCGGCGTGCTCACGCCGCTGTCGGTCACCGCGCTCGGCTGGCTGATCAGCCGGCGCATCAAGCGCCTCGAACTCGTGCAGTGGACCAACCAGAAGCTGATCGAGAAACGCCTCGCGATCTACGACGAGATCGCGCCGAAGCTCAACGCGCTGCTGTGCTTCTACACGTGGGTGGGCGACTGGAAGGAGATCACGCCCGATCAGGTGATCCGCACCAAGCGCGAGCTCGACAAGACGATGCATGTCTACCGGCACCTGTTCGACGACGCGATCTACCGCGCCTATCACGCGCTGATGCTCGCGCTGTTCGACACGCACTCGGGGCCGGGGCACGATGCGCGGATCCGCTCGCGCGTGGCCGGCCCAAGCGGCGATCGCGCGCAACACGCGAGCTATGCGTGGCACGCGGCCTGGGCCGAGCGCTTCTCGGCCGGCGCGCCCGAATCGCCCGACGAAATCCGGCAACGCTATTACGCGCTGATGGAGCGCCTGCGCGGCGCGCTCGGCGCGAACAAGTAAGCAGACCGATCGATCGTTGCCGCGGCGTTGACGGAACGCGCGCCGGAAACGACAAACCCGCCGGATCCATCAGGACCGCGGCGGGTTTGCGAGGGGCAGCCGGAAGCGGAGCGAACGCCCCGATCAGGTCACCGGCGCCGGGTTGAACAGCGTCAGCGCATTCGCGAGCTTCCACTGTTCGGCCCAGGTCTTGCGGCCGCTGGCGACGTCGAGCATCAGCTCGAACATCTCCCAGCCCACCTGCTCGATCGTCTTCGCGCCGGTGGCGATGCTGCCGGCGTCCACGTCCATCAGATCGTGCCAGCGGCGCGCCAGATCGCTGCGCGTGGCCACCTTGATCACCGGCACCTGCGCGAGGCCGTAGGGCGTGCCGCGGCCCGTGGTGAAGATGTGCAGGTTCATGCCGGCCGCCAGTTGCAGCGTGCCGCAGATGAAATCGCTGGCCGGCGTGGCCGTGTAGAGCAGGCCCTTCTGCTTCGCGCGCTCGCCGGGGCTGACCACGCCCGAGATCGCCGAGCTGCCCGACTTCACGATCGAGCCCATCGCCTTCTCGACGATGTTCGACAGCCCGCCCTTCTTGTTGCCCGGCGTGGTGTTCGCGCTGCGATCCACCCGGCCGCGCTCCAGATACGCGTCGTACCAGGCCATTTCGCGGATGATGTCCTGCGCGACCTGCTCGTTCGCGGCGCGCGAGGTCAGTTGCGCGACGCCGTCGCGCACTTCCGTCACCTCGGAGAACATGATCGTCGCGCCGGCGCGCACCAGCAGGTCGGCCGCGAAGCCCACCGCCGGGTTCGCGGTCAGGCCCGAGAACGCGTCGCTGCCGCCGCACTGCACGCCCACCACCAGTTCGGCGGCCGGCACCGTTTCGCGGCGGCGGCGGTTCAGGCGCTCCAGATGCTGCTCGGCCATCTTCATGATCGAATCGATCATCGACATGAAACCCACGTGCGCCTGATCCTGCAGGCACACCACGCCGCCGTTGTCGGGCTTGTCGGCCGCGACCGGAATCGCGCCCGCGGGCAGCAGCCGCTCCGGCTGGAGCTTCTCGCAGCCGAGGCTCACCACCATCACTTCACCGCCGAAGTTCGGATTCATGCTGATGTTGCGCAGCGTGCGGATCGGGATTTCCGCGCCCGGCGCCTCGATCGCGACGCCGCAACCGTAGGTGTGCTCGAGGCCCACCACGTCGTCGACGTTCGGGAAGCGCGGCAGCAGCTCGCGCTTGATCCGGTCGACCGCGAACTCCACCACGCCCGAGACGCACTGCACGGTGGTGGTGATCGCCAGGATGTTGCGGGTGCCGACCGAGCCGTCCGCGTTGCGGTAGCCCTCGAACGTATAGCCTTCGAGCGGCGCCTGGTCGGGCGCCTTTTTCGTGGCGAGCGGCAGGTTTTCGAGGCCCGGCGGCTCGGGCATGCGCAGCGTGCGCTCGTTGACCCAGCTGCCGCGCGGCAGATCTTTCGACGCGTAGCCGATCACCACGTTGTAGCGCAGCACCGGATCGCCTTCCTTCAGATCGGCCAGCGCGACCTTGTGGCCTTGCGGCACGCCTTCGCACAGCGTCAGGCCGTCGGCGAACTGCGCGCCGGCGGGCAGGCCGCCGTCGTTGACCACGATCGCGACGTTGTCGTCCGGGTGGACGCGGATGTACAGGGGGGACTGGGACATCGGGGGAAATCCTCGTACGACTGCGAATGAATTAACAGTCATCATACAACACAGGCCGAACCGGCGGGATCGTGCGTAAACCCTGATGCCGAAAGGCTCGTATACGGGTTGTTACGGGCTGCCGGGCGCTTGCACGACCCAAAACGATGTTGTACGATGACATACAACGTAACCGTTATTGACCGAATCCGCTCACGCGAACAGGACGACTCCTCATGACCACGCCGCAAGAACTGAAGCAGATCATCTCCGAAGGGCTGCTGTCCTTCCCCGTCACCGATTTCGACGCGCAAGGCAACTTCCGCGCGGATACGTTCATCGAACGCCTCGAATGGCTCGCCCCGTACGGCGCCTCGGCGCTGTTCGTGGCCGGCGGCACGGGCGAATTCTTCTCGCTGACGCAAGCCGACTACTCGAACGTGGTTCGCACTGCCACCGAAACCTGCAAGGGCAAGGTGCCGATCCTGGCCGGCGCCGGCGGCCCGACGCGCGTGGCGATCCAATACGCGCAGGAAGCGCAGCGCCTCGGCGCGAACGGCATCCTGCTGATGCCGCATTACCTGACCGAAGCGTCGCAGGAAGGCATCGCGCTGCACGCCGAAGAAGTGTGCAAGGCCGTGCCGGACATCGGCGTGATCATCTACAACCGCGCCAATTCGAAGCTGAACGCCGACATGCTCGAGCGTCTGGCCGACCGTTGCCCGAACCTGATCGGCTTCAAGGACGGCGTGGGCGAGATCGAACCGATGGTCACGATCCGCCGCCGCCTCGGCGATCGCTTCGCCTACCTCGGCGGCCTGCCGACCGCGGAAGTGTACGCAGCGGCCTACAAGGCGCTGGGCGTGCCGGTGTACTCGTCGGCCGTGTTCAACTTCATCCCGAAGACGGCGATGGATTTCTACCACGCGATCGCCGCTGAAGATCACGAAACGGTCGGCAAGCTGATCGACGACTTCTTCCTGCCGTACCTGAAGATCCGCAACCGCCGTGCAGGCTACGCGGTCAGCATCGTCAAGGCCGGCGCGAAGCTGGTCGGCCACGATGCCGGCCCGGTGCGCGCACCGCTGACGGACCTGACCGAAGAGGAAGTGGCCGAACTCGACGTGCTGATCAAGAAGCTCGGCGCGCAGTAAGCCTCCGGCTCGGAACGCATCCCGGCGGCGTCGCCGGGATGCCCAGGAAAACCCCTCGTGCGTTCGCGCCGAGGGGTTTTCCGCGTTGAGGGCGCCCGCTCTACAATGAGCGCCTTCCCGATTCCCGAGCCGCCCCGCCGTGAGACGCAAAATGCCCGCGCTGAACGCGCTGAAAGCCTTCGAACTGGCCGGCCGCACCGGCAGCTTCACGCGCGCGGCCGAGCTGCTGAGCGTGACGCAGAGCGCGGTCAGCCGGCAGGTGCGTCAGCTCGAAAGCCAGCTCGGCGAAGCGCTGCTGACGCGCCGCCACCATCAACTCGAACTGACCTCGGCCGGCCGCGTGCTGCTGCACGCGCTGCAGCAATCGTTCGACAAGATCGAGCTGACGGTGCGCGGGCTGCAGGACAAGCAACACCACAACCGCCTGCGCGTGAACGTGCCGCCCACCTTCGCCGCGCGCTGGCTGATGCCGCGCCTGCCCGGCCTGCGCGAGGCGCATCCGCAATTCGAGCTGAGCCTGACCACGCGCCTGGCCGACAGCCTCGGCACCTCGCGCCTGCTCGATTGCGCGGTGCGTTTCGGCGACGGCGAATGGGATGGCTTCGACAACGTGCTGCTGATGCACGAGCAGCACATCGCGGTGTGCTCGCCGGCGCTGTACGCGCGCGTGCAGCACGACGGGCCGATCGACCTCAACCGCTTCACGCTGCTGCACGTGCTGGCGGCCGACGACCAGCGCTACCTGACGTGGCAGCACTGGCTGACGGCAGCCGGCATCGACGGCGTGGATACGCGCGGCGGCTACGAATTCGATCTGCTCGATCACGCGATCCGCGCGGCGATCGACGGCCTCGGCATCACGATCGCGGATCGCCACATGGTGGCGCGCGAAATCGCGGCGGGCCAACTGATGCAGGTGCTGAACGTGCACGTGGATGGCCGGCAGTCCTACTGGTTCGTCACGCGCCCCGAGCAATCGCACGATCCGCACATCGCGCAGTTCCGCGAATGGCTTCAGCACGAAGTCTGGCTGTCGACGCACAACCTGCGGCCGTCCTCGCCGGCGGGGGCGATGCCGGAAGCGTGATCGCGGCCGGCGGCGCGCCGGCCATTCCTGCATGGCGCAGCCAGCCGTCGGCCACCGCCCCGCCGAATCGCAACCGGCGGCGCGCCGGTCACATCGAAACCGGCCCGCCGCCGCTTCCCGGCACGGCGGCCGCGCCCGGCGCGCGGGATCCCGGCCGGTGCGCCGGCAGCGCCAGCAAACACACCAGCGACACCGCCGCGAGCGCGCTGTAGAACACCGCCAACGGCCACCACTGCCCCGGCCACGCATGGGCAAGCACCGTGCCGACGAGCGGGGTCAGGCCGCCCGCCAGCGCGGCGCACGATTGATACGACAACGAGATCGCCGAGTAGCGATAGCGCACGTCGAACGCGTCCGTCATCAGCCCGGCCATCACGGCATACGAACCCGACATGCACATCACGGCCATGGCGATGCCGATCACGATGGCAAACGGCTTGCCCGTCGATACCAGCATGAACATCGGATACGGGGACACCATGGCCAGGCCCGCGGCCCAGGCGAGGAACTTCCGCGCCGCGACGCGCTGCGCGAGCCAGCCCGAGGCAAGCTGGTTGAAGAAGTGCACGAACGCGACGATGAACAGGCAATCGAGCATCAGCGCGCGGCTGATGCCCAGTGTCCCGGTGGCGAAGCTCAGCATGAAGGTGTTGCAGAACCAGGCCCCCGCGACGCCGATCACGTTCGCGCCCAGGCACAGCAGCACGGTGCGCCACGCGTTGCGCAGCACCTCGACGATGGGCAGGGCCGCCGGCTTCGCGCGTTCGGCGGCGGCCGCGAATTCGGGCGACTCCGATACGCCCGAGCGGATGAACACGCCCACGATCAGCAGGACCGCGCTGAGCAGGAACGGGATGCGCCACCCCCAGTCCATCAATTGCGCCTTCGGCAGTTGTCCGACGGTGCGAAAGGCGAGCAGCGCGAGAATCAGGCCGGCGGGGCTGCCCAATTGCGCGAACGACGCCAGGAACGTGCGCCGGGCCTTGGGCGCATGCTCGCCCGCCATCAACACCGCGCCGCCCCACTCGCCGCCGATCGCGATGCCCTGCGCCACCCGCAGCAGCACCAGCAGCACGGGCGCGATCGCGCCGGCCGACGCGTAGGTCGGCAGGAAACCGATGCCCACCGTGCCGATCCCCATGATGACGAGCGTCGCGACGAGCGCCTTCTTGCGCCCGACCCGGTCGCCGAGATGGCCGAACACCAGCCCGCCGAACGGGCGTGCGAAGAACCCCACCGCAAACGTGCCGAACGACGCGAGCGTGCTGTAGAACGGGTCGCCCCGCGGAAAGAACAGCGTGCCGAACACGAGCGCCGACGCCGTCGCGTAGATATAGAAGTCGTACCATTCGATCGTGGTGCCGACGAAAGCGGCGAACGCGGCGCGACGCGGCTGGCGCATCGGCCCTGCCTGGGCGGTGGGTTGCATCGAGTGTCTCCTGATGAGGTCCGGTCTGGGATGCCGGTCTTCAGCCTGTCAAGCGCGTCAGCCCTTCAATACGCCGGCCTCGAACAGCCGCCGTTGCGTCTCGCCGTCGATGCCGAGCGCGTCGAGCACCGCGCGCGTGTCGCCGCCCAGCGCGGGCGGCGCGCTGCGATAGGTGGCCGGGGTTCGGGACAGCTTGATGGGCGTGCCGGTGCCGCGATACGCGCCGATCTCGACGATCAGTTCGCGGTGGCGCGTGTGCGGGTGATGCGCCACGGCATCGACGGTCTGCACCGGCCCGCACGGCACGCCGCCGCGAATCAGCGCCGTCGCGAGCGCCTCGCAATCGAGCGACTGCATCAGACGTTCGAGCTCCGCCTTCAATTCCGCGCGATGCGCGCAGCGGCTCGCGTTGTCGGCGAAGCGCCGATCCTCCGCGAGCTGCGGCGCATTCAGGTGGGCGGCCAGCTTGGCGAACTGACGATCGTTGCCCACCGCGAGGAAGATCGGTGCGGTCGCGGTTCGATAGCTGTCGTAGGGCGTGATGTTCGGATGCGCATTGCCGCTGCGCTGCGGCGTGCGCCCGTTGCCGAAATAGTTCGGCAGATGCGGATGGAGCAGCGAGACCCCGCAGTCGTACAGCGCGATATCGAGCGACTGGCCCCGGCCGCTCGTCTCGCGCTCCGCGAGTGCGAGCAGAATGCCGGCCAGCGCATTGAGGCCCGTCACCATGTCCACGACCGGCAGGCCGACGCGCAGCGCGGCCCCGTCGGGCTCGCCGTTCACGCTCATCAAGCCCGCCATGGCCTGAATCGCCGCGTCGTAGCCGGGCAGCCCGCCGAGCGGGCCGTCCGGGCCGAACCCGGAGATCGCGCAATGAATCAGCGTCGGGAAGCGTTCCGAGAGCCGCGGGTAATCCATCCCCCAGCGCTCGAGCGTGCCGGGCTTGAAGTTCTCCACCAGCACGTCCGCGCCGTCGAGCAACTGCCAGAGGAGGTCGCGCCCGGCTTCGCACGACAGGTCGACGCAAATCCCCTGCTTGTTGCGATTGACGCCGACGAAGTACGACGCGGTCTCGCCGACGAACGGCGGCCCCCAGCCGCGCGTTTCGTCGCCGCCGGGCGGCTCGAGCTTGATGACCTGTGCGCCGTGATCCGCCAGGGCCTGCGTGCAGTAAGGGCCGCCGAGCACGCGGCTCAAATCGACGACACGCAGGCCCTGAAGCGCGCCGGCCACCCGGTTCGCAGTCATTGCACGCCCTCCAGGCTGGCCGGCAGCAGCGACATGGCGTCGTCGAGCGTCATCGGCGTTTCGTCGACGAGCTGGCGCAGCACGCCGGCATCGGCGCGCCCGTCCCCCGGCACCAGCGGGTCGCGCGGCATGAGCTTGTGGCTGACGACGAGATGCGCGAGCGCCAGCCGGCGGAAGTCGCCGCCGATTCGAGCGGCTTCCGTCGCCATGAAGATCGCCGCCGTGGCGTGATAGACGGCGCTGGCCGCCTCGCGCACGCTGTCGTCGCGGCCGCATTCGGCCACGCCGTCGAGCGCGGCGCTCGCACGCCCGAACACGTCGCGCAACAAGGCGACCGACGCCGGCGGCAGCGCGGCGTCGTCCAGTTGCGCATGCAGATACTGCCCGAGCGATGCGAGCGCGCCTTCGCGGCGCGTGGCGCGCGCCACGTCGAGCGCAACGATGTTGCTCGTGCCTTCCCAGATCGAGCCGAGGTGCGCATCGCGCACGAGCCGCGGGTCGGCCCACTCCTCGATGTAGCCCACGCCGCCCCGCACTTCCATCGCGTCGCCGGTGACCTTCCGCGCGTCGCGGCAGGCGCGGAACTTCACCAGCGGCGTGAGGATGCGAACGCATTTGGCCGCGAGCGCCTCGCCGCGATCCGCCTTCGGCAGCAGCATCGCGATCTGCATGAACATCGAGCGGGCCTGTTCGGCCGGCAGCATCATCTTCAGCAGTTGCCGCTGCATCAGCGGCATCTCGACGAGATTGCGGCCGAACGCCGAGCGATGCCGCGCGACGTGCAGCGCCTCGGTGAGCGCGCGGCGCATGAGCCCGGCGGCGCGCACGCCGTTCGACAGACGCGACATGTTGATCATGTCCGCCATCTGGTGAAACCCGCGCCCCACCTCGCCGATCAGGTAGGCCTGCGCGCCTTCGAGAACGATCTCGCCGCTGGCCATCGAGCGGCTGCCGAGCTTGTCCTTCAGGCGGACGATGCGATACGCGTTGCGCGTGCCGTCCTCGAGCACCTTCGGCAGCAGGAACAGCGCCAGCCCCTTGATACCGTCGGGCGCGTCGTCGGGGCGGGCCAGCACCATCGCCAAGTCAGCGTCGGCGTTGGAACAGAACCACTTGTCGCCCGTCAGCGTCCAGATTTCCCCGCCGTCCGCATCGACGCTTCGCGTGGCGCGCGTCACCGTGCGGCCCGTATCGGAGCCCGCGGCCTGCTCGGTCATGAACATCGCGCCTTGAAAGAGCGTGTCGAAATCCTGTGAAGCGAGCCTCGGCAGGTAACGGTCGACCAGCGCCGGGCTACCGAACTTGCGCAGCGTGCGGGTGAGCGAATCGGTCATGCTCACCGGGCAGCACAGGCCGAATTCCGCCTGCACGAACAGGAACGTCAACGCGTATTTCACGAGCGGCGGCGGCGCGTCGCTCCGGTGGCTCATCGAGGCGAGCCCGAGCTCGCTGTACGCCACGCGTTCGAGCGCGACGTAGGCCGGATCCTTCTCGATGTGCTGCAGCGCCTCGCCGCGCCGCGTGCGCGGCATCAGGACGGGCGGATTGTGATCGGCGCGCGTGGCCCAGGCGTCGAGTTCGTCCGAGGCGCGCCGGCCCAGCTCGAGCAGGCGCGCTTCGATGCCGCGGAAGCGCGTCTCGCCCAGAAAGCTCCTGAGCAACGGGCCGAACGAGGGATCGCTGATGAAGAAATTGATGCCGCGGCTGTCCGGGATGTTCGAAGCCGCGGGTTCCTGCCGTGGGTCGGGCATGGATCGTCTCCTGAATTTCGCCGCGGCGCATCGGGGCGCCACGATCGCGAAATCCAGAGTAAGAGCCGGCTCGATAAGCGTCCAATACAATCGATGGCATGAGCGATAACATGCGTTTATCGTCGAGGAGCGCAGACCGATGGAACTCAGACAACTCAGATATTTCGTCGCCGTTGCCGAAGAACTGCATTTCGGGCGCGCGGCGCGGCGGCTGTTCATCTCGCAACCCGCGCTGAGCTTCGATATCAAGCGCTTCGAGGAGCAACTGGGCACGCGGCTTCTCGAGCGCAGCAGCAAGTCGGTCGTGCTCACCAACGCCGGGCAGGTGCTGTTCGGGGAAGCGCAGCGGCTGCTGCAACAGGCCGACGAGGTGGCCAAGATCACCGCGCAATCCGCCCACGGGCTGGCGGGCCGCCTGCGTATCGGCTTCGTGAATTCGATGCTCTATCGGGGCTTGCCCGAGGCCGTGGCACGCTTCGAGGCGGCCCATCCCGCCGTCGAGATCGCGCTCAGGGAGATGAACACGGCCGAGCAGAGCCGGGCCCTTCAGCAGCGCCAGATCGATCTGGGCTTCGCCTACTGGGGCCACTATCCGGCGGAGATCGAAACGCAGCTCGTGATGGCGGAGGATTTTCTGTGCTGCCTGCCGGCCCATCACCGGCTCGCCCGGAAGCGGCGCATCGATCTGCAACAGTTGCAGAACGAACCGTTCATCCTGTTTCCACGCGCCGTCTCGCCGCACTACCACGACCAGATCATCGCCACCTGCGTCGACGCCGGCTTCAGCCCGACCATCCGGCACGAGGCGCGCCTCTGGCAGACGGTGGTCACGATGGTGGAGTTCGGCATGGGCGTGGCGCTCGTGCCGCAGGCGCTGGCGCGAACGCAATCCCAGCGCGCCGTGTTCATCCGGCTGGCGCGCAACCCCTACGCATCGCGCATCCTGAGGCTGACGCGCGCGGGCGGCCAGATGGCGCTCATCGACAGCTTCCTCGAGGCGCTCGAGCGGGTTCGCTAGGCGCGCGCCGCTCAGATCTCCTCGTTGACGCGATACCCCACCCCGCGCACCGTCACGATCGCGAGCCGCCCGAGCTTCCGGCGCAGGTTGTGGATATGCACCTGCAGCACGTTGCTCGCGATCGTGTCGCCCATCACGTCGAGCCGCCGTTTCAGTTCGTTCCCCGAAATCACGGCGCCGGCGTGCATCATCAATTCCTGCAGAATCACGAATTCGCGCGGCGACAGCGCCACGCGGCTGCCGCCGAGCCAGGCCTGATGGCGGGTCGGGTCGATCCGCAGGCGGCCCGCCGACAGGATCGGCAGCGCCTGCCCCGCGTGGCGGCGCTGCACCACGCGAATCCGCGCGAGCAGCTCGTCGATCACGAACGGGCGGATCAGATAATCGTCGGCGCCGGCGTCGAGCGCGGCGATGCGCGCCTGCACGGCCTCGCGCGCGACGAACACCACGGTCGGCACCGTCGCGGCGCGCCGGCGCAACATGCCGAGCACCAGCAGGCCGCCTTCGCCGAGATGTTCGAGATCGAGCAGCAGCAGCGTGTATGGCGCCACGGCCAGCGCCTGCAAGGCCGCCTCGCCGTGGTGGACGCAATCGACAGCAAAGCCCGCCGCACGCAGGCCCGCCGCGAGGTCGGCGCGGCCCGGCAGATCGTCTTCGACGAGCAATACGCGTTGGGAAAGCATGGTGGGATCGGGCCGCGATGCGGCGAAGCGAGCGAATGGCGGCCGATGATAGAGGCGCGAAGCTTAGGGGCAGCTTAACGCTTGCCCGATGCGGGGCGGCGCGGCCTCAGGCAGCCTTAATCTTCGCCGCGCTAAGGTGGCAGCCCGAGCGCGATGCCACGGCATCGCCCGCCTACCGGAGCACGCCCGCTTGAAAACCGCCCTTCCGATCCTGGCCGCCGGTCTCACCGGCCTGTGCCTCGCCCTTCCCGCGCACGCCGACGCGAACATCGGCGTGTACCTGTCCGCGCCCGGCCCGGTGTATGCCGCACCGCCGCCGGTCGTCTACGCGCCGCAGCCCGTCTATGCGCAGCCCGTCTACGGCGAGTACGGCCGTCCCGATTGGGAACGCGAACGCCGCTGGCGCGATCGCGAATGGCACCGGCACGACGATCACGACCACCGCGATTGGCATCGCGGCCGCGAGCGCGATTGAGCGCACGGCCGCGAAGCCGCCTCACGTTTCGAACAACGAAGCACCGAGATACGCGCCTTCGCGCACGCCCGGCGGCATCGCGAAGATCGCGCTGCCCACGTGCGTCGTGAACTGATTCATCAGATCGAACTTCGACAGATTCCGGTTGATCGGAATGAAGCCGGTGCGCGGGTCGGCCTGATGGGCGATGAAGATCAGCCCCGCGTCGTACTCCACTTCCTGCCGCCACGGCGGCCAGCGCTCGATATAGAAGTTCGTGCTGTCGTTGTAGGAGTACGAACGACGCAGGATCTGCGCGCCGTCGTTGCTGGCCTGATTCGACAGCCGCACGTGCGAGCCCTGCGCAATCACCGGATTGCCGTCGGCATCCTCGGCCTTCAGGTCGAGCGCATCGAACTCGCCGCGTCCGCCGAGCGGCGCGCCGCTCACCTTGTGGCGGCCGAACACCTGCTCCTGGAACGCGAGATCGGTGCGGTCCCAGTGTTCGAGCGTGATGCGGATGCGGCGCACCACCGTGTAGGTGCCGCCCGCCATCCACGGCGCATCGGCCGCGCCGGCCCACACGAAGCGCTGCATGGCGGCCGGATCGCGCGGCGACGGGTTGTTGGTGCCGTCCTTGAAGCCCATCAGGTTGCGCGGCGTCTGCCCGCGCGCGCCGGTCAGGAAACCGGCCTGCCCCCAGCGCATGCGGATCGCGCCATAGCCGAGCCGCGCCAGTTGGCGCACCGCGTGGAACGCCACCTGCGCATCGTTCGCGCAGGCCTGCACGAGCAGATCGCCGCCGGTTTTCTCGGCCACCAGCTGATCGCCGTTGAAACGCGGCAGATCGACCAGCGCGGCCGGCCGGCGGCTCGCGAGGCCGAAGCGGTCGTGACCGTCGGCCGTGGCGAACAGGCCCGGGCCGAACCCGAAGCTCAGCGTCAGCGCGGCCGGGCCCACCCCGATCGTCTCGCCCGAATCGCCCGCGGCCTGTCCGTCGGGCACCGCCAGCGCGCCGGCCGGTTCGCCGCGCGGCATGCGGGCCGCCGCGTCGGTCCACGCGCGCAACAGCGCGATCAGCTCCGCGCGCTTGTCGGTGGCGATGTCGAACGCGGCGACATAGGTATGCGACTGCTGCGGCGTCACGATGCCGGCCTGATGCTCGCCGTGGAACGGCACCTGTTCGGCCATCGGGTCGGCCACC
>NZ_JAAGPF010000151.1 GCF_017104645.1 Burkholderia sp. Ac-20379
CGGCACGGCGTCGTGCGGCGCCACGGCCAGATCGGCATCGATCAAGGCGAGGCGGCTGACGGGCGGCAACGCGGCCGCATGCGACTGCGCGGCGGGGCCGTCGCCGCACGCGGCGAGCCACGGTTCGAGCGGCGCGAGCCACGCGCGCAGTACGCGCAGATGCGCGAGGTAATCGCGCAGATCGGCCGATTGCGCCGACAGCGGCATCAGATGGTGAAGGTGTTCGTGCTGCTCGCCGGTGGCGGCGCGCAGGCTGGCCAGCACGGCCGGAATCGCCGGATGGGCGGAATCGGAAGCGGCGGGCGCTGCCGCGCGCCCGGCCATGGCGGGGGACGGCGATGCGGAAGCGGCATCGGCCAGTCTGGGGTCGTCCGGCATGGGAATCGGTTCCTCGGTTGGACTCCGCCGCGAGCGGCATGAAAAGCGGCGGATGGATCGGGCAGCGCACCGGTTACGGTACGGCGCCGGCGATAGCGCGACTATCTCACGGTCGCGCCATCGGCGCACGTTTTATTCATCTGCAAGCCAACAATCGGCGGGCTCGGCGAATCGGCGGGCTCAGCCGGCCGCATCCTCGCCGAGACGCCGCCGGATCATCGCGTGCAGCGTGTCGAACGACAGCGGCTTGCGCGCGTAATCGATCGCCGGATTGTGCGCCAGCGGGAATTCGAGCGCCGCGCTGCAGAAGATCACCGGGATCGCCTGCCAGCGCGCATCGGCCGCCAGCGCCGCGCACAATTCGACGCCCGACATCACCGGCATCATGTAATCGGTAACGATCAGATCCGGCAGGGTTTCCCGGATGCGGTCGAGCGCGATCGCACCGTTCGACGCCGTGACGACCGCGTAGCCACACTGCTCCAGCAGCAGACGCCACACGGTCAGCATGTCGAACTCGTCGTCCACGACCAGGATGGTTTTCATCTCCGGCTAGCCATCCGTCATCGGCCGGTGCAGCATGGTCGTCAGCCCCTGCGACGACAGCAGGCCCGATGCGCCGATCGCGTTCGGGGTGACGTCGAGGCCCTCGCCGGTAATGATCAGCTCGCGCAGCGAGGTGTCGTGGGCGCTCTCGCGCTGCTTGACCACCGACACCATGCGCCGCAGGCGGCCGTCGGCCTCCACGTAGCGCAGCAGGATCAGGTTCTCGGTCAGCGCCGACAGCCGCATGCCCTTGCCGTGCGCCGGATCCGCGTAGAGCGGCAGTTCCTCGGTCAGCAGCGTGGTGATGCCCGAATCGCGCAGCGCGTGCGTGAACGCGTTCAGGAACAGCCCGAAACGCGCGGGCCGCAGCGCCGAATCGCGGAAGCCTTCCATGCCGTCGATCACGAGCCGATGCGCGCCCGAGCGGCGGATCAGGTCGAGCGTGGTGGCGGCCAGTTCGTCCACTTCGAGTTCGACGGCGGGCTGCCATTGCATGATCAGCCGCCCGTCGGCGAAGCCCTCGCGCAGGCGGATGCCCACGGTTTCGGCCTTGCCGACCAGCCGCTGCGGCGATTCGTAGAAGCCCAGATACACCACCTTCTCGCCGCGCTCGACGCCGGCCTGCAGGAACTGCAGCGCGAGCAGCGTCTTGCCGACGCCGGCCGGGCCGATCAGCGTGGTGGTCGAGCCGCGCACGAAGCCGCCGCCGAGCAGATGATCGAGATGCGGCAGGCCGGTGCCCAGGCGCTGGCGCAGGTCGCTTTCGTCCTCGAGGTTCGCGTAGCGCGCCTCGAGGCGCGGATACATCGCATGGCCGCGGCCGGTGATGCGGAAGAAATGCTTGCCGAGCATGTGATTGCGCGCGCGCATCTTGTGGACTTCGATCTCGCGCGCGCGGCGCATGCCGTCGCTGTAGCGGTTCAGCTCGATCAGGCCGTCCACCAGCGTGTGTTCCGGGTGCGGCTCGTTGCCCGATAGCGGCGCGAGCAGCAGCGTGGTGCAGCCCATCGCCGCCACCAGCGCGTTGAGCTCGTGGATGAACTTCGACAGCGACAGCTCGGTTTCGCTGAATTCGCGCGCGCTGCGGAAGCCGTCGATGATCAACAGGCCCGGGCGGTAATTCGCGAGGCTCGCGGCGATCAGCTTCAGGAAACCGTCGAGGCCGTCCTTCATCAGCTCGTGGTAGCCCGACACGAACATCATCTGCTGGGCGACGGCGGCCGAATCGAAGAATTCGAGCCCGCTCAGGTGGCCGAGCAGCTTGTCGTGCGATTCGGCGATCAGCGTCATGTAGAGCACGCGCTCGCCGCGCTTGACGCGGTGGAAACCGATCTGGCTCGACAGGATGGTCTTGCCCGCGCCGGCCATGCCTTCGATCAGGTAAAGGCCGCCACGCACAAAACCGCCGCCGAGGATCTCGTCGAGACCCGGCACCCCCGTATCCACGTTCTCGGGCAACACCGCATCGCGCGGCGCGAACGCCCCGGACGGCGTGCTCGATTGCGGGTCGGGCGCCGGATGTTGCGGCGCGGATTCGTCCTGGATCATGTTCAGTCGTTCAGATGTCGAAGGCAGTCCCGGTGAACCCGGGCACAGGCGCGCCCGATGGTCGCAGCGGCGTTTGAGTCCCGCGATTCTAACGTGCGCAGCGCGCGCCGCCGGTCTTTATCTTGCGCAGCAAATACCGCGCCCGGCGGCGGGTTATCCGCGCGGCGCGCGGATTCCCGGACACGCGAGTGCGCGGCGGCGATCCGTGCTCACGCGGCCAGCACGGCCGCCACGGGGCGATGGCTGACCATCTTGGTCCACACCGGCGACGGCATCGCGTCGATCACGGTGGTGGCCAGCACGCGCGCGGCGTCGATCGTCGGTTCGAGCACGCGGCGCAGGCTGCGGCCGGTTTCGACGTCGGACACGGTGTAGCGCGGATGGCCATCGGGCGCGAACAGCGGCGAGCGGTGCACGGCCCAGATGCGGCCGCGGCACTCGAACGGCGTGCCCACCGTCTCCAGCCAGCCGCCGTTCAGGGCGAGATGGAACACCACGCCGTCGATACGGCGCGGGGCCTCCGGTCGCGGATACAGCATCGGTTTTGCGGTCATGCGGGAACCTTGATTCGTCGAACTCGAGTGTCTCGTGCGCCGCCCGGCGGCGCGATTTTTTTCAATGCGATGGCGGCACCCGGGCCGCTTACGCGTGCGCCGCCGGAATCGGCGAGCGGCCGGTGAACACGTAGTGATGCAGCTCGGCCTGCGCGTCGAGATAGCGTTGCGTCGGCAGCGTGGCGAGCCGCGCGTCGAACGCCGTCATCAGCCGCTCCAGTTCGCGGCGCTCGTCGTCGTGCAGCAGATCGGCCGCGCCGTCGCTCAGGCGCACGTAGCACTGCTCGATCGCACGCTCGGCGCGGCGGTACGGCGCGGCTTCGTCGCCGATGTCGCGCGGGTCGCAAGCGCCGCCGCCCTCGCCCATCGCAACGGCTTCGGCGGCCTCGGCCGCCTGCAACGCGGCGAGCGCGGCAGCAGCCGGCGAGCGCAGCAGATAGGCGATCTGCACCGTGCTCAGCAGCAGCGCCAGTTGCTCCGGCGCGGCCTGCGCGCCGCGCAGCGACGCCAGCGCGATGTGATGGCGCAGGCGCACGCGGCGCAGATAGTCGGCCGGCAGCGGCAGCAGTTGCGAGCGGTTCAGCGGGCGTCGCTTCATGGCGGATCCCATGATCAGGCCGCGCGCAGGCCCGGCGCGGCGGCCAGCGGCGCCACCGCCAGCGACGCGATCCGTTCGGCGAGCGCGATCACGTCGTTGGCCGCACCGGTTTCGAACGGCGTCAAGCGCAGCTTGCCGGCCTGCAGCTCGCGGATCGGCACCAGCCCGTGCACGTTCACGTAGGCGGCCACCACCGCCCACATCTCGCTGTCCACCCAGGCGCTGGCCGGCAGGTTCAGGCCGATCCGGCCCGCCGCCACCAGCGCGCGGTAATCGCGATCCTCGCGCCGCGGCGCGACCGACAGCGGCAGATTCAATTCGAAGCCGGCGCGCGCAAGCGCCGAGAGGACATCGTGTGCGGACTGCGTGGCGATCATCGGGAATCCTGTGGATGAGGCAGAGGCATGGGGCGCGGCGCGGATGCGCCGAAACGTTCGGGAGGCGGCACGCGGGCGCGAAGCCCGCCGTGCCGCCGCGGGTCCGCTCAGGCCGGCGGCCGCACGGTCAGGAAGCACCAGCCGAAATAGCAGCCGGTGGTCGCGCCCGTCACCAGCAGCGTGGCCAGCGTCCACGACACCACCGAGGTGGCGAACCAGGCTTCGTAGGCGCCCCACGCCGACAGCACATACAGCAGCGCCGCGTAGATCACCGCCCGCATCAGGCGGAACACCGTCTGGGTGCGACGCAGCGCGCCTTCGAGCGGGCTGCGCACGGCAACCCGGAGGGCATCCCACATCGACCAGCACACCATCGCGAACAGTGCGACGGCAACCAACCGCACTAACAGAGCTTCGTTCATTGGTCTCTTCCTTTTTGTAAAAGTTACATCTCGACTCGGCGCCTTGGTAATTCGGCATGCCGCCTGGTTACGGCCAAACGCCCGGCCCACTTGGCGCTGCGGGCGATTGGAGCTCAAAGGGCGATACATAAGGGCAAGAAGCGGGCCAGCTTGAAACGTTCGGTAACAAAAATGGGAAAACGGCCCCCATGCCGGACGCCCGCGCGTGTTGACGCCAGGCAGAAACCGGCCCGCCAAGCCGTCGCGCCCGCTCGTTCGGCCCCCTCAAAAACCGCTTGCACGGCCACGATCCATCTCATATGATGCACGTCATATTATGATCATCATATGAAGCTGCCGATGAAACCGACCGCCGCCCAATCCCGCAAGGAAGCCACCCGCGAACGCATCCTCGATGTCGGCAGCCGCGCCGTGCGGCGCGCCGGGTTTCATGGCGTGGGCATCGCCGACGTGATGAAGGAAGCCGGCCTCACGCACGGCGGCTTCTATGCGCACTTCGCGTCGCGCGACGCGCTGCTGTGCGCCGCGATCGATCAGGCGGCCTGCGACAGCATCGCCGCGATGGAAGCGCAGGCGGCCCGGCTGGTGGCGGCGGGCGTCGCCCCGTTCCGCGCGATGATCGAAACCTACCTGTACGAGGGCGTGATCGCCGACCGCGAGCAAGGCTGCGCGGTGGCGGCGCTGTCCTCGGAGATGCCGATCCAGTCCGAGGCGGTGGTCGGCGCGTCGCGGCAGGTCGTGCAGCACCTCCACCGCCACGTGCAGCGGGCGCTGCCGGACGGCCTCGCGGCCGACGCCGCCTGGGCCATCGTCAGCACCCTGCTCGGCGCGCTGCAACTGGCCCGCACGCTAGGCGACAACGACGCCGGCCGCGCCGTGCTGGCCGCCGCGAAGCGCGAACTGCTGCAGCGCTACGCCCCCGCCTGATTCCGTTTTCCGCGCCGGCCGACGACGATCACGGCCGGCGCCCGGGTTCGCCCAAAAATATGATGATCGTCATATCAATGTAGACGCGCTCGGCGCGAAAGGATGCTTCCCATGAAACTCGAAGGTGCGGTGGTTTTCATCACGGGCGCGAATCGCGGCCTGGGCCTCGAACTCGCGAAACAAGCGCTCGCACGCGGCGCGAAGAAGGTCTACGCGGCGGCGCGCGACCCGTCGACGGTGACGCTGCCCGGCGTGACGCCGGTGCGGCTCGACGTGACGGACGCCGCGCAGGCCGAGGCGGCCGCGCGCGATTGCGGCGACGTCACGGTGCTGATCAACAACGCGGGGATCGGCCGGCTCGGCAGCCTGCTGTCGGACGAAGGCCCGGCCGTGCTGCACGCGCAACTGGACACCAACCTGATCGGCATGCTGAACGTGACGCGCGCGTTCGCCGGCATCCTCGGGCGCAACGGCGGCGGCGCGCTGCTGAACATGCTGTCGATCCTGAGCTGGGCGAACACGCCGATGATCGCGGGCTACGGCGTCAGCAAGGCGGCCGCGTGGGCGCTGACCAACGGCCTGCGCCACGAGCTGCGCGCGCAGGGCACGCTGGTGACGGGCTTCCATGCCGGCTACATCGACACCGACATGATCCGCGCGTTCGACGTGCCGAAGGCGCGCCCCGAGGACGTGATCCGCCTGGCGCTCGACGCGGTGGAAGCCGGCGAGGAGGAAGTGCTGGTGGACGAGCCGACGCGGCAGGTCAAGGCCGCGCTGTCCGGCGGGGTCTACCTGAAGGACGTGCTGGCCGGCTGAGGCAGGGCGATAGCGGCGGCGGGCGAAACGATCTGCCCGCCGCGCGTTGACGTTTTCTTCACACCGGCCGCGCCATCATGGCGTGGGACGCTTGAAAGGCGTCACGCCTCGTGGCCCACCTCGGCCACCAGCATGTAGCCCTCGTTGCGCACGGTGCGGATCAGCGTGGCCTTGCGGGCGTCGTCGTTGAGGGTTTGGCGCAGCCGGCTCACGCATACGTCGATCGAGCGGTCGAGCGGCGTGAGGCCCTTGTCGAACACGCGGTCGAGCAGGAATTCGCGCGACAGCGGCCGGTTCGGATGGTCGAGCAGCGTGCGCAGCGTGCGGTAGTCGGAGCCGCCCAGCGACACCACCAGGCCGTCCGGTGCGAGCAGTTGCTTCATGCGCGTGTCGAGCCGCCAGCCGGCGAAGCGGATCCAGGCGCTGGCGTCGGACGTGCGCTCGCCGGGCATGGCCCGCGTGCGGCGCAGCACCACCTTGATCTTCGCCACCAGCTCGCGCGGATCGAACGGCTTGGGCAGGTAGTCGTCGGCGCCCATCTCGAGGCCGAGAATCCGGTCGAGCAGGCCGCCGCGCGCGGACAGAATGATGATCGGCACGCCTTGCTCGCGGCGCAGGTCGCGCGTGATGTCGAGGCCGTCCTCGCCGTCGAGCATCAGGTCGAGCACGATCAGATCGATGGCGGCGCGCCGCAGGATCTGCTTCATCTGCGCACCGTCGCTGGCCACCTGCACCTGGTAGCCCATGTCGCGCAGGTAATCCTGCAGCAGTTGCCGGATATGGGGGTCGTCGTCGACGACCAGGATCTGATCCATCGTCATGTCTGGGGAAAGCGCGAGGGTCGCGCCAACGCAATCCATTACAAAAAGGCCTGGCGCCAACACATCGCCATTACAAGCGGCCCTTAGAGTCTCGCGCTGTAAATAGAAATCGTTCGTGTTTCGGAATATAGCACGCCGTTTTGGCCGGTTTCGCTGCCCGCAGCGTCCGCCGGCCGGGCCATTCCGCGACACCGGACTTTGCCGCGCCGCCACCGGCGCCCGACCCTCGCTGTTCCTTTCCGACGACAGACATCCATGAAGCAGACGACCCTCGCCGTCGCCGCCTGTGCGGCCCTGACCACCTGCGCGGCGCATGCCCAGAGCAGCGTATCGCTGTACGGCATCATCGACGCCGGGCTCGTATATACGAGCAACGCCGGCGGCAACAAGCAGTTCCAGGCGGCCAGCGGCTCGGTGACGGGCAGCCACTGGGGCTTCGCCGGGCGCGAGGATCTGGGCGGCGGCACCGCGGCGGTGTTCACGCTCGAGAACGGCTTCAGCGTGATGAACGGCTCGCTGCGCCAGGGCGGGCGGCTGTTCGGCTTCCAGTCGTGGGCGGGCCTCGCGAACCGCGATCTCGGCACGCTGACGTTCGGCCGCCAGTACGACGCGCTGGTCGACTATCTCGCGCCGCTGAGCTTCACGGGCCATCACCCGGGCGGCAACAACCTGTCGGCGCACCCGTACGACAACGACAACCTGAACAACTCGTTCCGCGTGAACAACGCCGTCAAGTACGCCAGCCCCGATTTCCACGGCCTGACGTTCGGCACGCTCTACGCGTTCTCGAACGAGGCCGGCGGCTTCAGCGACAACCGCGTCTACAGCGCGGGCGCATCGTATCGCACCGGCCCGCTGACGGTGGCGGCCGGCTACATCCAGGCCAACAACGGCGGCAGCGCGAACACCAACGGCGCGATCACGCTGAGCGAACGCACCTTCGTGGCGGCGCTGCAGCGCACCTACGGCGCGGGCGTCAACTACCGGCTGGGCCAGGCGCTGCTCGGCTTCGTCTGGACCCGTACGCAACTGGGCGGCCTCGCCACCATCAACGGCGCGAACGGCCTGGGCCTCGCGCAGAACGGCCAGGGCGCGAGCTTCAGCAACTACGAGGTCAATGCGCGCTACCTGCTGACGCCCGCGTTCAACCTGAACGGCGAGTACACCTACACGCAGGGCGCGATCTCGAACGCGACGGGCGGCCATCGTCCGCACTGGCACGAGGTGTCGGTACAGGCCGATTACCTGCTGTCGAAGACGACCGATCTCTACGCGCAGGTCAGCTACGAGCGCATCGCGCCGGACGGCTCGGGGCTCGGCGCCGACGTCAGCGGGCAGACGCCGTCCGCCACCAATCAGCAGACGGTGGTCGGGATCGGCATGCGCCACAAGTTCTGAGGGAAGCGGCGCGCGGCCGAGTCAGGCCGAGTCTGGCTGCGGCGGACGGCGTTGGGGCGCGTCGGGGCACGTCGGGGCCACGTCAGACCACGTCGCACCGCATTGAGCCGCCGAACCACGTCGCACCGCATCGAGCCGCCGGGACCACATCACACCGCATCGAGCTGCGCCGGACCACGTCGCACCGCACCACATCGAGCCACGCCAGACCGCGTCGAGCCGCATCGAGCCGCGCCGCCTTCGCGCTCCGATCGACGCCGCCCCAGCCGGAACGCTGCCGCCTCAGGCCACCCCGCCTTCGGCCACGCGGAACCACGACACGGCCGCGTGCAGGCTTTCGCTCTGCCGCTCGAGCGAAGCCGAGGTGGCCGACGCCGTTTCCACCAGCGCCGCGTTGTGGGCGGTGCTGGCCTCCATCTGCACCACCGACGCGTTGACCAGCTCGATGCCCGACGACTGCTCGCGCGACGCCAGGCTGATGTCCGCCATGATCGCGTTGACGCTGCGCACCGCCTGCAGGATCTCGTCCATGGTCGCGCCGGCGCGCATCACCAGCGCGCTGCCCTCGCCCACATTGGTGGTGGACGCCGCGATCAGTTCCTTGATCTCCTTGGCCGCCGCCGCCGAGCGCTGCGCGAGCTGGCGCACCTCGCTCGCCACCACCGCGAAGCCGCGCCCCTGATCGCCCGCGCGCGCCGCTTCCACCGCCGCGTTCAGCGCCAGGATATTGGTCTGGAATGCGATCGATTCGATCACGCCGACGATGCCGACGATGCGCGTCGAGCTGTCCGAGATCGAATCCATGGTGCGAATCACCTGCCTGACCACCTCGCCGCCGCGCGACGCGATGTCGGACGCGCGCGTCGCCAGTTCGCTTGCGTCGTGGGCGTTGTCGGCGTTCTGGCGCACCGTCGCCGTCAGTTGCTCCATGCTGGCCGCCGCCTGCTGCAGCGACGAGGCCTGCTCGCCCGCGCGCGACGACAGATCGCGGTTGCCGCCCGCGATGTCGCGCGCGTCGAGCCGGATCGCATCGGTGCCCGCGCGCACCTCGCTGACCACGCCCGCCACACGCTGCCGCATCTCGTTGAGCGCGCCGAGCAGGCGATCCATCTCGTTGCCGCGACCGGTGTCGATGCGCCCCGTCAGGTCGCCCGCCGCGATCTTCGCGAAATGCGCGACCGCCGCATCGATCGGCCGCACGATCGCGCGCGTCAGCCCGCGATGCGCGACGAAACCCGCCACCAGCGCCACCACCCCGGCGATGCCGAACGCCGTCAGCGCCATGCCGAAGCGGCGCGCCGCCTGCTCGTAGCGCGCGCGCTGGCGCTCGACCTGCAGCGCCTCCAGCGCCGTCAGCGCCTGCTGGTATTCGTCGAACCACGCCGCCGGCATGTCGCGCTGGGTGCCGAGAAAGTCGACCAGGTTGTCGCTGTCGAGCTGCTTGAGGCCCTTCTCGAACGCCTGCGACAGCAGCCGCTCGCGCTTCGCGAGCAGCGCGTCGAGCAGCGCCTTTTCGGCCGCGTCGGGCTGGTGCAGCGCGCGGTAGGCGGCCAGCTCGCGGTTGCTTTCGTCGAGCAGCGCATGCAGGCGGCGGATCTCGTCGGCCGCCGGCTTGCCCGCGCTGATGATCTGTTCGACGTTGCCGAGGCCGACACGCATCATCAGCATCCGCTCCGAGCTGGTCTTCAGGTGCACCACCGAGGCGGTGTCGTCGCGGTACATCGCGTCGAGCGCGCCGTTGCTCTTGACGAGCGCGAACGCCGCCGCCGCGATCACCAGCATCAGGAGCGCCGTGCAGCCGGCAATCGTGGCGGCGAGCCCGCCGCGGATCGTGAGGGTTCGAAACATGGTCGGCCAGGAAAGGCGCAGGCGCGGCGTGGCACGCACCGCCTGCGAACAGCGGGAAACGACGGCCCGGGCATCGCGCGCGGGAGCCGGCACGCGAATGCCGCATGCCTCATTGCGTGCTAACGGAAGCGGGGATTTTTGACTTTTGCGGGGATGCGACGGGGATTGGTGGAATTGCGACGAGGGCGGGTGCGGTTGGCGCCACGGTTCCGGGAGGGATCCGCGCAACCGAGGACGGGCATCCACTCCAACAGCCGAAAGCCCATTTCACTTTGCGGAATTCGCGCCGATTTTTTTCCAGCGCGTCGTTCTGCCTCCTGAGAACCGGTTTTGCATCGCAAAAAGCAAAACGCAACCCATTGAAAAATAACGATTAATTTTGTCTTATGTCTTATATAAGAGTAGATACTGCAGTGCGGCAAGCGGCGCTAGTATTAAGTCATGCAGTTCACGGACTACCCGGTTACCCACGCTTCCCTCTCAGGAGATACTCATGGCCCAATATCAAGACGACATCCAGGCAATCGCCGGATTGAAAGAGCAGCAAGGCAGCGCCTGGAACGCGATCAGCCCGGAATACGCGGCCCGCATGCGCGCGCAGAACAAGTTCAAGACCGGCCTCGACATCGCCCGCTACACGGCGAAGATCATGCGCGCCGACATGGCCGCCTACGATGCCGATCCGGCGAAATACACGCAGTCGCTCGGTTGCTGGCACGGCTTCATCGGCCAGCAGAAGATGATCTCCATCAAGAAGCACTTCAACAGCACCGAGCGTCGCTACCTGTACCTGTCGGGCTGGATGGTGGCCGCGCTGCGCTCCGAGTTCGGCCCGCTGCCCGACCAGTCGATGCACGAGAAAACCGCCGTCAGCGCGCTGATCCGCGAGCTGTACACGTTCCTGCGCCAGGCCGACGCCCGTGAACTGGGCGGCCTGTTCCGCCAACTGGACGCCGCCCAGGGCGCGGAGAAGGACGCCATCCAGGCGAAGATCGACAACCACGTCACGCACATCGTGCCGATCATCGCCGACATCGACGCGGGCTTCGGCAACGCGGAAGCCACCTACCTGCTGGCCAAGCAGTTCATCGAAGCGGGCGCGTGCTGCATCCAGATCGAAAACCAGGTGTCCGACGAAAAGCAGTGCGGCCACCAGGACGGCAAGGTCACCGTGCCGCACGAGGATTTCCTCGCGAAGATCCGCGCGATCCGCTACGCCTTCCTCGAACTGGGCGTGGACGACGGCATCATCGTGGCGCGTACCGATTCGCTGGGCGCGGGCCTGACCAAGCAGATCGCCGTGACCAACGCGCCGGGCGACCTGGGCGACCAGTACAACGCGTTCCTCGATTGCGAGGAACTCTCGGCCGACGCGCTCGGCAACGGCGACGTCGTCATCAAGCGCGACGGCAAGCTGCTGCGCCCCAAGCGCCTGCCGAGCAACCTGTTCCAGTTCCGCGCCGGCACGGGCGAAGCGCGCTGCGTGCTGGATTGCGTCACCGCGCTGCAAAACGGCGCCGACCTGCTGTGGATCGAAACCGAAAAGCCGCATATCGCGCAGATCGGCGGCATGGTCAGCGAGATTCGCAAGGTCATCCCGAACGCCAAGCTGGTGTACAACAACAGCCCATCGTTCAACTGGACGCTGAACTTCCGTCAGCAGACCTACGACGCGATGAAGGCGGCGGGCAAGGACGTCTCGTCCTACGATCGCGCGCAACTGATGAGCGTGGAATACGACGAGAGCGAACTGGCGCAGGCCGCGGACGAAAAGATCCGCACGTTCCAGGCCGATGCCTCGCGCGAAGCCGGGATTTTCCACCACCTCATCACGCTGCCGACGTACCACACGGCTGCGCTCTCGACCGACAACCTCGCGAAGGAATACTTCGGCGACCAAGGCATGCTGGGTTACGTGGCGGGCGTGCAGCGCAAGGAAATCCGTCAGGGCATCGCGTGCGTCAAGCACCAGAACATGTCCGGCTCGGATATCGGCGACGATCACAAGGAATACTTCAGCGGCGAAGCGGCCCTGAAGGCGGCGGGCAAGGACAACACGATGAATCAGTTCTGATTTGCACTGCCCCGCGTGCAAAACGCCAACCCGGCCGGGTTGGCGTTTTTATTTGTCGGGTGGAATCGTTGTTGAAGCAGCCGGCCGACGTCGGTATCCGAATCAGCCGGCCCGCTGCCAGCGCCCCGATTCCGCGCACAAGGCGGCCGGTGCGCCGTCCAACCAGACTTGCTCCTCATCCAGTTGCCGCGCGGTCGATGGATCGACATCGAAGACGACCTCGAGCGCCTGCCCGACATGGGCATCTTCGATCGGCAGCTCCCAGGTCAGGAATATCTGAACGCAATCCCGATCGGGCGCGAAGTCGTCCGCATGAAAACCGCTGCTGCCGCGCCGAATGACGCCATGAGGCTGACCGGTATCGAATATCACGGCCGTTCCCCGAACCAGGGGAATGCGCCGCCCCGTGGAAGGAAAATGCAAGTCCAGCCCACGATCCTCGCTCAGGAACAGGTTGCAGAAGGCCGCGCCGCCATATTGCATGCCGTCGTGGTGGTACCGCGCGCCGCGACAGGCCATGAGGGCGATGTCGCTGGCGGCCAGCACGCCGGGCAGCCCTTGCGCGCCCGTCCAGTCGGACATGGCCTGCACGCAGCGCCGGTAGTCCGGCCAGCGCGCCTGCGTTCGCCCCAGCGGCATGACTTCCACGTCCCCGGCTTCCAGGACGAGCTGCGACGAGGTCTCCCGTTCCCAATCCGCCAGCACGCGCGCGGTGGGAACCGGCACGTCGACCGTGCCCGTTAGAACGATGTCGCTGATGCGTCGACTGCGGATCGCGTCGCCGCTCCAGAAATAAGACGTCAGCATGTCTCGCATTCGGTGCTGTTGAAAATCCGGGCCATTGTAACGATTCAGTCAGGTCACATCGGCGACAATCTGCCATTCCGGAACGCCTCGCGTTAGCGTGCGCCGATGTCTTTCCACGGCCCCTCTCGGGCTGGCCGTTCCATTCACGTTCTCGCAGCAACGGCGAGCCGCTTGACCGCACCCACGCGACACCACCGTCAAGGACGCAGGGCCCGAAACGCATCGCCCCCGTTCGCCACCCCATGATCACAACGAAAAAACTGGCGCTCGCTCTGGCATCCCTGGCATGCGCATTGGCTTTCGCGCAGCCCAGCCGCGCCCAATGCGTCGACTTCGTCGCCAGCCTGAAGGACGACCAGCTGATGCAGTCGCGGATCGCGCTGATCGACCATGCCACGCCCACCGAACAGATCCGCATCCTGGCCTACATCTTCGAAATCGATCAGACCGGCGGCGTGGTGCTGCGTCATCTGGTCGAGGCCGCGCGCCGGGGCGTGCCGGTCAAGCTGCTGATCGACGGCATCGGCCCCGAGCCGCACTTCCCGTTCGAGAACGAGCTCGTGGTCGCCCTGCACGAGGTGGCGCCGGGCATCGACCTCCGGATCTTCCATCCGCGATCGGATCTCGTCGAGCTTCCGCATCGCATGCACGACAAGCTGTTCCTGGTGGGCGACACGGCCGTGATCGGCAGCACGTCGATCTGGGACGAGAGCTTCCGCAACTGGCTCAGCGAGCGCGATCTGATGGTGTCGGGCGACGCCGGCCAGGAAGCGTCCTCGCTGCACGCCATGCACCGGCATTTCGCGCTGTTCTGGCATAGCCCGCAAGCGGTTCGCCCCGAGCCGGAAAAATTCCTCGAAGTCGACAGCCCCTATCGCACCTCGCGCGGGTATCTGACGCTGGACCCGGCGCGCATCCGTTACTGGCGCGAATGGCTGCTGGCGCCGCTCGACGCCGCAACCGGCGCGACGGACGCGCTCGCGCCCGATGCGCCTGCCGCCGCCGATCCCACCAGCGATCGCGGGGCGGATGCCGACCCCGCCTTGACGCCGATCGCCTGCGATCGCCTGCGCTATGTCCACGACTGGCCCGACAAGCGCTCGCCGGGCACGCTGCAGGACATGCTGCACGCGTTCGCCACGGCGCAGCACGAGATCCTGATCGTCAACCCCTACCTGCTGCTGGTGCCGGAACTGCGCGAAGCGCTGCAACGCAAGCAGCGCGAAGGCGTGCACGTGATCCTGGTGAGCGCCTCGCTGGCGAGCGTCACGCAGGAATTCCCCGCCGTCGGGCGCGCCTATGCCGACGATCTGCCGGGCCTGGTGAAGGCCGGGATCGACGTGCGCGAATATGCCGACCGGGAGAACCGCATGATGCACGCCAAGCTGATCCGCATCGACGGCCATCGCTACTACCTCGGCAGTTTCAATTTCGATTCGCTGTCGGCCCGCTTGAATACCGAAAACGGCCTGTGGATCGACGTCCCGAACGATGGGCTCGATCCGTTGCAGGACAGCGCCGCGTACTTTCTGCGCCACTCGAGCGCGGTCAGCGACGCCAGCGGCCACCTTCTGGCGGATCCCGACGCGCGCTGCCGCGCCGCCGGTTGCGGTGGCGCCTGGGAAGGGGTGGCGGTGCTGCTCCGGGGCCTGCTCTGAGCGCGGTGCGGGCCACCTTCACGGCGACGCGTCAGCCGCGCGTCCAATCGATCCGATCGAAAATCGCTTTCAGCTTGGCCCCGCGCGCGGCATTCAACATCGTGGCATGCGCCACGTGGCCGGCCAGCGAGGCGCGGAAATCGGCGCGGCCGTCGCGGTTCTGCGAGGCGGGGCCATGCCGCACGCAGTTGGTCAGCATGGCCTTCAGGAGATCGAAGCGTTCTCGCGACAGGTTCGGATGCCGGTTCACCACCACGCCGGCCAGTTGCTGGCGCATGTTGTTCCGCAGAACGCGCGTCTTCTGCGAGCGGACTGCAAACCCCTCCTCCCTGGCGATTCGCGCCACCCACAGCGGCCAGTCGCGGGCCACGCTTTTCAGCTTGTCGCCGCCCGAAAAGGCCAGATCGTCGGCATAGCGCGTATAGCTTGCGCCGAAGCCGCGCGCCAGCGCGGCCAGCCGCACGTCGAGCCGGAACGCGCACAGGTTGGCCAGCGCCGGCGAGGTGGCGGCCCCTTGCGGCAGATGCCGCGCGCGCAGCCGCTGCTGCGCATGCCAGTCGAATTTCCCCTTCAGGTCGCCCACGTCGAACAGCCGGCTCGGCACGCGGTGGGTGGCCAGCGCGCTGAGCGCCTGCGCGACGGCCACGGGATAGCCGAGCGTCCGGAACAGGCCGTGCACGCGCGCCTCGGTCACGGAGCCGAAGAAATCCTCGAAGTCGAGGCGAATCACGAGCGGTTGGCCGGCGTGCGGCGCGGCGAACGAGACGATGTTGCGGCCGCGCCGAAAACCATGCGCGGCCTCGTGCGGCGGCACCCGGTCGAGCAGCCCGTGCAGCAGCGTGTGCTGCGCCATGCGCAACAGCGGCTTGGGCTGCTCGATCAGCCGATGCCGGCCGTCCGGTTTTTCCCGGACGTGATACCGGTAGTGGTGGAGCGGCGAGGCAGCTTCGTGCGGCGCGACACGCCATCGCGTGGCAAGCCAGGCCAGATCCTCATCGGAGAGTTCGAGCCAGTCGGCCAGCGCGCGCAAGGTCGGCAGGCTCGGCAGATCGAGATGGACAAGACGCGGCGGCGGCAGTTGCTGCTCGGGCGCGCGGCGCACGATGCGCGCGATGGCGGGCAGGTCCCGCGCCGACCAGCCCGGCGGGAACGGCGCCGCGAGCGCGAACAGGCTGGCCAGCTCGTCCGGTTCGGTGTCGCGCCAGACGCGCGCGAAGCGTTCCACGGCGAGTTGCGCGAGCGCCTCCATCCAGCGTTCGTGCCGATTGCAGGCCAGCACCAGCCGCGCGGCGACGGCGGCCGGCTCGGGCTCGCCGGCCAGCATGGCTTCGCAGAGCAACGCGATGGTTTTCGGGGTACCGGGGCGCATGAGAGAGGGCGGAGCGATGAGTCAACGTGCCGGTCTGGCTGGAGCTGCCCTGCGCGAAGCGCAGCAAGGCTCCTGCGACGTATTGCCATGTGCGTTGCAACGACGGGGTAACCCCGTCGTTCGGGAAACGATCAAGCGTGCTCCCGAGGTCCGCTTGGCCCATCGCACCGCGTGAGCACATTAAGGGCTGCATCTCGCCGCTGTCAAGGCGGGGAACGGGCCGCGGCGTGTCCTGTCGGCGCCGCGGTTCGTCCACGCGATGCATCGCGCGCCGCCGCGATCTACCGTTGCCGCGCCGCCGCGCGCTTCGGCGATTTCCCTGCGATTCACGTCGGCTTCGGCGGCGAGAATCGCGTGGCTCGCGAGGCCGCCACGGCAGCAACGCGATGACGGCCACCTGACGCCACAGCCAGCGAGCACCACACCGCTCGCGCTCGATTCACCGCCCCCAGGCACGCCGCTTGCCCCGCCTCATCCAATCGATCGGATCTCGAAATATCTCTACACATATAGCGCCATGTCCCCCACGCCGATCTGGTTGTGGACGAAACGATTTCCGCCGCGATTGATGAGTTTTCCTTCACACCTCTTGCAACGAACAGCGGCTAGTGGCGGCTCGCGCGACGCGGTTTAATCGGCATGGCGCGCGCACTGCGACGCGCCGCCCCCCGATACCGCACCGACACCGGAAGCCCGCCGATGACCCTCGATCCGAAACCGCTCGCCCCCGAGGCCGGAGGCGGCAGCGGCGCCGCCGCCCACCCGTCCTGCTCCGCATCCTGCCCCGATCACGCCGCCTCGTGCGCGGCTTCCAGCGCCACCGCGCCCCGCCCCGCGCTGTCGCGCCGCCGCTTCCTGCAGGCGGGCGCCTCGGG
>NZ_JAAGPF010000152.1 GCF_017104645.1 Burkholderia sp. Ac-20379
CCCGGCGGCCCGGCGACGGCACCGCACCGGCTGCGGATGCGCCGCCGGCAGCGGACGCGGACGACTGAGCCGCCGGACGACGCAGGAAGTGGATGCCATGACGGTTGCTTATCTCGGTCTCGGCGCGAATCTCGGCGATGCGCGCCAGGCACTGAAGGATGCGGTGGTCTGCCTCGCGCAGCAGTGCGGCGCGGTCACCGTGCTCGGCAAATCGAGCCTTTATCGCACGGCCCCGATCGACGCGGGCGGCGACGATTACTACAACTGCGCGGTCAAGATCGAGACGCGGCTGCCGGCGCGCGAACTGCTGAAGCTGTGCCAGCAGATCGAGCACCACTTCGGCCGCGAGCGGCCGTTCCACAACGCGCCGCGCACGCTCGACATCGACATCCTGCTGTACGGCGACCACACGATCGACGAACCCGACCTGGTGGTGCCCCACCCGCGCCTCACGGGCCGCGCGTTCGTGCTGGTGCCGCTGATCGAGCTCGATCCGGCGCTCGCGATTCCGATCCACGGCAGCGCCCAGGCGTTCCTCACGGCCGTGGCCGATCAGCGCATCGAGAAGGTCCAGACCTGCCAATGCCTGATGGCGATGAAGGCCGCGAACGACAAAAGCCGCTGCCAATGAACGCAACGCCGCTGACCGTCACGCCGCCCGATTCGCGTCCGCCGCATCGCCATATCGCGATCGAAGGGCCGATCGGCGTCGGTAAGACCACGCTCGCGCAACTGATCGCCGAACGCTGGGCGATGCGCACGCTGCTCGAGCGCCCGCAGGACAACCCGTTTCTCGAACGCTTCTACCGCGAAGGCGCGCGCTACGCGCTGCCGGCGCAGCTGTCGTTCGCGCTGCAACGCGCGCAGCAGGCGCAGGAGCTGGCCGCGGCGCAATCGGCCGGCCTCGCGCTGGTGGCCGATTTCATGCCGCAGAAGAACGACATCTTCGCGCGGCTCACGCTCGGCGACGACGAATGGCAGTTGTATCGCACGCTCGCCGAACGGATCGACGTGCCGGCCCCGGCGCCCGGTCTGGTCGTCTATCTGCAGGCCAGCCCCGAAGTGCTGTACGCGCGCATCCAGAAGCGCGGCATCCCGATGGAATTGCAGATCGGCGACGCCTACCTGCGATCGCTGTGCGATGCCTACAACGAATTCTTCTACCACTACGACCGCACGCCGGTCCTCACCGTCGCGGCGGAACACCTGAATCCGCTCGACTCGCCTGACGACCTTGCACTGCTGATGACGCGCATCGAAACCATGCGCGGCCGCAAGGAATCCTTCGTCAAGGGCGGCGCCGACCGCTGAAGCGCGTCGGCGGCCGCCCGTGTTTCCTCACGAACCGGATCTCCCCATGACCTATCTCCAGGAATCGAGCCGACCGGCCGTTACCGTGCCGAAGCTGCAGCAGATGCGCGAGGCCGGCGACAAGATCGCGATGCTGACCTGCTACGACGCCAGCTTCGCGGCGCTGCTCGATCGCGCCGGCGTCGACGTGCTGCTGATCGGCGATTCGCTCGGCAACGTGCTGCAAGGCCAGACCACCACGCTGCCCGTCACGCTCGACGAGATCGCCTATCACACGGCCTGCGTCGCACGCGCCCAGCCGCGCGCGCTGATCGTGGCCGACCTGCCGTTCGGCACCTACGGCACGCCGGCCCAGGCGTTCGAGAGCTCGGTGAAGCTGATGCGCGCGGGCGCGCAGATGGTCAAGCTCGAGGGCGGCGAATGGCTGGCCGACACGGTGCGCTTCCTGGTCGAGCGCGCGATTCCGGTGTGCCCGCACCTCGGGCTCACGCCGCAATCGGTGCACGCGTTCGGCGGCTTCAAGGTGCAGGGCAAGACGGAAGCCGGCGCGGCGCAACTGCTGCGCGACGCGAAGGCGCTCGAACAGGCCGGCGGCCAGCTGATGGTGCTCGAGGCGGTGCCGACGCTGCTCGCCTCGGAGCTGACGCAATCGATCGCCACGCCGACGATCGGCATCGGCGCCGGCGCGAATTGCTCGGGCCAGGTGCTCGTGCTGCACGACATGCTCGGCGTGTTCCCCGGCAAGCGCCCGCGCTTCGTGAAGGATTTCATGCACGGCCAGCCGAGCATCTTCGCGGCGGTCGAAGCCTATGTGCGCGCCGTCAAGGACGGCAGCTTCCCCGGGCCCGAGCATTCGTTCTGACGCAGACGCTTCGCAGCGCATGAAAAAGCGCGACGCCCCGAAACGGGCGTCGCGCTTTTTTCATGGCACGGCGTTCGAGCTCAGCCGCGCCGCAACGTCGCCGCCACCGGACCGCGCAACGCGTTGCAGATCAACAGGCCGTCGGCGCGCGCCAGATCGTCGGGCGTCAGCACGCGCTCGCTGGCGCCGAAACCGGCATCGTCGAGCAGCGCCGCGCGCATCACGCCCGGCAGCAGGCCGCTGGCCAGCGGCGGCGTGACCCAGCGGCCGTCGAGCCGCACGAACAGGTTGCTGCGGCCGCCTTCGGTCAGCTCGCCGCGCTCGTTGACGAACAGCATGTCGAACGCACCGGCCGCTTCGGCCTCGCGCCAGGCGCGATCGTACTCGGCGCGGCGCGTGGTTTTGTGCGCGAGCAGCCAGTCCGCCGAATGCATCGGCGCGAAGCCGTGCTCGCTCGCCAGCAGCACCGTCACGGCAGGCGCGGCCAGCGGCGCGAGCGCGGCGCCCGTCAGCGCGAGCACGCCATCCTTCGACAGCGCCGCACGCACGCGATACGGGCCGTCGCCATCGAGCGCGGCGGCGTGCGCGTCGATCCGCGCCCGCACGGCCGTCGCATCGAACTCGAAACCGAGCGCCTCGGCGCTCGCACCGAGCCGCGCGAGATGGCGATCGAGATGGCGCACGCCATCGGCGCGCGTCGCCTGCATCGTTTCGAACAATTGGAAGCCGGGGTCGGCATCGGTCAGGAATCGCGCTTTCAATTCGCACTCCACATATTCATCGGCCGCCACGCTGTCGAGCACGATGCCCGCGCCGACGCCCATCGCGCCGGGCCGGCAGCCGTCCGCGCGCGGCGCGTCGAGCGTCAGCGTGCGGATCGTCACCGACAGGCAGAAATCGCCGCACGCGCTGCCGGCCGGCGCGGCGTCGAGCCAGCCGAGCGCGCCGGTGTACAGCCCGCGCGGCGTCGATTCGATCGTATCGATCAGCGCCATCGTGGCGTGCTTGGGCGCGCCCGTGATCGAGCCGCACGGGAACAGCGCCCGCAGCATGTCGGCGAACCCGGCGTCGGGCCGCGCCTCGGCCTCGACGGTCGAGGTCATCTGCCACACCGACGCATACGGCTCGATCGTGAACAGCGCCGGCACGCGCACCGAGCCCGTGACCGCGACGCGCGAGACGTCGTTGCGCAGCAGGTCGACGATCATCACGTTCTCGGCGCGGTTCTTCGCGTCGCTGGCGAGGAAGGCGGCGGCGCGCGCGTCGGCGTCGCGATCGGCCGAACGCGGCGCGGTGCCCTTCATCGGCCGCGTGCGCAACCGCTCGCCCGCCTTCTCGACGAACAGCTCGGGCGAACACGAGACGATCCAGCGCGCGTCGGGCAACGCGACCAGCGCGCCGTAGCGCACCGCCTGCCGCGCTCGCAGCCGCCGGTACAGCGCGAGCGGCGAGCCGTAGGCGTCGAAACCGAGCCGGTACGTGTAGTTGACCTGGTATGAATCGCCGGCGCGCAAGGCCGTGTGGATCGCATCGATCGCGGCGTCGAATTCGGCGCGCGTGACGCTCTTGCGCAGGCGCGCCACGCCGGCCGCGGAAGGCTCGGCCGCGCCGTTGTCGGCGGCGGCCAGCCAGGCGTCGGCCTCGTCGCGCGACAGCATCGCAAGCTCGCCGAACAACAGGAAACGCAACGGCTCGGCGCCGGCCACCCCGCGCTCGAGGTTGCGCCCGAACGCGTAATCGCCGAGCACGAGCGCATGCAGGCCGCTCGCGAGATCGGCCTGCACCGCCGCGCAGACGGCATCGAGTTGCGCGGGATCGGTACACGTCCGTTCGTGCGCGTAGCGCGTATACAAACGACTCGACCGCGCGGACGCGGTCGAGTGGCAGTCGTCGAGGAGCGCGAACGGCGCGCCCTCTTTCACGGTAGTCATGCTGACAAGATCGTCGGTGTTACTCGAAGAAGCTCTTCACGCGGTCGAACCAGCTCTTGCCCTGCGGGCTGTGACGGCCACCGCCCTCGGCCAGCGACTTCTCGAACTGCCGGAGCAGATCGCGCTGCGAATCGGTCAGCTTGACGGGCGTTTCGATCTGCACGTGCACGTAGAGATCGCCGGCGATGCTCGAGCGCAGGCCCTTGATGCCCTTGCCGCGCAGACGGAACGTCTTGCCCGACTGCGTGCCTTCCGGCACCGGGAACGAGGCGCGGCCGGCCAGCGTCGGCACTTCGATATCGCCGCCCAGCGCAGCCGTGGTGAACGCGATCGGCATCTGGCAGTGGAGATCGTCGCCGTCGCGCTCGAACACCGAGTGCGACTTGATGTGGATCTCGACATACAGATCGCCCGACGGCCCGCCGTTGATGCCGGGCTCGCCATTGCCTGCCGAACGGATCCGCATGCCGTCGTCGATGCCGGCCGGGATCTTCACTTCGAGCGTCTTGGTTTCCTTCACCTTGCCCGAGCCGTGGCAGTGCGCGCACGGATCGGGGATGTAGGTGCCGGTGCCGTGGCACTTCGGGCAGGTCTGCTGGATGCTGAAGAAGCCTTGCGACATGCGCACCGAGCCCTGGCCATGGCAGGTCGGGCAGGTGTCGGGCTTGGTGCCCGGCTTCGCGCCGCTGCCGTGACAGACTTCGCACGACACCCAGCTCGGCACGCGGATCTGCGTCTCGTAGCCGTGCGCGGCCTGTTCGAGCGTGATCTCCATGCTGTAGCGCAGGTCGGCGCCGCGATACACCTGCGGGCCGCCGCGGCCGCCGCGCGCGGCGCCGCCCGCGGCCTGACCGAAGATGTCGCCGAAGATGTCGCCGAATGCGTCGGCAAAACCGCCGAAGCCCTGTGCGCCGGCACCGCCCATGTTCGGATCGACGCCCGCATGGCCGTACTGATCGTACGCGGCCCGCTTCTGTTCGTCCGAGAGCATTTCATAGGCTTCCTTCCCCTCCTTGAAACGCTCTTCCGCATCCTTGTTGTCCGGATTGCGGTCGGGGTGGTACTTCATCGCGAGCTTGCGATATGCCTTCTTGATTTCGTCGTCGCTCGCGTTCTTCGCGACGCCCAGAACCTCGTAGTAATCCCGTTTCGCCATATCGGTAATGCCGCTACACGCGTTGCGCGAGCGGCTCCTCTCGCTTCCAGTAAAGTCTTGCGACCTGTAGAACGGCGCTGGCGCACCGTCCCGCTATAAAACAAATGTGCCCGGAGGGCCGCGAGGCCCGCCAGGCGCAGGGTGATCCGGGCCGTCCGGCAGTGACGGATCGAATCGGTGGCGGCCGTGCCGCGCGGCACGGCCGCGGCCCGACTTAGTCCTTCTTCACTTCCTTGAAGTCGGCGTCGACGACGTCGTCGGCCGCGTTCGCGGCACCCGCGTGGGCGCCTTCCGCACCGGCCGCACCGCTGGCTGCCGCGGCGCCTGCCTGCTGCGCCTGCATGTCGGCGTACATCTTTTCGCCGAGCTTCTGCGAGGCCGTCGACAGCGCTTCAACCTTCGCGTCGATCGCTTCCTTCTCGGCCGCGTGATCCTTCAGCACGTCTTCCAGATCCTTCAGCGCCGCTTCGATCTTTTCCTTTTCGCCCGCGTCGAGCTTGTCGCCGTATTCCGCGACCGCCTTCTTCGTGCTGTGAACCAGCGCGTCGCCCTGGTTACGGGCATCGGCACGCTCGCGCAGCTTCAGATCCTCGGCCGCGTTCGCTTCGGCGTCCTTGATCATCTGATCGATTTCAGCGTCGGACAGGCCCGAGTTCGCCTTGATCGTGATCTTGTTTTCCTTGCCGGTGGCCTTGTCCTTCGCGCCGACGTGCAGGATGCCGTTCGCATCGATGTCGAACGTCACTTCGATCTGCGGCACGCCGCGCGGGGCCGGCGGGATGCCTTCCAGGTTGAACTCGCCGAGCGCCTTGTTGCTGGCGGCCATCTCGCGTTCGCCCTGGTACACCTTGATCGTCACGGCGCCCTGGTTGTCGTCGGCCGTCGAGTAGACCTGAGCGTGCTTGGTCGGGATCGTGGTGTTCTTGCTGATCATCTTCGTCATCACGCCGCCGAGCGTTTCGATGCCGAGCGACAGCGGGGTCACGTCGAGCAGCAGCACGTCCTTGCGGTCGCCCGACAGCACCTGGCCCTGGATCGCCGCGCCAACCGCGACGGCTTCGTCCGGGTTCACGTCGCGGCGCGGATCCTTGCCGAAGAATTCCTTCACCTTCTCCTGCACCTTCGGCATGCGCGTCTGGCCGCCGACCAGGATCACGTCGTCGATGTCCGACACCTTGACGCCGGCATCCTTGATCGCGATGCGGCACGGCTCGATGGTGCGCTCGACCAGTTCCTCGACCAGCGCTTCCAGCTTGGCGCGCGTGATCTTCAGGTTCAAGTGCTTCGGACCCGATGCGTCGGCCGTGATGTACGGCAGGTTGATTTCGGTCTGCTGGCTCGACGACAGTTCGATCTTCGCCTTTTCAGCGGCTTCCTTCAGGCGTTGCAGCGCGAGCACGTCCTTCGACAGATCGACGCCCTGCTCCTTCTTGAACTCGCCGATGATGTAATCGATGATGCGCTGGTCGAAATCCTCGCCGCCGAGGAACGTGTCGCCGTTGGTCGACAGCACTTCGAACTGCATTTCGCCATCGACGTCGGCGATTTCGATGATCGAGACGTCGAACGTGCCGCCGCCCAGGTCATACACGGCGATCTTGCGGTCGCCCTTTTCGGCCTTGTCCAGGCCGAACGCGAGCGCGGCCGCGGTCGGCTCGTTGATGATCCGCTTGACTTCGAGGCCGGCGATGCGGCCCGCATCCTTGGTGGCCTGACGCTGGCTGTCGTTGAAGTACGCCGGCACCGTGATCACGGCTTCCGTGACGGTTTCGCCGAGGTAATCTTCGGCCGTCTTCTTCATCTTGCGCAGCACTTCGGCCGACACCTGCGGCGGCGCCAGCTTTTCGCCGTGCGCTTCGACCCAGGCGTCGCCGTTGTCGGCCTTGACGATCGCGTACGGCATCAGGCCGATGTCCTTCTGGACTTCCTTCTCTTCGAAGCGGCGGCCGATCAGGCGCTTGACCGCGAACAGGGTGTTACGGGGGTTGGTCACCGATTGACGCTTGGCCGGCGCGCCGACCAGCACTTCGTTGTCGTCCATGTAAGCGATGATCGACGGCGTGGTGCGGGTGCCTTCCGAATTCTCGATGACCTTGACCTGGTTGCCTTCCATGACGGCCACGCACGAGTTCGTGGTGCCGAGGTCAATACCGATGATCTTTCCCATTTTTCGTAATCTCCAGAAACGCTGTTTGCTGCGGCTTTTCGGGGCTTTTTCCCGGTTTGCCGCGCCGAATTCAACTCTGCACACGAAATAGGTGCGGCCGCGCCGTTTTCAAGACCCCGAACGCGATGCGGCTATTCAATTTTTTCAATCGCCGACGGCGCGCGGCCGGACAGCGATCGAGGGCCGGAATAATCCGACCCCGATAAACGACAACGGGCAAGCGAGGAAACGACGCGCGGGGCGATCCATACCGGGCCAGCCGGCGGCATCGCCTTGCGGTTCGCGGCAGGCGAACCGGCTTCATCGCGGCGCGGATCAGGACCCACGCGCCGCCGGCCGGTTTTTACCGGCCTCCCCAAACCTGAGGGGCGCGCTCGGGGCGCGCCGCCTTCCTTTCTGCTGACTGCGTTACTTCGGCTGCGCGACCGTGACGAGCGCCGGACGCAGCACGCGGTCGGCAATCGTATAGCCCTTTTGCAACACGCTGACGACCGTGTTCGCTTCCTGATCGGCCGGCACCATCGAGATGGCCTGGTGCTGATGCGGATCGAATTTCGCGCCCACCGGGTTGATCACGTTCACGCGGCCCTTTTCGAGCGCGTTGTTGAGCTGGCGCAGCGTCAGCTCGACGCCTTCGCGGATCTTCGCGACGTCGTCCGACGTATCGCCGACGGCCGCCTCGAGGCTGTCGATCACCGGCAGCAGGTGCTCGGCGAAGCTTTCGATGGCGAACTTGTGCGCCTTGGCGACGTCTTCCTGCGCGCGGCGGCGCGCGTTTTCGGTTTCGGCCTTCGCGCGCAGGAAGTGCTCCTGCAGCTCGGCGACCTTGGCTTGCGCTTCGGCCAGCGCGGCGTCGGCTTCGGCGGCCTGAGGCACGTCGGCTTGAGCCGGTTGAGCGGCCTGCGCGTCGCGGCCGGTTTCGTCGGCCGGTTGAGCAGCCGGATTCTCTTGCGTGTTTTCCATGTCGCTGAAATCGATTGGGTGAATGAAAGCCAGCCCGGCGGCACGCTGCGGACAAGGCCAGCGGCCTGCCTGCCGGACAACAGGAGCCCACGTAGGGCCGAAAACAACAATTTCAAGAGGGTCTTTCGGCGATTTGTGCCGGCGCGGGCCAAACCGGCTCGAAACCGCCCGTAACAACCGTTACCGAGCCCCGACTGGATCGGCCCCGGACGCTGCACTACACTGCGTCTCAGGCTGCCAGGGCAACCCCGGATGCCGCCCGAATCGTCGGATCATTCCGATCGAAACACGGCGCGCGCACCGCTCGCCGGCCGCCGCCCATCGATCGCGGACCCGTTCCGCTCGCCGTCCCAAGGGGAGTACCGTGAAATTGACCTTTGCCATATCGGTGGTCGCGCTGGTACTCGTGGCCGGCACCACCACCATCTGCATGTCGGGCGCCGTGACCGATCGCACCACCGAATACGGCAGCGCGCGGGCGACCTTCGAGCAGATCTTCAGCGGCCATTCGAAAGTTTGTCGATGATCCGGCGGTCGCGCTTGGTCGGGCGGCCGTGCATCTCGGCGGCCGGCTCGCGATAATGCCGCCGCCGATCGAGTTCGGCAAGCCGTTTCGCCCGCCCCTCCTGGGTTTCCGCATACAAGGTTTGTGCGATCGTGGCCGGGCCGCGCAGGTCGCAAATGCCGAGCACCTCCACCTGCCAGACCACCGTTTCGATCGTGATTTCCACGCGATCGCCCACCCGCACGTCCTTCGACGGCTTGACGGCCGCGCCGCCGATCCGCACCCGGCCCTTCTCGACGGCATCCGAAGCGAGCGAGCGCGTCTTGAAGAAGCGCGCCGCCCAGAGCCATTTGTCGATCCGCAGCTTGGCGCCCGGTTCGGTCGAAATCCGGTAATCCATCAGTGTGATCCCGCTCCGTGAACGTGGATGAAGGGCGGCCGCATCAGGCGGCCGTCTCGGCCGGCGCCGCCACGCGAGCCGGCCAGCCCTGCAGGTTTTCCGCGACGATCTGGCCCAGCGCGTCGATCCAGGCCGGCGCTGCGTTCAGGCACGGAATGCGGTGGAACGCGCCGCCGCCGGCCTGCAGAAATTCGTCGCGCACTTCCATGCCGATTTCCTCGATGGTTTCGAGGCAATCGGATGTGAAGCCGGGGCAGAACACGTCGGCGCGCTTGACGCCGGCCGCGCCGAGTTCGTGCAGCGTCGGCGCCGTGTACGGCTGCAGCCATTCGGCCTTGCCGAAGCGCGACTGGAACGTGACGCGGCATTCGAGCGAACCGAGGCCGAGCGCGGCCATCAGCAGCGCGGCCGTTTGCTGGCACTGATCATGGTACGGATCGCCGAGATCGAGCGTGCGCTTGGGCACGCCGTGGAAACTGAGCACCAGCTTGTCGCCGGCCGCGAAATCGGGGCGGCCGTGCTCGGCCCAGTAATGCCGCACCTGTTCGGCCAGCGCGTGAATATAGGCGGGATGGTCGGCGTAGTGGCGCACCGTGCGCACTTCGAGCTGGTTGCGCATGCGCCCCAGCGCGGCGAACGCCGCGTCGAACGCGGTGGCCGTGGTGGACGACGAATACTGAGGATACAGCGGCATCAGCAGGACGCGTTCCGCGCCCGCGTGCTTCAACTGGCCGAGCACGGTGCTGATGTCGGGCGTGCCGTAGCGCATCGCGTAATCGATCATCACCTGATAGCCGTTGGCGGCGAACAGCGGCCGCAGGCCCTCGACCTGCCGCTCGGTGTGCACGCGCAGCGGCGAGCCCTCGGGCGTCCAGACCGACGCATACTTCTTCGCCGAGGCGCGCGAGCGGAACGGCAGGATCAGCCCACGCAGGATCGGCTGCCAGGCGAGCGCCGGAATTTCCACCACGCGGGGATCGGACAGGAATTGCGCCAGATAGCGCCGCACGGCGCCCGGCGTGGGCGCGTCGGGCGTGCCGAGATTGACGAGCAGGACAGCGACGCGACGCGCCGGCGCATGTTGCGACGGCGGTTCGAGATCAAAACGCATGAACGGGAATGTGCATGAGCACCGGATCGAACGAGCCTCATTATAGCGACGGCCCGTGGCCCGGCGGCGCGGCCCGGCGAAAGGCCGACGCGCCAATCGGGGCAATAGCGGACGGCTTACTGGTTGCCGCTCAGCGTCAGCGACAGGAGCCGCGCCGTGATGTCGACGATCGGGATCACGCGGTTGTAGGCCATGCGCGTGGGGCCGATCACGCCGAGCGTGCCGACGATCTTGCCGTTCACCTCGTACGGCGCGGTGACGACGCTCATCTCGTCGATCGGCACCAGCGTGGATTCGCCGCCGATGAAGATCTGCACGCCCTGCGCGTGGCTCGACACGTCGAGCAGCTGAAGCAGGCTGGTTTTCTGGTCGAACACGTCGAACAGCTTGCGCAGCCGCGCCATGTCGGACGACAGATCGGCCACCTCGAGCAGATTGCGCTCGCCCGAGATCAGCAGCGTGTCCTCGTCGTCGGGCGTTTCGGTGCTGGCCGTGACGGCCGCGTGCATCAACGCGGTCATGTCGTCGCGCAGCGCGTCGATTTCCTCGCGCAGGCGGCGGCGCACCTCGTCGAACGACAGCCCGGCGAAATTGGCGTTGATATAGTTCGAGGCCTCGGTCAGCTGCGACGGCGAATAGTCGCGCTGGGTGGCCATCATGCGGTTCTGCACGTCGCCCTCGGGCGTGACGATGATCAGCAGGATCCGTTTGTCGGACAGCCGCATGAACTCGATCTGCTTGAACATGTGGCTGCGGCGCGGCGTGAGCACCACGCCGGCGAACTGCGACAGGTTCGACAGCACGCTGGCGGCGGCCGCCACCACCTTCTGCTGCGGCTCGCCCGCCTGCAGCGTGGTTTGCACGAGCCGCGTGAGCGCGTCGCTGTCGATCGGCGATTCGACCGACAGCATGGTGTCGACGAACAGCCGGTAGCCGCGCGGCGTCGGCACGCGCCCGGCCGAGGTGTGCGGGCTCGAAACGAGGCCGAGCTCCTCCAGATCGGACATCACGTTGCGGATGGTGGCCGGGCTCAGCTCGAGACCGGAATACCGGGACAACGTGCGCGAGCCGACCGGCTGACCGTCGGCGATATACCGTTCGATCAGGGTTTTCAGGAGGGTGCGTGCGCGGGGATCTAACATGGTCGAAAATTCTAGCGCAAGCGCGCGGCGCCCGCGAGGGTTGCGGGGCCGGGCCGCAGTTGGCCGCCCGGCCGGTTCCTTTTCGTCATCCAGCTATGGTGTAATGCCGCCATGAATACCGGCAACCAGTTCCAGACCGTGGCGCTCGTCGGGCGCAGCAACACCCCCGGCATCGCCGAACCGCTCGCCGCGCTGGCCGCCGCCATCGCGAAGCGGGGGCTCGAGGTCGTCTTCGAGGCCGCCACCGCGCAAGAATACGGCATCGCCGGCCATCCGGCGCTGACTCCGACCGAAATCGGCGCGCGCGCCGACGTCGCGATCGTGCTCGGCGGCGACGGCACGATGCTCGGCATCGGCCGCCAACTCGCGCCCTATCGCACCCCGCTGATCGGCATCAACCACGGCCGGCTGGGCTTCATCACCGACATCTCGGCCTCCGAGATGCTCGAATCGGTGCCGCTGATGCTGTCGGGCGCCTTCGAGCGCGAGGAGCGCACGCTGCTCGAGGCGCGCATCGTCCGCAACGGCGAGCCGATCTATCACGCGCTGGCCTTCAACGACGTGGTGGTGAACCGCAGCGGCTTCTCCGGCATGGCCGAGCTGCGCGTGTCGGTGGACGGCCGCTTCATGTACAACCAGCGCTCGGACGGCCTGATCGTGGCCACCCCCACCGGCTCCACGGCCTATGCGCTGTCGTCGGCCGGGCCGATCCTGCATCCGCAACTGCAGGGCATCGTGCTGGTGCCGATCGCCCCGCACGCGCTGTCGAACCGGCCGATCGTGCTGCCCGACGACGTCAAGGTCGGCATCCAGATCATCGGCGGGCGCGACGTCAACGTGAACTTCGACATGCAGTCGTTCACCGCGCTGCAACTGAACGACACCATCGAGGTGCGCCGCTCGCGCCACACGGTGCCGTTCCTGCATCCGGTCGGCTACAGCTACTACACGACGCTGCGCAAGAAGCTGCACTGGAACGAACATCCGTCGCACGACGACGATCCGGAATCCTGACGCGGCCGCGCCACTCACCATGCTCCGCCATCTCTCGATCCGCGACTTCGTCATCGTCGCCGCGCTCGATCTCGAATTCGACACCGGCTTCAGCGTGTTCTCCGGCGAAACCGGCGCCGGCAAGTCGATCCTGATCGATGCGCTGGCGCTCGCGCTCGGCGAGCGCGCCGACGCCAGCGTCGTGCGCGCCGGCTGCCAGCGCGCCGACATCACCGCCGAATTCACGCCGCACGACCGCGTCGCGCAATGGCTCGACGTGCACGCGTTCGACGCCGACGACGTGGTCATGCTGCGCCGCGTCATCGACGCCAACGGCCGCTCGCGCGCGTTCATCAACGGCACCAGCGCCACGCTCTCGCAACTGCGCGAGCTCGGCGAGATGCTGGTGGACGTGCACGGCCAGCACGCGCACCAGTTGCTGATGCGGCCCGACGCCCAGCGCGAGATGTTCGACACGCACGCGGGCCTGACGGCCGACGCGGCCGCCGTCGCGCGCGGCTGGCGTGCCTGGCGCGCCGCGCTCCATCAGATCGAGGTCGCGCAAACCCACGAGCGCGAATTGCAGCTCGAACGCGAGAAGCTGGCCTGGCAGTTGGCCGAACTCGACAAGCTCGCGCCGCAACCGGGCGAATGGGACGAGGTCAACAACGAGCACGGCCGCCTCACGCATGCGGCGAACCTCAGCGAAGGCGTGCAGGGCGCGCTGCTGGCGATCTCCGAATCGGACGAATCGATGCTCGCGCACCTCGGCGCGATCCTCTCGAAAGTGCGCCATCTGGCCTCGCTCGACCCGACGCTCAACGACGTGCTGGCCTCGCTCGATCCGGCCGAAATCCAGTTGCGCGAAGCGTCGTACTCGCTGTCGCACTACGCGCAGCGGCTCGAACTCGATCCGGGCCGGCTCGCGCAGGTCGAGATGCGGCTCGACGCGCTGCATTCGGCCGCGCGCCGTTTCCGGCTGCCGCCCGAAACGCTGCACGACGAACACATGGCGCGCCGCGAGCAACTGGCCGCGCTCGACGCCGCGGCCGATCTGACCAACCTGCAGGTCGCGGCCGACCGTGCGCGCGACGCCTATCTGGACGACGCGCGCACGCTGTCGGCGGCGCGCGCCGATGCGGCCGCCGCGCTTGGCGGCGCGGTCACGGCCGCGATGCAGGAGTTGTCGATGGCCGGCGGCAGTTTCGACGTGACGCTGGTGCCGCTCGCCGAAGGCGGCGCGCACGGCCTCGAACAGATCGAATTCCGCGTGGCCGGCCATCCGGGCGTGCCGTTGCGTCCGCTGGCGAAGGTCGCCTCGGGCGGCGAACTGGCGCGCATCAGCCTCGCGCTCGCGGTGATCGCCAGCTCGGCCAGCCTCACGCCCACGCTGATCTTCGACGAAGTGGATACCGGCATCGGCGGCGGCGTGGCCGAGGTGGTCGGACGGCTGCTGCACCAGTTGGGACGCGACCGCCAGGTGCTGTGCGTGACCCACCTGCCGCAGGTGGCCGCACGCGGCGATCATCACTTCCAGGTGGCCAAGGGCCAGGACGGCACGGGCGGCACCGTCTCGACGGTCACGCCGCTCGACCGCGCGAGCCGCGTCGAGGAAGTCGCGCGCATGCTCGGCGGCCTCGAAATCACGGCCACCACGCGCAAGCACGCCAAGGAAATGCTGGCCGCCTGACGCCGAGGCGGCCGAGAACCGGCGCCGGCGCTCATGCGGCCGGTGCGTTCGGCCTCAGCCCGCGGCGTCCTCCGCCGCGGCTGGCGTCACCGCGCCGAACACCCGCGCCCACAGCGCCTGCACGGCCGCGCGCTCGGCCTCGACCGTCTCGCCCTGCACGCGCGCCTTCTCCATGCCGTCGAGCCGCAACTGGTGCTGGCGCTTGCGATAGAACCGGTAGGCGGCGCCCACCGTCTCGGCCTCGGTGTCGTCCATCAGGCCGAAGCGCGCCACCTCGCGCAGCAGCGCGATATTGCCGGTGTTGCGGATCAGGGCCGGGTCGCGCGCCGCATGCAGCAGCACCCAGTACTGGACGATGAACTCGATGTCGACCATCCCGCCGCGATCGTGCTTGAGGTCGAACAGCGCGCTCGCGTTCGGATGACCGGCCGCCACCTTGTCGCGCATTCCCACAATCTCGCGCGCCAGCAGCTCGCCGTCGCGCGGCGTGGTCAGCACCTGCTCGCGGATCGCCTCGAACGCCGCGCCGATCTCCGGATCGCCCGCGCTGAAACGCGCGCGCGTGAGCGCCTGATGCTCCCAGACCCACGCGGTGTTCGCGCCGTCGCCCTCGCGCAGCTGATAGCGGCGGAACGCGTCGAGATCGGTGACGAGCAGCCCCGCCTCGCCGTTCGGCCGCAGCCGCAGGTCGAGATCGAACAGCGCGCCGGCGCCGGTGGCCGTGGTCAGCCAGGTGATCAGGCGGCGCGTGTAGGTGGTGTAGACGTCGGCGGCGCGGTCGTCCGGATCGTCGTAGAGGAAGATCACGTCGAGATCCGACGCGTAGCCCAGCTCCTTGCCGCCGAGCTTGCCGTAGGCGATCACGGCGAAGCGCGGCGCGTCGCGATGGCGCTTCGCCAGTTGCGACCAGACCACCTCGAGCGTCACGTCGAGCACGGCGTCGGCCAGCTCCGAGAGCCGGTCGCTGACGTGCTCGACCGACAGCTTGCCGGCCAGATCGATCAGCAGGATCCGGAACACCTCCGCGTGCTGCGCGTGGCGCAGCAGGTCCATCTGCTGTTCCACGCCGTCGGCGGCGGCCAGCCGTGCGCGCAGCGTGTCCTTGAACAGCGCCAGGTCGAACGGGCTGGCGATCGCCTCGTCGTCGAGCAGTTCGTCGAGCAGCTGCGGATGGCGGATCAGGTAGCTGCCGCCCCAGCGCGTCGCGCCGAGCACCGACAGCACGCGCTCCAGCGCGGCCGGGTATTCGGTCAGCAGCGCCAGGTAGGCGCCGCGCCGGCCGACCGTCTCGAGCAGATCGAAGAAGCGGATCACGGTGTCGCCGCGGTGCGCGGCATCGATGCCGGGCGCCGCGTCGAGCGCGCGCTTGGCGACGCGGTCGAAGCGCTGCCGGCTGCTTTCGGGCAGCCCGGCGTAGCGCGACGAGCGCCAGACGCCGCGCAGCCGCGCCAGCACCGCCGCCGGATCGTCGAAACCGAGGCTCGACAGGCGCGCGAGCAGCGCATCGTCCTCGCCGTCGTCGGCCAGCGCCTCGCTCCAGACCCAGGCGGACGCGCCCTCGTCGCCATTGCCGTTGCCGCCCGGCTCGTCGGCCAGCCGTTTCGAGAAGATCTGGTCGAACTGCGCCTCGACGAAGCTGCGGTGGCGATCGAGTTCGGCCAGCAGCGCGGCGTAGTCGGCATAGCCGAGCGAGGCGGCGAGCGCCGCGCGATCGTCGGCGTCGACCGGCATCGCGTGGGTTTGCGCGTCGTTACGGTATTGCAGGCGGTGCTCGATCACGCGCAGGAACCGGTAGGCCTCGGCAAAGCGCTCGGCCACCTCGGCGGCCACCAGCCCGCGCGCGACGGCGTGCTCCAGCACGGCCAGCGTGGGCCGGATCCGGAAATCGGCATCCTGGCCGCCGCGAATCAACTGGAACACCTGCGCGCTGAATTCGATCTCGCGGATGCCGCCGCGGCCGAGCTTGATGTCGTCGGCCTTGTCGGGGCGCATCGAGGCGCGCCGCTGCGCTTCCTGGCGGATCTGGCTGTGCAGCGAGCGGATCGCGCCGATCACGCCGAAATCGAGATAGCGCCGGTAGACGAACGGCTTGACGATCGCATCGAGCTGTTTGGCCAGACGCTGCGCGGGCTCGCTGTCGGGCTCCGACACGAGCCGCCCCTTGATCCACGCGTAGCGCTCCCATTCGCGGCCCTGCACGTAGAAGTATTCCTCCAGCATGCCGAGGCTGCAGACCAGCGGGCCGGAATCGCCGTTCGGGCGCAGCCGCATGTCGACGCGGAACACGTAGCCGTCGGCGGTGGCGTCGGACATCACGCCGATCAGGCGCCGGCCGAGCCGCGTGAAATATTCCTGGGTGGCCAGCGCGGCGCGCGTGCCGCCGGCCGTCTCGCCGTCGTCTTCGTACACAAAGATCAGATCGATGTCGGACGAGACGTTCAGTTCGCGCCCGCCGAGCTTGCCCATGCCGACCACGCCGAGCGTCAGGCGCTCGCCCGCCGGCCCGCGCGGCTCGCCGTAGAGCGCCTCGAGTTCGGCCGACAGCACGGCCAGCGAGCGCTGCAGCGTGGCTTCGGCCAGATCGGTCATCGCGCCGGTGACTTCGGCGACGTCGGCCAGCCCGGCCAGATCGCGCTCGGCCACCGCGCCGAACACCTCGATGCGCAACTGCCGCAACGCGCGGCGCAGCGGCTCCTCGCCGACAGGGCGGCCCGGCCCGCCCGCGGCGGCGG
>NZ_JAAGPF010000153.1 GCF_017104645.1 Burkholderia sp. Ac-20379
CTGCACGCGCGCCACGGCGCGGGCTGGCAGGCCAAGGCCGCGCTGCTCTCGATCGACGATCCCGAATGGGCCGAGCTGCTCGGCATCTCCACGATCCGCCAGCCGACCTACGACATCGGCTATCGCGCCGTGGAATTCGTGCACGACCGGATCGAGGGCGCGACCGGCGCGGCCCGCGAGGCGCTGCTGCCCGGGCAGCTCATGGTGCGCACGTCCACCGCAAGCTGAGTATCATGCGGGGTCGCGCACCGGCCGGTGCGCCTGCCTCGTCCAAGGATCGTCATGACTGTTGCTCCCGCCACGCTGGTGGCGCTGATCATCGGCACGCTGATCGTCGCGCTGCTGCCGATCGTCGTGTTCCGCCTGCTCAAATCCCCCATGAAGGTCGACCGCCGCGACGCCATCGTCGGCATCGCCGCGTTCATGCTGTTCGCCACGCTGATCGAGCGCGGCGTCTATGCGCTGGTGCTGCACCTGCCCGGCGCGGCCGCGACGCTGTCCCAGCCCGGCCTGTTCGCCGCATTCGGCCTGATCGCGCCGGCCGTGATCGAAGAAGCGGGCCGCTATCTGGGGCTGCGCTTCGTCGAGCGCCGTTACGGCGCCTCGCTCGGCGACGGCCGCGGGTTCGGCTACGGCGTCGGCTTCGGCGGCGCGCAGGCGTGGTACGTGGGCGTGGTGGTGCTGGGCCAGTGGGTCTGGCTGGTCTGGCTCGCGCAGCGCGGCCAGCTCAACGCGCAACTGTCGACCATGCCGCCCGATCTCGCGCTGCGCATCCAGATGATGCTGGTCACGATGTCGGCCTCCACGGTGGGCGTGCGCGTGCTCGAATGCATCGCGATGTTCACGTTCCAGGTGGCGATGTCGGTGCTGGTGTGGCGCGGCGTGCGCGCGCGCAAGGCCTGGATCCTGCCGCTGGCGATCGTGCTGCATCCGCTGGCCGATCTGCCGCTGATCGCGTTCAACGCCGGCGCGCTGTCGATTTCGACGATGGTGACGGCCTATGGTCTGCTGACCATGGTGCTGGTCGCCGCGCTCGCCCGGTGGAGCCGGCCGGCGCCGCGCACTGCCTGAACCCGGCCCGACATTCACAAGGAGGTCGGCGATGGACGACTATCACTACGACTGCGCAAGCGCCGAATACGAGGCGCTGGCGCGCGTGATCTGCGATCTGTTCCCCGAACAGACGAGTTTTGCCGAGCGTCAGGACGACGCCGGACGTTTCCTGCATGTGCAATGGCTGGGGATGCGTTTCGGCGCCGCGCCCAAGCGCATGACGCTCGATCTGCGCATCGAGCCGGCCGCCTATGCGCGCTATCTGGCGATGCGGCCGATGCAGCGCGCGCGCAGCCACGCCGTGCTGCGCGCCTATGTCGAGGCGTTCATCGGCTCGCTCGAGGAGCGGCATGCCGACGGGCAAGCGGTCGAGCGCGATACGACGCTCGCGCTCGGCGAGGAATTCGCCTGACGGGCCGAGGGCCCGGCGGCTTGACGGTATTCGACGGGCCGCCATGCGCGCGGCCCGTTTGCTTCAACTGCCGTCGAACACGCGCGGCTGATAGCCGTTGCCATCCCACTTCGCACGCTTGACCAGCTTGGCCGGTTGGCCCTTGGCCGGGCGCGTGCGCACCAGCAGATCGAAATGGCCGCGCGTCTGCGCCGGGCTGAAGGCGAGCAGGTAGGCGCTCTCGCTCGTGGCGTCGGCGTCGCAGTCTGCCTGCTGCGCGTCGGTCGGCTCGTGCTTGCCGTGCATCGCGCGTTGCGCGCACTGGGCCGCTTCGTCCTTGTCGTAGGTCCACGTCGAGGTCAGCGCGTCGAACACCGGCGAAAGCGCCGCGCCGTTCAGGCGATACAGGCGAATCGCCGCGTAGGCATCCGAATGCGCGGTGGAGTTGTAGTCGTCGAGCACGCGCACGCCGAACGCCGTGTCGCCGGCCGCGAGCGGGTACGGAATCAGGTCGAGCTGCAGCGACGGATGCCAGATCGGCCAAGGAAAATCGTCGATCGTGCCGTGCGCGGCGCGCGCGAGCAGGCGGAAGCCGTCGCCCTGGCGGACCAGCACGCCGGTCCACAGTTCGAGCGTCTGGTCGTCGTTCGGCAAGGGCAGCAGCGCGGCGGCCACCCAGGCGTCGCCGCTGCCGGCCGGCGCATGCGGCCACGGTGCGAGCACCACCCGATCGTCGCGATCGGGCAGCGGCGCGGGATGGCCGAGCAGCGCGGTCAAGGCCGCGCTCAGCTGTGCCGGGGAGGCCTTGTCGGCGGCGTGCGCCGGGGCGGCGGCCAGGGCGGGCAGCATCAGCAGGCAGGCGCGGACGACGTGAGCGGACAGCAGGCGGAGCAGGCGGGATCGTGTCATGGCGGGTTGCGAGAAGCGGTGAGCGGTGGCGCGTGGCGTGGGCGAGCGGCCCGCGCCGGCCTCATTCGACGATGCGGTACACCTGCGCGAAACGCAGCGCCTGCACCACGCCGTAATCGCCCGGAGCGTATTGCATGACCCAGTCGCCGGCCGCGCCGCGCAGCACGTCGCCGTTCTCGGAGCGTGCGATCGCGAACGGCGCGTCCATGCGGCGCGCCAGCAGCACGGCCGGGCGGTTGCGGTACGGGCCGGCCTGGCCGTGTTCGAGGCCGTCGGCGGCGGGCAGGTACTTCGGATCGAAGCGTTCGCGCGACACCACCCAGCGGTCGCCGGTCGAGCCCGTCACGAGCGCGTCGCCCGGCGCATAGCGGTTCGGCCCTTCGAGGCTCATCAGTTCGCCGGCCTCGGCCGCGAACACCACCTGCACGGTTTCATCCTTGACGACGCGTTGCGCGGCGGCATCCGTGCGCAGGTCGATTTGCTTCAGTTCGATCATGGTTCGCGTGGCTTGCGGAAAAGCACGCACTGTAGCCTGAAACGCCGGGGCTGGGGAGGGCGCGCGCCGTGCGCTGCCGGGCGGCCCAAAAAAGAACCCGGCCCGCCGCGCGAACGCGAGGGGCCGGGTGGTGCGCCGGGGCCGAAGCTCCGGCGGCAGGCTCGCTGCGCTTAACGCAGCGCCCGCACTTATTGCGCGGCCGGTGCGCTGGCGGCGTCGGCGGCCGGTGCGGCCGGCTTCTTGGCAGCCTTGTGCGGCGCATGCTTCGCGTCGCGCGGGCCGTGATGGTTCCAGCGCTGGGCGAACGTCTTGTCGGCGATCGCCTTCTGCGCCGGCGACAGCGCGTCGTACAGCGGGCCGAACGAATCGACCAGCTTCTTCGCGCCGTCGGCGTTGGCCTGGGCGATCTCGGCGTATTGCTTGACGTCGTCGAGCGCCGTGGCCGAGCCCTTCGCATCCATGCGCTGGGCGTACAGGTTGGCCATCGTTTCGCCGTTATCGCGCATCGTGTCGGCGAACGGCTTCCATTGCGCTTCCTGTTCCGAGGTGATCTTCAGCTGCTTGTGCAGGTAGGTGATCCGTTCCTCGACGCGGGCTTCATGACGCGCTGCGTGCGTGGCCGCGGCCGACGACGGCGTGGCGGCTGCCGGCGCCGAAGCGGGCGTCTGGGCGTGAGCGGCAATCGAACCGCCGAGCGCGAACAGGGCAGCGAGAGTCAGCGAGATCTTTTTCATTAGGAACTCCTGTGTGGTCGTCATTCGATTTCCGGCGCGTTTGCCATCGGGTGTAGCAAGCCGCGATCCGAAAGGTGCGCTATTAGTAGCATGCGAGCGTGCAAATGTGCAGCGAAGCGACATCTGCTTACAACCGAAACGAATCGCAAACGCTCGGCCCGGCGGGGTGCCGCCGGCTTCGCGAGGCCCGCCGGGCCGGCCATTTGGCTTGGGAGGCTCGGGCATCGGCGCTATCATCGCGTCACCTTGTCACGGAAACCGTCATGCGCCCACCCCGCCTCGATCAGCTCGACGAACTCGACCGCAACCTCGTGACGATGCTGCAGGCGAACGCGCGAGCCAGCGTGGCCGAACTGGCGCGGCAACTCGGCGTGGCGCGCACCACGGTGATCGCGCGCATCGAGCGGCTCGAACGCACGCAGGTGATCGCCGGCTACGGCGCGCGGCTCGGGCAGGACGTGCTCGACGCGAGCCTGGTCGCCTACGTGGGCATCATCCTCGCGCCGAAATACGGCCAGGACGTGCTGAAGCGGCTCGACCGCATGCCCGAGGTGCAACTGCTGTGCGCCGTGAGCGGCGAATTCGATTACGTCGCCTGGCTGCGCGCCGATTCGCCGGGCCGGCTCAACGACCTGCTCGACGAGATCGGCGCGCTCGACGGCGTCGAACGCACCACCACCTCCATCATCCTCGCGCGCAAGATCGATCGCGGCACGATCGGCGTGTAGCGCGCGGCTTTTCACGCGCCGCACCGGCCGTGGCCGCGGCCGGCGGGCGCCACGACACCAACGACACCGGAGAGACCATGAAGATGAAGACCAGCCAGGCGTTTTCCCGCCCCGAACGATGGTTGCGGCTCGCGTCGTGGGCCGTCGCGATCGTGTTCGCGCTGTTCCTCAACATGCTCGGCAGCCTCGTGATCCGCGACATGATGTTCGCGCCGGCGGGCGGGCCGCCGAGCGTCGAGCAGTTCGCCGACACCGCGCGCGACGCCGCCCTGCGCGACGAACGGCGCGCGCTCGATGGCGAACGCGAGAGCCTGTCGACGAAGCAGGACGCGGCCCGGGTGGCCGTCACGCGCGCCCGGCGCGACTACGACAACGCCAAGGAGGCGTTCCGCAACTGGGTCGCCACGCGCAGCGCCACCGGCGACGCCAGCCGCAACCCCGACGTGCTGGCGCGCACGCAGCAGCTCGACCGGCTGCAGGCCGCGCTGGCCGGGTTGCAGAAGCAGCAGGACGTGCTGTCGGATCAGGCGCAGGCGCTCGCCGTGCGCGCCCAGGCGCTCGACCGGCGCGCCGAGCAGGCCCGCGACGCCGCCGACGCGCGCTACGAAAGCGCCGCGCGCCGCTATGCGCTCGAGGTGTTCGGCTGGCGTCTCGCCTTCACGCTGCCGGTGCTGCTGATCGCGCTCTGGCTGTTCGTGCGTCACCGGCGGGCGCGCTACTGGCCGTTCGTCTATGGCTTCGGGCTGTTCGCGCTGTCGGCGTTCTTCGTCGAGCTGGTGCCGTATCTGCCGGATTTCGGCGGCTACGTGCGGGTGGTGGTGGGCATCGCGCTGACCGTGTTCGCCGGGATCTACATGCTGCGGGCGTTCCAGCGCTACGTCGAACGCAAGCGCGACGAGATGCAGCGCAGCCAGGACGAGCGCGCGCAGTCGATCGGCTACGAGAAGGCGATCGCGTCGTTCCAGAAGAAAACCTGCCCGTCGTGCGACAAGCCGTGGAGCCTCGGCGGCGAGCAATCGACGTTCTGTATCCATTGCGGGCTGCGATTGTTTCAGGTTTGCGGATGCGGCACGCGCAATTTCGCCTTTTTCCCGTTCTGCAGCGGATGCGGAACGGCGGTGCAGGGGGAGAACGCGCCCGCCGCGCCGCATTGAGGTTGCATATGGCCTCCTAAATAATTACGATTCGCTGCCGTTATGGGTGGATTGGATGTGTCGTGTGGCCGGATGGGCGAATGCGCTCCGGCCGCCGTTCTTATGGCCTCACTGGGGCTTTTCGACGAGTAGGGCTATGAAGAAGCTTCTGAAGGAATTCTCCCGCGACGAGCGGGGCGTCAGCGCCATGGAGTACGCCATCCTGGCGTCGATCGTGGTGCTCGCGCTGGTCGGCGTCGCCGCCGCCTACCGCACCACGATCACCGGCCTGTTTTCGACGCTCTCCTCGCAAGCCAGCACCGCCCAGAAAGCCAACGGCAACTGAGCGGGCGTTGTGCCGGCGGCGAGCGTTCGGCGCACCGCGCGGTTCTCGAGCGCTCGCCGTTTTCCTTGCCTGGCGCGCGTTTTGACGATCGTGTGCGACAATCCGCCGCATACATCGCAAACGTTGTCGTCGTCAATTCCGGCATGCCTTGCTAGCCGCGACTGGATTTTTCCTAAAGAATGCCGACCGGCTGCCGATATCAGCGGCATGAGGGGGACGTGACAGGGGCGTCGCCGTGCCGCGTTTTTGGGGCGCCCCGATGTGAAAGCCCGATGTCGGAACGCAAGAAGCGTGGCGCGATCGTGGCCAATGTTGCAAAAAGCGTTTCGAAACCGTGCGGTGTAACACTGTGTAGTGGAGATTTAACAGTGTTTCACATACATTTGCACCTTCTCGCTAATCTCAAAATTTATACTTTGCTCCACGAGGAAGCTCAGGCAACAAGGAGCACATTCTCGGGGGCTCCGCGAGCTCGAAACGGCTGAGATCACCGTTTCGGTAGGCGATAGTTGGTGGCGTCGTTGGGTCTTTCCGGTTGGTCTGGCTAATGTTTGCTTAACGTTTAATTCTGGATTTTCGGGGTAATTATGAAGAAATTTCTCAAGGCTTTTGCTCGCGACGAGCGTGGTGTCAGCGCAATGGAATACGCCGTGCTGGCAGGTATCGTGATCCTGGCGCTCGGCGCAATGGCCGTCACGTACAAGAGCAGCGTCTCGACGCTGTTCAACAATCTGTTCACGCAAGTCTCGTCGGCCCAGAAGGGCGCAACGCAGTAAGCGTCTTCGAAGGCGGGAAGCGCGCTCGGCGCTCGATTCCCGCCTTTTTTGCATTCCCTGGATACTGTCGTGCTGATCCTTTCTTTGCTGATAAGGATGGTTGTCGCTTGCCTGCTTGCCTGGCTGGCGATTCGTGACCTGCGTGAACGCCGGTTGCCGACGCGCGCAGTGGCCGCGATTGCCGTGTTGTTTCCCATCGACGCGTGGCTGGTCGGCATGCCCATCGAACAGATGGTCATCCACCTCGCGGTCGGGGTTCTGATTCTGCTGGTCGGCATTGCGTTGTTTGCCGCCCGCATGCTTGGCGGCGGCGATGCGAAGCTCGCTGCCGCCATCTTTCTGTGGGCCGGCGTGACGGAGTTCATGCCGGCGCTCACGCTGATTTCCGTGATCGGTACGGTCGTCGGAATCGTCAGCTTCGCCACACGCCATCTGTCGCCGGATGCCGAGCAACGCGGCCCGCGCCGCTGGCTCGCCCTGTTCTCCGGCGCTCGCGGCGTGCCCTACGGTGTCGCGCTCGCATTGGGCGGCGGCACGGCCATCGTGCTGCCGGTCGCGTTGGCGCTGGCAGTGCGATAGAACGTATCAGCCATGTCGAATCTCATCAAAATTCTCGGTTTGCTGGTCGGCGCGATCATCGTCGCCGTCATCGTGCGGATCGTGATCGTCTCCTCGCAGCACACCGATACCGTGGCGCCGACCACGTCGAAAGTGCGGATCGCCACGGCCGATCTGCCGGTCGGCCTGTTGCTGCGCGACGAAGACCTCGGCTGGAAGACCATCCCGGTCGGCGAGGTGCCGCCGAACGCCGTGGTGTCCGGCGTGGCCGGCGCGCCGGAGCTGAAGGGCGCCCTGCTGCGCCATCCGGTGAAGTCGGGCACGGTGCTGGTCACCACCGACGTGATCCTGGCGAACGCGCCGGGCTTCCTCGCGGCCACGCTCAAGCCCGGCATGCTCGCCGTGTCGGTGGCGGTGGACGACGTGTCCGGCAACGCCGGCCTGATTCAGCCGGGCGACTACGTCGACCTGCTGCTGACCCAGCAGATGACCGCGCGCACCAATGCGCCGGGCCAATCCGTCTCGAGCGAAACCGTGGTGCAGCAGGTGCGCGTGCTCGCGGTCGGCTCGCAGTTCACGCGTCCGAAGGACGATTCCGGTGCGAACACCGACGGCGGCATCCGTGTCGCGCGCACCGTGACGCTCGAAGTGACGCCGCGCATGAGCGAAGTGGTGGCGGTGGCCTCGCATCTGGGCAGCCTCTCGCTGGCGCTGCGCAGCTTCGCCACCGACAGCCGCAATCCGAATGCCGCGTCGGGCGTCGACACGGCGCCGGCCTCGGCGGCCGCGCCGGTGTGGAGCGGCGACGTCTCGCGCGCGCTGCACGATCTGCAGCGTCCGTCCTCGCCGTCCTCGGCCGGCTACACGCCGCCGCGCGTGGTGATCTACCGCGGGTCGTCGCGCAGCGAATCGGGTGGGGCGGACGGTGGCGGCGGCACGGGCGTCGCGCCGCCGCTGCCGAGTTTGCCGAACTGATGCCGGCCTCCGTCGAAAACAGGCCATCGGGGGCATTGCGCCACGGGCTTACGCAGGAACATTCTCTGATCATGAAATCGCGGTTCGGAACCCTTCAGCGCGGGCGCCTCGTGCCCATCGCACTCGCAACGCTGACGTTGCTGACGACGCTGGCGCCGTCTCCCGCCAGCGCGCTCGACCTGCGCGACGGCATGCCGGTCAACGCGCGGGCCAAACGTGCCGCGTCGCCCGGCATGCCGCAGATGCAGGGCAGCGCCCTGTCCGGCGGGACGCTCGACCTGACGACCGGCAAGGGCGCGATGCTCACGCTGACGCAGAACGCCGCCTCGGTGTTCGTGGCCGATCCGACCATCGCCGACGTGAACGTGCCGGTGCCGCGCGTGCTGTACGTGCTGGGCAAGAAGGCCGGCACGACCACGCTGTACGTGCTCGACGGCGCGAATCATCCGCTCGTGCAGCGCACGATCAAGGTCACGCCCGATCTCGACGCGCTGCGCGGCATGCTGGCCGCACGCTTCCCGAACGCGGACCTGAAGCTCAACGCCGGCCCCGGCTCGATGCAGGTGGACGGCCACGCCAAGGATTCGAGCGAGGCGGACGCGATGGCGCAGATGCTGCAGCCGTATCTCGCCGAGAAGCAGAACCTCGTGAACCGGATCGTGATCGACAAGCCGCTGCAAGTGCAACTGCACGTGCGGATCGTCGAAGTGGATCGCAACGTCACGCGGCAACTCGGCGTGAACTGGCAATCGCTGACCACCTTCGGCGGCAGCCATTTCTTCGGCGGCCTGTTCAACGGCGCCACCACGCTGTCGTCGCTGACCTCGACCGCCACCTCGACCACCGGCACCGGCTATTCGATCGCCGCGGGCTTCTCGTCGGGCGGCACGAGCATCGACGCCATCATCGGCGCGCTGACCGAGGAAGACCTGCTGACCACGCTGGCGGAGCCGAACCTCGTGGCGCTGTCGGGCCAGACGGCCAGTTTCCTGGCCGGCGGCGAATTCCCGATTCCGATCTCGCAGACCAACGGCGCGGTGTCGATCGACTACAAGGATTTCGGCGTCAAGCTCGATTTCACGCCGACGGTGCTCAACGACCGCCGCATCAGCCTGAAGGTGCGTCCGGAAGTCAGCCAGCTCGATTCGACCGCCAGCATCTCGACCGGCACCATCAGCATTCCCGGCATCAGCGTGCGTCGCGCCGACACCACGGTGGAGCTGGCCAGCGGCCAGAGCTTCGCGATCGCCGGCCTGCTGCAGTCGAATTCGAGCAACTCGATCAGCCAGGTTCCGGGCCTCGGCTCGCTGCCGGTCATCGGCAAGCTGTTCTCGTCGAAGAGCTTCCAGGACAAGAAAACCGAGATCGTCATCATCGTGACGCCGTATCTCGCCAATCCGGTCGACCCGAAGCGCCTGCGTTCGCCGATCGATTCGCTGGTGCGGCGCACCAGCGACGTCGAATACGGCTTCGCGCGCAGCCAGGCGGCCACGCCCGCCAATACCGGCGCGCCGCAGCCGCAGCTCACCGGCCCGGCCGGCTACGTTTACTGAGGAGGCGCCCCAGCATGTCTTTCGTGTCTCTCGATTCCCGCTTCCGCCTCGCGCTGAGCGCCGCCGCGGCCGCAGCCGCCTTGACGGGCTGCGCCGCCGATCCGAAACCCGGCATGATCGATGCATCGGCCATTCAGGTCGGCCCCGGCGGCGTGGCCTCGGTCGATTGCCGCCCGCTCGCGGAGCCGCCCGTGCTGAAGTGGGGCGGCAGCCGCCTCCCGGCGATGCAATGGGGTTGCGCCACCTATTCGAATCTCGCCGCGCAGGTCGCGAACCCGCAGGATCTCGTGGCGCCCGCCACGCTGGGCCCGGCCGACGCCGCGGTGGCCGCGAGCGCGGTGCGCCGTTACGAAACGGATAACGTGAAGGCGCTCAACGGCGGCTCGACGGGCGCGGCCGGCGGTTCGTCCGGTTCGTCGGGCGGCGGCTCCGGGGGTTCGAATTGAGCGCCGCGGATAGCGCCGCGGCCCGCACGCAGGCCGCCACCACGCGCGCCGCGCGCTTCATGGCCTTCGTCCGCGATCGCGAGACCGAGCAGACGCTGCGCAACTTCATCTTCAACGAGGCCCTGCCGCATACGCACATCGGCCTCGGCGGCGTGAACGAGGCGATCGCCCATATCACCAAGGTGGGCCGCTCGCCGCGCCTGCTGCTGATCGACCTGCAGGGCTCGTCGATGCCGCTGTCGGATCTGGCGCGGCTGGCCGACGTGTGCGAGCCGTCGGTGCAGGTGGTCGCGCTCGGCGACAAGAACGACGTGGCGCTGTATCGCGGCCTGCTCGGCATCGGCGTGCGCGATTACCTCGTCAAGCCGCTGACCGAGGAGCTGCTCAAGCGCACGCTCGATCTGAACGACGGCACCGTGCGCGCCGTGCCGCAAACGCGGCGCGGCAAGGCGATTTCGTTCGTCGGCGCGCGCGGCGGCGTGGGCACCACCACCGTGGCCGTCAATCTCGCGCGTCACCTGGCCGATTCCACGCACCGCCGGATCGCCTATGTCGACCTGAACGTGCAGGGCGGCGCGGCCACTTCGATGCTCGGCGTGCGTTCGAACAACGGCCTGTCGGAAGTGCTGCAGAGCATCGAGCGGATCGACTCGGCGTTCGTCGAGCGCACCATGATCCCGATCGGCTCGCGCCTGTTCCTGCTGTCGTGCGAACTGCCCTACGGCGCGGCATGGCCGTTCAAGGAGGGCGGCATCGAGCGCCTGATCGATCTGCTGACCGACGGTTTCCACTACGTGATCATCGATACCGGCTCCGGCGTGGGCCGCCTCACCACCGAGGCGTTCGACAATTCGGCGCGGGTCTACATGGTCAGCGACCGCTCGGTGCACGGCGCGCACGAAACCGTGCGGCTGGCGCAGTACGTCGAGAAGCGCGAGAACGCGCCGGTCATCTCGTTCGTGCTGAACAACACGATTCCGCGCACCCAGGGCAACGTCGACAAGGACGATTTCGTCGGCGCGGTCGGGCGGTCGGTGCTGCTCGAAATCGGCTACGAGAGCAAGGTGCTCGCGATCGCGGAGAACGTCGGCGAGCCGCCGGCGGGGCGCGCCGCGAACGGCTTCACCCAGTCGATCACCCAGATCGGCAACGATCTGGTGGGCCTCAAGGCGACCAACGAGGCGCGTGGCGGCAGCCGCGGCTTCAAATGGTGGAAGCGATGAAATCGTTCGGTACCAAGGCACGTCCGCCCGAGCCGGTTGCCGAAGCCGAGGCGCCCGGCGCGCCGGCTTCCGCGCCGGCGAGCGTCGCGGCGCCGGCCGCCGCATCGGTGCCGGAGCCCTCGTGGACCAGCGCCGAGGGGCGCCGTGCGGCCTCGCCGTCGATCGAGCCGATGGTGCGCTCGGACGTGTTCCGGGTGGTGCGCAACGGCGTGTTCGCGTCGATGAACGCATCGGCCGCGGTGGGCAAGACGCGCGAGCAGATGCGCGGCACCGTCGAGCAGATGGTGGCGGTGGTGGCCGAGCGCGAGTACCTGAACGTCACGATGGCCGACCAGAACCTGATGGTCGAGGAACTGCTCAACGACATGTTCGGGCTCGGCCCGATCGAGCCGCTGCTGGCCGACGAATCGGTGACCGACGTGCTGGTGAACGGCCCCGATCAGGTGTTCGTCGAACGGCGCGGCCGGCTCGAACTGACGCCGTTCAAATTCCGCGACAACATGCACGTCGCCAACGTCGCGCAGCGCATCGCCGCCGGCGCGGGCCGGCGCGTGGACGAAAGCAGCCCGATGGTCGATGCGCGGCTGGCCGACGGCAGCCGGGTCAACGTGGTGCTGCCGCCGCTCGCGCTGAAGGGCGCGGCGATCTCGATTCGTAAATTCCCGAAGCGCAAGATCACGCTCGACATCATGGCCAAGCAGGCCAACCTGTCGGCGAACATGGCCAAGCTGCTGAAGCTGGCCAGCCGCTGCCGCCTGAACATCATCGTGGCGGGCGGCACGGGCTCGGGCAAGACCACCTTGCTGAACGCGCTGTCGCACTACATCGGCGACGGCGAGCGGATCGTCACGATCGAAGACGCGGCCGAACTGCAACTGCAGCAGCCGCACGTGGTGAGCCTCGAAACGCGGCCGGAAAACACCGAAGGCCTGGGCGGCGTGAACCAGCGCGACCTGGTGCGCAACTCGCTGCGGATGCGTCCCGACCGGATCATCCTCGGCGAAACCCGCGGCCCCGAGGCGTTCGACGTGCTGCAGGCGATGAACACGGGCCACGACGGCTCGATGACCACCATCCACGCGAACACGCCGCGCGACGCGATCACGCGTCTCGAGAGCATGGTGATGATGGCCAACGGCAACCTGCCGCTGATGTCGATCCGCCGCCAGATCGCCAGCGCCGTGCACATGTTCGTGCAGATCGAGCGGATGCGCGACGGCGTGCGCCGCATCACGCGCATCACCGAGCTGGTGGGCATGGAAGGCGAGGTGATCATCACCCAGGATCTGTTCGCGTTCCGCTACGACGCCACGTCGTTCGGCGACGAGGTGAAGGGCAATTTCGAGCGCCAGCCGATCCGCCCGGCGTTCTACGAACGCGCGACCTACTACGGTTTGCAGGACGCGGTGATGGAGGCGATGGGCTGAAATGGTCAACCCGAACCTGATCGCGGCCGCGGCGTTCGTCTGCATCGTCGTCGTCGGCCTGATGGCGATGCTGGGCGCGAACCTGTATCGGCAGCGCGCGTCGGCGCGCATCGCGCAGCGCATGCAGAGCGCGTTCGGGAAGACCGTGGCGCTGACCGCCACCGAGACGCTGACGGTCGATTCCTCGCTGTTCAACACCCAGCCGGATTCGGAGACGAAGCTCGGCATGTGGTTCGCGGCGCGGCTGTCTCGGCTCGACACCGTGGCCGGCGCAGGCGGCAAGAAATTCGTGATCACCGTCACGATCCTGGCGACGGTGGTGGCGCTGGTCACCTGCGTGATCGCGCCGATTCCGGCCTGGTCGCTGCCGTTCGTCATGATCGGCGCGCCGGTGGGGGGCGCCATGTGGGCCTACCGGTTCCTGGTCAATCGCTTCAAGGATCGCTTTCTCGGCGGCTTTTCCGAGGCGCTCGACATGATCGTGCGCGCGGTGCGCGCCGGGATCCCGGTCACCCAGGTGATCATCAACAGCGCCAACGAATGTCCCGAGCCGCTCGGCCGCGAATTCCGCCTGATGGGCGATTCGCTGCAGGTCGGCCTGGATCTCGAGGAGGTGCTGGTGGCCGCGGGCCGCCGCATCCAGATTTCCGATTTCTCGTTCTTCTGCGTCTGTTTGCTGGTGCAGCGCGAAACCGGCGGCCAGCTCAGCGAAACGCTCGAGAACCTGTCGAGCATCATCCGCACGCGGCGCGAAATCCGCCAGAAGGCGCGCGCGCTGACGGGCGAGGCGCGCATCACCACCAAGATCCTGACCGCGATTCCGTTCGTGATCGTGGGCGGGCTCTACGCGATCAACCGGCCCTATGTCGAGGTGCTGTTCGAGACCGAGGCGGGGCACAAGCTGCTGACGTTCGCGGTGGTGTCGATCACGCTCGGCCTGCTCGTCGTGACCAAGATGTCGAAACTGGAGACCTCCCGATGACCACCGGACTCGTCGAACTGTTCACCGACCTGATGATGCTGGTCGGGTTGCTGCTGGTGGTGACCGGCTGGTGGGCGATCAAGTACGGCAGCCATCGCGGCAAGATCGCCGATCGCGTGCGCGACGCCGTGCAGATCCGCGCGGCGCGCACCACCGTCGAGGAAGACGAGGCCGAGTCGGATCGCCTGATCGACCGCGTGACGAATTTCCTGGCCGTGCTCGGCGACCGCATCCCGTTCTTCGACGCCAAGCTGCGCGCGCAGATCGAGGCCGATCTGCTGAACGCGGGCTATCGCAGCGCCAACGGCACGGCGGTGATGCTCGGCGTGAAATTCTCGTTCGGCCTGCTGATGGCCGCGATCGTGGTGGTGTCGGGCAGCAGCGTGCCCGGCGTCGGCCAGTTCCCGGCGTTCCGCGGCCTGGCGATGCTCGGCGCGTTCATCGTCGGCATGATCGTGCCGGAGTATGCGCTGCGCTTTCGCGCGTCGTCGCGCCGCCGCTGGATCTCGGCCTGCCTGCCCGACGCGCTCGACCTGATGGTGATCTGCACCAACGCCGGCAACAGCCTGCTCGTCAGCATGCAGCGCGTGGCCGACGAACTGGTCACGATCTGCCCGCCGCTGTCGGCCGAATTCGCGCTGACGGCCGACGAGCTGCGCATTTCGGGCGATACCGAGCGCGCGCTGCAGAACCTCGGGCGCCGCATCAACCTGCCGTCGGTGCGGGCGTTGACCTCCACGCTGACGCAGTCGATGCGCTACGGCACGCCGATCACGCAATCGCTGAAGACGCTGTCGCGTTCGGAGCGGCTGGCGTTCATCATGTCGCTCGAGGAAAAGGCCGCCAAGCTTGCGCCGAAGATGGTGATCCCGATGATGCTTTTCATTCTTCCGGCCATCTGCGCGATCGCGGCGGGGCCGGCCGTCATTCAGCTCAAAGATTTCTTCGCCCACCAATGAACGCCTTTTCGCCTCGTTACGTTACCGTGCTGGCGGCCGCGCTGGCGTGTGTCGCGATCGCGGGCTGTGCTTCGCATGGCATCGCCTACAAGCAGGTGGAGACGCCGAGCTTCGATACGCGCAAGTTGAACGATCCCGCCAGCGAGGAGCGCGTGGCGCGCACCGCGCTGCAAACCGGCGACGTGCAGCTGGCCACCAACGTCTATACCCGGATGCTCGCGCAGGATCCGCGTTCGGTGACGGGCATGACGGGCCTCGGCGACACGCTGTATCTCGCGGGGGACCTGACGCGTGCGGCCGTCTATTACGACAAGGCGCTCGCGGAGGATCCGCGCTCGGTGCCGGCGCTGAGCGGCCGGGCGCGCGTGAGCCTGCGCCTGCGCCGGTTCGACGTGGCGATCGCGAGCTTCCGCCAGGTGCTCGCGCTTCAGCCGAACCAGCCGATGGCCCAGGCCGGGCTCGGCGCCGCGCTCGATCTGAGCGGCGACCATGCCGGCGCGCAGGCCGAACTGCGCGACGCGCTGACCCGCAACCCCGGCGATCCGTCGATCAGCATCAATCTCGGCATGTCGCTGATCATGGCCGGCCGGCCGCGCGAGGCGGTCGACGTGCTGACCGACGTGACGCGCTTCCCGGCCGCGCCGCCGCAGGCGTTCCACGATCTCGCGCTGGCCTACGGCATGCTCGGCAACACCCAGGCGGCCTCGGAGCTGCTGTCGCGCGATCTGCCAGCGCAGGACGTCAACAACGATCTGCGCTTCTACGCCTACCAGCGCGAGCGCCGGCAACTGGCCGCCGCCGCGGTGCCGACGCTGCCGGCCGATCAGGCCGCCAACGTCATGCCGCTCGGCAACTGGGGCGCGCAGGGCCGGCTGACCGAATTCCACGGCCAGGCGGCCGGCAGCGGGGCGCCGCAATGAAGCGCCTGGCCGAGGCCCTCGGGCTCGCCCGCCTGCTGCGCGGCATGCGCCGTTTCGGCCGGCACGACGGCGGCGTGTCCGCGCTGGAATTCGCGCTGTTCGCGCCGGCCATGTTCATCCTGCTGCTCGGCATCATCGAGCTCGGCCTCAACCTGATGGTGGACGCCTCGGTGCAATACGCGGCGCAGCAGGCGTCGCGCGCGGGCATCACCACCGTCGCGCCGAGCACCGGCACGCGCGATCAGGCCGCCGCCCAGATCGTCAACACCATCCTGAAGCCGTGGGTCAACATGGGCGGCACCGTGACCGTCACGCTCGTCGACTACGGCACGTTCGGGAATGCGACGCCCGCGTCCGGTTCGGGCGGATTGGGCGACGTGGTGTCGTACAACATTTCGCTGAGCATGCCGAAGGGTTTCACGGGCTTGCTCGGCTTTTTCGGCGTGACGCCCATCGTCTACAGCCGTTATTACCTGGTGCAGAACGAGAAATGACCGCGATTCGCTCCTCAGCGCGCCACGACCTGCGCGCGACTTCGGCCGGCCGCGGCACGCGCCGCGCGTCGCGCGGGTTCGTGAGCATCGAGGTGGCGATCCTCACGCCGCTGATCCTGTTCACGCTGCTGGGCTTCACCGAGCTCTATCTGTACATGCGCGCGGTCAGTCTCGTCGAGCACACGGCCTTCGTGCTGGCCGGCTCGCTCGGCCAGCGCAGCCAGGTCTATTACTCGCAATCCACCAGCGATCCCGACAATCTCGGCTCGATCTGGAACGCGGCGTCGCTGCTGGCGTCGCCGCTCAACTTCGGCACGACGCCGACCAGCCGTGGCGGCCCGGGCGGCGTGATCGTCAGCGTGATCTGCGACAAGAGCGTGAATTGCGCCGCGCCCGGCACCACGGCGTCGATGGCCGCCGGCACGCCGATGCTGACCGCCACCAACGTGCCGACCAAGACGAACACCAGCGTCGTGACCTGGCAGCAGTCGGCCGGCTACAACGACGGCACGATGCAGACCCACCTGAACCCGGCCTCGCCGGGCACCTTGCTGCCGAACGGCTGGCCGTACCGGGCCGGGGATTCGGCGATCGTCGTCGAGGTGTTCTACAAGTACACGCCGTTCCTCATGACCGCGTCGTTCTGGCAATCGGCGCCGGGCCTGATCACGATCTACAAGAGCGTGACCGTCTATCCGCGGACCGGCAAGCCGCTGCCTCTCAAGTATTCGAGCTCCTGATGCCCATCGAACCTCGCACGACCGACGCCGACGCGGCCTCGACCGACGCCGCCGGCATGCCCGGAG
>NZ_JAAGPF010000154.1 GCF_017104645.1 Burkholderia sp. Ac-20379
GAGCGCCTGCTCGAGCGGGGGCCGGCGGCGCTGGCCGACAGCGAATTGCTCGCGTTGCTGATCGGCAACGGCATCGCCGGCGAGCAGACGGGCGCCACGGCGCAGGCGCTGCTCAAGCATTTCCGCTCGCTGCGCGCCCTGCTCGACGCCTCGCCCGAGGCGATCCGCGCCCAGCCCGGCGTCGGCGCGGCCCGCGCGGCCGTGCTGATCGCCACCACCGAGCTGGTGCGGCGTGCGCTGATCGAACGCGGCAAGACACGTACGCTGATCGATTCGCCGGAGGCGGTGCACAACTACCTGCGGCTCACGATCGGCACCCGCGCGCGCGAGTCGTTTCTCTGCCTGTATCTCGACGCGCAGCATCGGCTCGTGGCCTGCGAGGAAAGCACGGTCGGCACGCTGACTCGAATGGCCGTCTATCCGCGCGAAATCGTGCGCCGCGCACTCGAACTCGGTGCCGCCGCGCTGATCGTGGCGCATAATCACCCCTCCGGCTCGGTCAAGCCGAGCGCCGAGGATCGCCGCCTCACGCGGCTGCTGCGCGAAGCGCTCGCGCTGGTCGACGTGCGCCTCGTCGATCACATCGTGGTCGGCGCCAACGACACGCTGTCGTTTTCCCACGCGGGGCTGCTCTGAGCCCCGCCGGAGGCGGCCGGACGATATGACCCTGCAGGCTTCGCGAGGGCCGCGGCGGCCGCCCAAGATCGGCACCTGAAATAGGGTTGATTTTCCAGAATTTTTTCTGTTAGAATCGCCGTCTGACTTTTTTCCAACCAGTTCAGAAGCCACAGAAGGGACGAAAGGTTCTGCCACTCAGGATGGCGCAATCTTTCCAAAACGGCAGCGGGTACGCGGTCGTTGTGCGAAGAAACTTCACCGGCGATCGAACCCGAATTCAGCGTATTAGGAGTGCTCTCATGGCACGCGTATGCCAAGTAACTGGGAAAGCGCCGATGAGCGGCAACAACGTTTCCCACGCAAACAACAAGACGAAGCGCCGCTTCCTGCCGAATCTGCAAAACCGCCGGTTCTGGGTGGAGAGCGAAAACCGCTGGGTGCGTCTGCGCGTTTCGAACGCCGGCCTGCGCCTGATCGACAAGAACGGCATCGACACCGTGCTCGCTGACCTGCGCGCACGCGGCGAAGCCTAAGTCCCAAGGAGCACGAAATGGCGAAGGGCGCACGCGACAAGATCAAGCTGGAATCGACCGCAGGTACGGGTCACTTCTACACCACCACGAAGAACAAGCGCAACATGCCGGAAAAGATGCTGATCAAGAAGTTTGATCCGGTCGTCCGCAAGCACGTTGAGTACAAGGAAACGAAGATCAAGTAATCTTCGCTCCCTGTCCGCTGCACCAAAAAGCCCCGCCATCGCGGGGCTTTTTGTTTTCCGCGCGCCACTGGCCGGTTCGACGATCCTCTTTTTGCCTTCACCGTGACACATTGCCACATCGTTCGCGGTATCCTCTGCCCTTCCCGCCGGCCCCGCCGGCAAGGGAACATCGGACGAAAGCGCAGAAACGGAGAAGCAAGATGAATTTCGATGTGGCGATCGTCGGCAGCGGTCTTGCCGGTTTGTCGGTCGCACTGAACCTCGCGCAAACGCGCAAGGTCGCGCTGATCGCGAAGCGATCGATGATGGAAGGCGCGAGCGACTACGCGCAGGGCGGCATCGCGGCGGTGCTCGATTCGGCCGACAGCGTCGAGAATCACGTCAGCGACACGCTCGTCGCCGGCGGCGGGCTGTGCGACGAAACCAGCACGCGCTTCATCGTCGAGAACGGCCGCGCCGCGATCGAGTGGCTGATCTCGCAGGGCGTGCCGTTCACGCGCGACGCCGCCGCGGAGCTCGGCTTCCATCTGACACGCGAAGGCGGCCACAGCCATCGCCGCATCATCCACGCCGCCGACGCCACCGGTCATGCCGTGCTGGCCACGCTGAGCGCGCGGGCGCGCCAGCATCCGAACATCACGTTCTTCGAGAACCACCACGCGGTCGACCTGATCACGTCGGATCGCATCGGCCTGCCCGGCGGGCGTTGCGTCGGCCTGTACGCGCTCGACGTGCGCACCGGGCTGACCGTCACGATCGAGGCGCCGCACACGGTGCTCGCCACCGGCGGCGCGGGCAAGGTCTATCTGTACACGACCAACCCCGACACGGCGACCGGCGACGGCATCGCGATGGCCTCGCGCGCGGGCTGCCGCGTCGCGAACATGGAATTCATCCAGTTTCATCCGACCTGCCTCTATCACCCGTACGCCAAATCGTTCCTGATTTCGGAAGCCGTGCGCGGCGAAGGCGGCCTGCTGAAGCTGCCGGACGGCACGCGCTTCATGCCGGCGCACGACTCGCGCGCCGAACTCGCGCCGCGCGACATCGTCGCGCGCGCGATCGATTTCGAGATCAAGAAACGCGGCATCGATTGCGTCTATCTCGACATCAGCCATCAGCCCGAAGCGTTCCTGCGCGAGCACTTCCCGACGATCCACGCACGCTGCCTCGAATTCGGCATCGACATCGCCAAGCAGCCGATTCCGGTGGTGCCGGCCGCGCACTACACGTGCGGCGGCGTGGTCACCGATCTGGCCGGGCGCACCGATGTGGCCGGCCTCTACGCCGTGGGCGAAACGTCGTACACGGGCCTGCACGGCGCGAACCGGCTGGCCAGCAACTCGCTGCTCGAATGCCTCGTGATCGGCCGCGCCACGGCCGAGGCGATCGAAACGGCCGGCTACGCGCGCCTGCCGCACGGCGCGCTGCCCGCCTGGGACGAAAGCCGCGTGTCCGATCCCGACGAGGAGGTGGTGGTCGCCCATAACTGGGACGAGCTGCGCCGCATGATGTGGAACTACGTCGGCATCGTGCGCACCGACAAGCGGCTGGCCCGAGCGATGCACCGCATCGCACTGCTGCGCGACGAAATCCACGAGTACTACGCGAATTTCCGCGTCAGCCCCGATCTGCTCGAACTGCGCAATCTGGTCGACGTCGCATCGCTGATCGTCGAAAGCGCGCAATCGCGACGCGAAAGCCGCGGCCTGCACTTCAGCCGGGACTGGCCCGATACGCTGCCGAAGGCGTTGCCGTCGGTGCTGTCGCCGCGCCGCTGAGCGCGGGCTCACTGCGAAAGCGCCGATTCCGGCGCCCGAAAACGACAAAGCCGCTCGCGCATATCCTGCGCGAGCGGCTTTGTTTTTGGCTGCGACGCCGACCCGGCGTCAGTCGACGATCCGCATCGAAAAATCGGTTGCGCGCACGTCCTTCGTCAGCGCGCCGATCGACATACGATCCACGCCCGTCGCGGCGATGTCGCACACGGTGTCGGCATTGACGCCGCCCGACACTTCCAGCACGGCGCGGCCGCCGGCCACGCGCACCGCGTCGCGCATCATGTCGAACGTGAAGTTGTCGAGCAGCACCGATGTCGCGCCGTGCGCGAGCGCCGTATCGAGCTGGGCCAGCGTCTCGACCTCGACCTGCACCGGCACGCCGGCCTCCAGCGCGAACGCCGCGTCGAGCGCCGCCCCCACGCCGCCGGCCGCCGCGATGTGGTTTTCCTTGATCAGGATGCCGTCGTAGAGCGCGAGCCGCTGGTTCGCGCCGCCGCCCACGCGCACCGCGTATTTCTGCGCGAGCCGCAGCCCCGGCAACGTCTTGCGCGTATCGAGGATGTGTGCGCGCTGGCCGTCGATCAGATCGACGTAGCGGCGCGTGGCGCTGGCCACGCCCGACAGCAACTGCAGGAAGTTCAGGCCGTTGCGCTCGGCCGTCAGCAGCGAACGCGCGGGGCCGCGCAATTCGCAGACGGTCGAGTCGGCCGTCATCGGCTCGCCTTCGCGATAGCGCCAGTCCACCTCGATGGCCGGATCGATCGCGCGCATCACGGCCTGAAACCAGGGCACACCGCACAGCACGGCGTTCTCGCGAACGATGATGCGCGCGAGCCGCGCCGGGCCGTCCGGCACCAGGCGGCCCGTCTGGTCGCCGCTGCCGACATCTTCGGCGATCGCATCGGCGACATTGCGCGCGATTGCCGCCTCGAAGGCCGCGCCGTACTCGCGGACGATTTCGTCGTAGATCGGGGACACCGCTGCCGTCATGCCGCCCCCACGTTCGAGAACAGTTGCGCATCGCGCTGCAGATCGCCGCTCGCCTGCACGCGCCGCTTGTGCTGCGCCGCGAAGTCGAGCATGCGGTCGATCGGCAGGCGCGCGCGCTCGCCGATCGCGGCGTCGACGAAGATTTCGTTGTGACCGCGCTCCAGCACGTCGGCCAGATTCGCGAGGCCGTTCATCGCCATCCACGGGCAATGCGCGCAGCTCTTGCAGGTGGCGCTGTTGCCGGCCGTGGGCGCGGCGATGAAGGTCTTGCCCGGCGCGGCGATCTGCATCTTGTGCAGGATGCCGAGATCGGTGGCGACGATGAAGGTTTGCGCGTCGAGCTTCACGGCGGCATCGATCAACTGCGTGGTCGAACCGACCACATCGGCCAGCGCCACCACGTTCTCGGGCGATTCCGGGTGCACGAGCACCTTCGCGCCGGGGTGTTCGGCGCGCAGCAGATCGAGCTCGATGCCCTTGAATTCGTCGTGTACGAGGCAGGAGCCTTGCCACATCAGCATGTCGGCGCCGGTTTTCTTCTGGATATAGCTGCCGAGGTGCCGATCCGGCGCCCAGATCAGCTTTTCGCCGCGCGCGTGCAGATCGGCCACGATCTCCAGGCCGATCGACGAGGTGACCATCCAGTCGGCACGCGCCTTCACGGCCGCGCTGGTGTTCGCGTACACCACCACCGTGCGATCGGGGTGCGCGTCGCAGAACGCCGAGAAATCGTCGACGGGACAACCGAGATCGAGCGAGCAGGTCGCGTCGAGATCGGGCATCAGGATCCGCTTGCCGGGGCTCAGGATCTTCGCCGTTTCGCCCATGAAGCGCACGCCGGCGACGATCAGCGTCTGCGCGTCGTGATCGCGCCCGAAACGCGCCATTTCCAGCGAATCGGCCACGCAGCCGCCGGTCTCGTCGGCCAATTCCTGCAACTCGGCGTCCACGTAATAGTGCGCGACGAGCACCGCCTTTTCACGCTTGAGCAGCGCCTTGATCCGCGCCTTCAGCGCATCGCGCTCCACGGCGGACGGGCTTTCGGGCACCTTCGCCCAGGCTTGCCCGGTTCCGCACACGGCGCCGGGCCGGTCGTACTCGACGGGTTTGATCGCGGCTTGCATCTCGTATCTCCTCTACTTCCTCTGCACGGCAGAATCGCTGTCGAATCGCGGTCGATTGGCCGCCGGAAAATCGGCGGCACAAAAGAAAAAACCCCGCCAACGCGGGGTTTGTGACGTTCCGAAATTCTAATCGATTTCAGATCATGCGTAGCGGCGCAGACGCGTCGCGAACTCTTGCAGCGCCTTGATGCCGCTTTGTTCCGCGCGATGGCACCAATCCTGCAATTGGGCCAGAAGCTGTTCGCGCGACGCGTTCGAACGATCCCACATCGAGGCCAGATCCTGACGCAGCTGGAAGTACGTCTGCATCTTCTGGCTGTTCGCGAAGATTTCCGGCAGTTGGCGCTTCTGCGGTTCGTTCAGGCCGTCTTCGCCCTTGTGGAACCACTTGCGCGCACCGCGCAGCGACTGATACTTCTCGCTCGAGCCGAGGCCCTTCAGATGCGCGAGCTCCTGGCGGTAGGCACGCTTGAACGCCTTGCCGTAACGCGCCATCACTTCGTAGCGGTTCGACAGCACGGCCTGCAGCGTTTCCTGGTCGAGCACGGCCTTGCGTGCGACGAGGCGCGGCGTGGGCGCAACCTTCTTGACCTTGGCCAGCTTGAAGAACGACAGGATGCGGATGTACATCCAGCCGATGTCGAACTCGTACCACTTGTTCGAGAACTTCGCCGAGGTGGCGAACGTGTGGTGGTTGTTGTGCATTTCCTCGCCGCCGATCACGATGCCCCAGGGAATCAGGTTCGTGCTGGCATCGGCCGAGTTGAAATTGCGATAGCCCCAGAAGTGCGCGAGGCCATTGACGACGCCGGCGGCCCAGAACGGGATCCAGATCATCTGCACGGCCCACACCGACAGGCCGACGATGCCGAACAGCGCCACGTCGATCACCATCATCAGGCTCACGCCGAGGATCGTGTACTTCGAATAGACGTTGCGTTCGACCCAGTCGTTCGGCGTGCCGTGGCTGAACTTGCGCAGCGTTTCCTCGTTCTTCGCTTCGGCGCGATACAGCTCGGCGCCTTCGAGCAGCACCTTCCAGATGCCGCGCGTTTGCGGGCTGTGCGGATCCTCTTCGGTTTCGCACTTGGCGTGGTGCTTGCGGTGGATCGCCGCCCATTGGCCCGTCAGCATGCCCGTGGACATCCACAGCCACAACCGGAAGAAGTGGCTGACGATCGGGTGCAGATCAAGCGCGCGGTGCGCCTGGCAGCGATGCAGATAGATGGTGACGGCCACGATCGTGACGTGGGTGGCGGCGAGCGTGAACAGCACGATCTGCCACCACGAGAAGTGCAGCAGCCCGTGGGCCAGGAAGTCGAGCACGGAATTCAGCAAGGCATTTACCTGTAATTCAGAGATGGCGCCGGTATGCGCGCGCCAACGTCATAAAAATGAAAGCATACCGGGTATGGACGAAATTTTACTGTATCCGTTCCCGGCAACTGTCAAAAATGAATGATTGTTGCTACGGCGCAAGGGGATTGCAGTCCAACCATGGACTATCGAACAGGAACAGTCCAATAACGCGCCCGAAACGCTTGAAAAGGGTCGAATTCATTCTTCAACCTGCAACGAACGCCCGTCGATCACCCGTACTTCGCGCTGCGGTAACGGCACGGCAATCCCGTGCTCCGCGAACAGCCGCCAGAGCCTGCGATTGACGGCCGAGCGCACGCCCGACGTGCCGCGCGCGGCGTCGGCGATCCAGAAGCCCAGTTCGAGCTCGATGCCGTCCACACCGAAGCCGACCAGATAAGGCGCCGGCGCCGGATCTTCCAGCACGCGCTCGACGCCGTTCGCCGCCTCGGCCAGCAAGGCCAGCGCCGCCTCCACATCGCTCGTGTAGGCGATGCGGATCGCCACCTTGGCGTAGCCGCGCGTCTGGAACGACGACTGGTTCTGCACCACGTCGGTGATCAGCTTCTCGTTCGGAATCAGTTTTTCGTAGCCGTCGAGGCCGCGCACCACCGTGTAGCGCGTGCGGATCTGCGTGACGATGCCCTGCAGGCCGCCCACGTCGATCGCGTCGCCGAGCCGCAGCGAGCGGTCGAGCAGGATGATGAAGCCCGACACGTAATTGCTGGCGATCTTCTGCAGGCCGAAGCCGAGCCCCACGCCGAGCGCGCCGCCGAACACGCCGAGCACGGTCACGTCGATGCCGACCAGCGACAGGCCGATCAGCACGGCCGCCACCACCAGCAACGCGCGGCCGACCCGCGACAGCACCACCTTGAGATTCGCGTCGAGCGTGACGGCCCGCGCCAGGCGATCCTCCAGCAGCGAACCGAGCCACATCGCCACCACCAGCGTGACGCAGATCCACAGACAGCCGGACAGCAGCGAGAGCAGGCTCAGATGCGCGCTGCCGACATGGAACGTCAGGCTGTCGAGCCAGTCGACCACGTCGCGCTGAATCCCGAGCACGGTCAGCACCATCGCGGCCCAGACCACCGCCGACACCATTTTCTCGACGATCGACAGCCACGCATGGGTATCGCCGTCGCGCGCAAACGCGCGGCGGGCAATCGAGAACAGCAGATAGAGCAGCGCGATGCCGAACAACGGCACCAGCGCGAGTTGCAGGATCGGCGTGGCGAAGAAGCGGTCGCCGACCGCCTGCGCCACTGTCAGCAGCACGCCGCCGGCAAGCGGGAACAGCGCGCGGTTCAGGCTTTCCGAACCGGTGCCGGGCGCGCGGCCGGCGGCACGCCGCCGCGCGTCGATCCGCGCGCGCAGCCAGCGCGCGACGAACCAGGCCAGCGCCAGCGTGCCCGCCAGCACCGCGAGCTGCCAGATCATGACCGGCTGCCCGAAATCGCGGATCACGCTGGCGAGCCGCTTCGACAGCAACGGATCCTGCATGGCCTGCCTTGCGGTCAGTCCTGACCGGCGGCCGGCTCGGCGGCCGGTTCGGTCTGCTGCTCAGCCTGCTGTTCGGCCTGCTTGTCGGCCTTCTTCGCCGCCGGCTTCGCACGACGCTCCATCACGGCAGCGAAGAAACCGTCGGTGGCGTGGCGATGCGGCCACAGCGACAGGTAATCGCCGGTATCGAGCTCGATGCGCTGCTCGGCCAGCACCTTGTTGGCGGGCACCAGCACGAAATCGGGATGCGCGGCCAGGAACTGCTCGACGATCGCCTCGTTCTCGGCTTCCAGCACGCTGCAGGTCGCGTAGACGAGCCGGCCGCCCTGCTTCACGAGCCGCGCGGCGCTGGCCAGGATCGAGCCCTGCTTCGGCGTCAGCTCGGCGATCGAATCGCGCGTCTGGCGCCACTTCAGGTCGGGATTGCGGCGCAGCGTGCCGAGCCCGCTGCACGGCGCGTCGACCAGCACGCGGTCGATCTTGCCGGCCAGCCGCTTGATCTTCGCGTCGTGTTCGCTGTCGATCAGCACCGGGTTCACGTTCGACAGCCCGCTGCGCGCAAGGCGCGGCTTGAGCTTGGCCAGACGTTTTTCGGAGATGTCGAAGGCATACAGGCGGCCGGTCGAGCGCATCGCCGCGCCGAGCGCCAGCGTCTTGCCGCCCGCGCCGGCGCAGAAGTCGACGATCATCTCGCCGCGGCGCGGCGCCACCAGCGAGCAGAGCAACTGGCTGCCCTCGTCCTGCACCTCGATCATGCCTTCCTGGAACAGCGCGAGCTTGGTCAGCGCCGGCTTGCCGTTCACGCGCACGCCGTTCGGCGCGAACGGCGTTTCGCCGCCCTCGATGCCGTTGGCCCTGAGCGCGGCCACGACCTGTTCGCGCGTGGCTTTCTGCACGTTGGCGCGCAGATCCAGCGGCGCCGGATAGTTCACGGCGGCGGCGAATTGCGCAAGCGCATCGGCGTCGAAACGCTGTGCGAGGGCTTGATAGATCCAGTCGGGCAGGTTGGTGCGCACGCGCAGCGGCAGGCTGGCCGGATCGATCTTCGCGACGTGGTCGAGCCACGCCCATTCGGCGTCCGACACGTGCGCGCGCAGCGCCGAGCGGCCGGCCGTCTGCATCAGGCCGAGCAGCGTCAGACGCCGCGTCGGGCTACCCGTGCCGCTTTCGGCCAGATGCGCGTATTCCATCTTGCGGCGCAGCACCGCGAACACGGCCTCGGCGATCACGCCGCGCTCGGCATGGCCGAGCTTCGGATGCGCGCGGAAAAAGCGGCTCGTGGCGGCATCGGCCGGGCCGGTGAACTTCAGTACGTCGCCGAGCAGCAGCTCGGTCTGGCCAATCAGGAATCCATGCAGCTTCATACACCCTCACCCAAATCGTTGTAGTCGTTGACGTCGCCGCCGTCGGCCAGCAGCCAGCGGCAAGCGCCCGGCGCCAGCACCGCCCGGCCCGCCTCGAGCCGCAGCCGGCCCTCGACGAACCAGCGCACGGCGCGCGGATAGAGCTGGTGCTCGGCGGCCAGCACGCGCTGCGCCAGCGCGTCGGGCGTATCGCCGTCGCGCACCGGCACGGCGGCCTGCGCGACGATCGCGCCGCTGTCCAGCTCGGGAATCACGAAATGCACCGTCGCGCCATGCAGGGCGACGCCGGCGGCCAAAGCGGCCTCATGTGTGCGGATGCCCTTGAAGCTGGGCAGCAGCGACGGATGAACGTTCAGCATCCGGCCCTCGAAACGGGCGACGAAGGCCGGCGTCAGGATCCGCATGAAGCCGGCCAGCACCACGAGATCGGGCGCGAAGCGGTCGATCTCGGCCGCCAGCGCGGCGTCGAAGGCCTCGCGGCCGTCATGGCCGCGATGGTCGACCACGGCGGTGGGAATCCCGCGCGCGGCCGCAAATGACAAACCGGCCGCATCGGGCCGGTTTGCGATCACGGCGGCAACCTGGGCCGGCCAGCCGTCGCGCCTGCATGCGTCGACGATGGCCTCCATGTTGCTGCCGCGACCCGAAATCAGGATGACAATTTTTTTCATGCGCGGATTTTACCATCCGGGATCGCCGTTTCCGGCCCGGCCGGCCGCCCATCGCCGCGAACCGTTTATAATCTTGTGCTTTGCGGCATCCGCCCGCCCATTTCGTCCGCTGCCAACCCGCTATCGTGAAAGTGTTTCGCGGCCTGCCCAACGCCGAAAGCCGCGCCCCGTGCGCGCTGACGATCGGCAATTTCGACGGTGTCCACCGCGGCCATCAGGCCTTGCTCGCGCGCGTGCGCGCGGCCGCGGACGCGCGCGGGCTGCCCGTGTGCGTGATGACGTTCGAACCGCATCCGCGCGAATTCTTCAACCCGGCCGGCGCGCCGCCGCGCATCGCGATGCTGCGCGACAAGCTCGAGGCGCTGCGCGAGAACGGCGTCGACCGCGTGGTGGTCGAGCATTTCAATCACACGTTCGCGAACCAGTCGCCCGCGGCCTTCGTCGAGGACACGCTCGTCAACGGCCTGCACACGCGCTGGATGATCGTCGGCGACGATTTCCGCTACGGCGCGAAGCGGGCCGGCAATTTCGCCTCGCTGAAGGAAGCCGGCGCACGCTACGGCTTCGACGTCGAGCAGATGGCCACGCTGGCCGCGCCGAACGGCGCGCGCATCTCCAGCTCGGGCGTGCGCGCCTCGCTGGCGGCAGGCGATCTCGACGCCGCGAAGGACGCGCTCGGCCACGGCTACGCGATCAGCGGCCACGTCGCGCACGGCCTGAAGCTCGGCCGCGATCTCGGCTTCCCCACGCTGAACCTGTCGATCGCGCACAAGCGCCCGGCGCTGTCGGGCATCTTCGTCGTGACGGTGCACGGCCTCGCCGATCACCCGCTGCCCGCCGTGGCCAGCCTCGGCGTGCGCCCCACGGTGGTCGACGCGGGCCGCGTGCTGCTCGAAGTGCACATCCTCGACTGGCACGGCGACGCCTACGGCAAGCTCGTGCGCGTCGAATTCCTGAAGAAACTGCGCGACGAGGCGAAATTCATCGACCTGGAAACGCTGACCCGCGCGATCGCGCAGGACGTCGTCGACACGCGCGCCTACTTTGCCGCGCATGGCGTCCCGCCCGGCGGCCGCGCAACCGGTTTCGCCACTTCGGCCACCGACCGAATTAGCTGATCCGGTTCGGGCGCCGCACGCGCCCGCCCCGCCGCCCCCGGCGCCCGTCCCACGATTCACGACGCGCGAGCGTCCCCGAATAGAGATAGCGACTCCCGACATGAGCAACAAGAAAGCCGATTCGAAACCGCAGGCCAAATACCCGGTCAACCTGCTCGACACGCCGTTCCCGATGCGCGGCGACCTGCCCAAGCGCGAACCCCAATGGGTTCAGGATTGGGAGGACCGCAATGTCTACGAGACGATCCGCGCCGCCAGCGCCGGCCGTCCGAAGTTCATCCTGCACGACGGCCCGCCCTATGCGAACGGCGACATCCACCTCGGGCACGCGGTCAACAAGATCCTGAAGGACATCGTCGTCAAGTCGCGCAACATGGCCGGCTTCGACGCGCCCTACGTGCCGGGCTGGGATTGCCACGGCATGCCGATCGAAATCCAGATCGAAAAGCAGTTCGGCAAATCGCTGCCGGCCGCCGAAGTGCAGAAGAAGGCGCGCGCCTACGCGACCGAGCAGATCGAGAAGCAGAAGCTCGGCTTCAAGCGGCTCGGCGTGCTCGGCGACTGGAAGAACCCGTACAAGACGATGAACTTCGCCAACGAAGCGGGCGAACTGCGCGCGCTCGGCAAGATCATCGAGAAGGGCTTCGTGTATCGCGGCCTGAAGCCGGTCAACTGGTGCTTCGATTGCGGCTCGGCGCTGGCCGAGGCGGAAGTCGAGTACAAGGACCGCACCGATCCCACCATCGACGTGCTGTTCCCGTTCGCGGAGCCGGAGCTGACCGCGCAGGCGTTCGGCCTGGCCGCGCTGCCGCGCGCCGAAGGCGGCATCGTGATCTGGACCACCACGCCGTGGACCATGCCGGCCAACCAGGCGCTCAACGCGCACCCGGAAATCGTCTACGCGCTGGTCGATACGCCGCGCGGCCTGCTGATTCTCGCCGAAGAACGCGTGGCCGCCTGCCTCGAAGCGTTCAAGCTGAGCGGCACGACGATCGCCACCGCGCCGGGCGCCAAGCTCGCCGGCCTGCGCTTCCATCACCCGCTGGCCGGTGCACACCCGGGCTATCAACGTACCTCGCCCGTCTACCTCGGCGACTACGTCACGACCGACACCGGCACCGGCATCGTCCACTCGTCGCCCGCCTACGGCGTGGAAGACTTCGTCTCGTGCAAGGCCCACGGCCTGACCGACGCCGACATCATCAACCCGGTGATGGGCGACGGCCGCTATATCGAATCGCTGCCGCTGTTCGGCGGCCTGACGATCTGGGACGCGAACCCGAAGGTGGTCGAGGCGCTCGACGCCGCGGGCACGCTGCTGCGCAGCGAGAAGTACACGCACAGCTACATGCACTGCTGGCGCCACAAGACGCCGATCATCTACCGCGCCACCTCGCAGTGGTTCGCCGGCATGGACACCCAACCGAACGACGGCGGCCGCACGCTGCGCGAAGTCGCGCTGCAGGGCGTGGAAGACACCGCGTTCTACCCGTCGTGGGGCAAGCAGCGCCTCTACAGCATGATCGCGAACCGCCCGGACTGGACGCTGTCGCGTCAGCGCCAGTGGGGCGTGCCGATGGCGTTCTTCGTCCACAAGGAAACCGGCGACCTGCATCCGCGCACGCTGGAGCTGCTGGAAGAAGTGGCCAAGCGCGTGGAAGCGGGCGGCATCGAGGCCTGGCAGACGCTCGACGCGCGCGAGCTGCTCGGCGACGAAGCCAACCTCTATGAAAAGAACCGCGACACGCTCGACGTCTGGTTCGATTCGGGCACGACGCACTGGCACGTGCTGCGCGGCTCGCATCAGGATTCGCTGCAATTCCCGGCCGATCTGTATCTCGAAGGCTCGGACCAGCACCGCGGCTGGTTCCATTCGTCGCTGCTGACCGCCTCGATGATCGACGGCTGCGCGCCGTACAAGGGCCTGCTCACGCACGGCTTCACGGTGGACGGCGAAGGCCGCAAGATGAGCAAGTCGCTCGGCAACGGTATCGATCCGCATGAAGTGTCGAACCGCCTCGGCGCGGAAATCGTGCGCCTGTGGATCGCCTCGACCGATTACTCGGGCGAGCTGGCGATCTCCGAGGAAATCCTCAAGCGCGTGACGGAAGGCTATCGCCGCATCCGCAACACGCTGCGCTTCCTGCTCGCGAACCTGTCCGACTTCGACTACGCGAAGGATGCCGTGCCGGCCGCCGAGTGGCTCGAAATCGACCGCTACGCGATCGCGTTCTCGGCGCAGTTGCAAACGGAACTGCTCGGCTACTACGAGAAGTACGAATTCCACCCGATCGTCGCCAAGCTGCAGACGTATTGCTCGGAAGATCTCGGCGGCTTCTACCTCGACGTGCTGAAGGACCGCCTCTACACCAGCGCGCCGGCGTCGCACGCCCGCCGCTCGGCGCAGACGGCGCTGTACCACATCACGCAGGGCCTGCTGCGCGTGCTCGCGCCGTTCCTCTCGTTCACGGCCGAGGAAGCGTGGAAGGTGTTCCAGCCGGCCAGCCAGACGATTTTCACGGAAACCTACTACGCTTACCCGGATATCGACGGCGCGGCCGCGCTGGTCGACAAGTGGACGCTGCTGCGCGCGGTGCGCGCGGACGTGACGAAGGCGCTGGAAGAAGCCCGCACGGCGAACCGGATCGGCTCGTCGCTGCAGGCCGAAGTGGAAATCCGCGCGAGCGGCGCGCGTTACGACGCGCTCGCGAGCCTCGGCGACGATCTGAAGTTCGTGCTGATCACGTCGGCCGCCACGGTTGCGAAGGTCGAGGCGGAAGGCGACGAAGCGGTGAACGTGTCGGCCTCGTCGTACCAGAAGTGCGAGCGCTGCTGGCACTACCGCGAGGACGTCGGCGCGCATGCCGATCACCCGACGCTGTGCGGCCGCTGCTTCTCCAACCTCTTTGAAAACGGCGAAACCCGGAGCGCTGCGTAAACATGGCAACGAAACCCTTGTCGAAATCCACCGGCGGCGCGCTCGCGCCCTGGCTCGGCATTTCGCTGATCGTCATCCTGTTCGATCAGCTCAGCAAGATCGCGGTGCTGAAGACCTTCAGCTATGGCTCGTTCCATACGCTGACGAGCTTCTTCGACCTGACGCTGATCTACAACCGCGGCGCCGCGTTCGGCTTCCTGTCGGCCGCGAGCGGCTGGCAGCGCTGGGCCTTCACGGCGCTCGGCATCGCCGCCACGCTGGTGATCTGCTACCTGCTGAAGCGCCACGGCCATCAGCGCCTGTTCAGCCTGTCGCTGGCGCTGATTCTCGGCGGCGCGCTCGGCAACGTGATCGACCGCCTGATGTACGGCCACGTGATCGACTTTCTCGATTTCCACGTGGGCCGCTGGCACTTCCCGGCGTTCAACCTGGCCGACTCGGCCATCACGATCGGCGCGATCCTGCTGATCTACGACGAACTGCGCCGCGTGCGCGGCACGCGTTGAGCGTCTGACGCGATGACCGCGGCAACGCGGTAAATTACAGGGCCGGGCCTTCGGGCGCCGGCCCGTTTCATTAGCGGAGGTCCAGTTGGAACATCAGGAACTCGCAGGAAAACATCTCGTTCTCGGCCTGACGGGCGGCATCGCCTGCTACAAGATCGCCGAGCTCACGCGCCTGCTGACCAAGGCCGGCGCCACCGTGCAGGTGGTGATGACCGAAGCCGCGGCCCAGTTCATCACGCCCGTCACGATGCAGGCGCTGTCGGGGCGGCCCGTCTACACGAGCCAGTGGGACGCGCGCGTCGGCAACAACATGGCGCATATCGATCTGTCGCGCGAAGCCGATGCGATCGTGATCGCGCCCGCCTCCACCGATTTCATCGCCAAGCTGGCGCACGGCTTCGCCGACGATCTGCTGTCGACGCTGTGCGTCGCGCGCGATTGCCCGCTGCTGGTGGTGCCGGCCATGAACCGCCAGATGTGGCAGAACCCGGCCACCCAGCGCAACGCGGCGCAACTGCGCGCCGACGGCGTGTCGGTGCTCGGCCCCGATTCGGGCGCGCAGGCCTGCGGCGAGATCGGAGACGGCCGCATGCTCGAGCCGGAAGCGATCTACGAGGCGATCGTGTCGCACTTCCGGCCCAAGAAGCTGGCCCACAAGCGCGTGCTGATCACGGCCGGCCCGACGTTCGAGCCGCTCGATCCGGTGCGCGGGCTGACCAACCTGTCGAGCGGCAAGATGGGCTTCGCGCTCGCGCGCGCCGCACAGCAGGCCGGCGCCGACGTGCATCTGATCGCCGGCCCCGTGCATCTGGCGACGCCGTGGGGCGTCTATCGCGAGGACGTGCAGACCGCGCAGCAGATGCACGACGCCGTCATGCACGCCGCGGCCGACGCCGATCTGTTCATCGCGGTAGCCGCCGTGGCCGACTGGCGCGTGGCGCACCCGGCCGAGCACAAGATCAAGAAGACCGCCGACCGCAAGATGCCGGTGCTCGAATTCGTCGAGAACCCCGACATCCTGGCCACCGTGGCGGCCCGGCCCGACGCGCCGTTCTGCGTCGGCTTCGCGGCCGAGAGCGGCGACCTCGACGTGCACGGCGAGGAAAAGCGCCGCCGCAAGCAGGTGCCGCTCCTGATCGGCAATCTCGGCCCGCTGACGTTCGGCCGCGACGACAACGAAGTCGTGCTGTTCGAAGCCGGCGGCGCCACGCCGCTGCCGCGCCAGCCGAAAGCCACGCTGGCGCACACGCTGATCGACGAGATCGCCAAGCGCCTGCCCGATACGCGTCTGATCTGACGCGTCAGCGCCGGGCCGCCGCGCTTGCCGCAGCGGCCCGGCATTCCGTTTCCCGACTCCTGCCTGCCAACCGCCGCATGAATCTCGATCTCAAAATCCTCGACGCGCGCATGCGCGAATACCTGCCGAACTACGCCACGCCGGGCAGCGCGGGCCTCGACCTGCGCGCCTGCCTCGACGCCCCCGTCGTGCTGAAGCCGGGCGACACCGTGCTGGTGCCCACCGGCCTCGCGATCCACGTGGCCGACCCGGGCTACGCGGCGCTGATCCTGCCGCGCTCGGGCCTCGGCCACAAGCACGGCATCGTGCTCGGCAACCTGGTCGGCCTGATCGATTCGGATTACCAGGGGCAATTGATGGTGTCGACCTGGAACCGCGGCCAGACGGAATTCACGCTGAACCCGTTCGAGCGCCTCGCGCAGCTCGTGATCGTGCCGGTCGTGCAGGCGCACTTCAACATCGTCGACGAATTCGCACAGAGCGAGCGCGGCGAAGGCGGCTTCGGCAGCACCGGCCGGCAGTAAGGCGATCAACGCACCCGGCGCAGCACGGCGTCCGGGTTCGCGTCGGCGACCTGACAGCCGCCGCGCGCCGCGATCACGAGGTAATGGCCGAGCCGGCGCGCATCGAGCTCGCACGGCCCGCCGGCCGGATCGGCACGCGACAGCCGCGCCCGGTCCGGCTCCACTTGCTTGAGCCGCAGCAGCAAGCCGGCGCGGCCGCCCGGCGCCCGGGCGCTGCGATACGAATAGCTGACGCTGCCCTGCGAGATCGTCAGATCGCGCCCGCCGACGCTGCTGCGCCAGTGGCCATCCCACGCACGCGCGCCGTGAGGCGCAGGCAGCGCATGCAGCGCGCGCCGGTCCACCCAGCCGCTCGTCGCAATCCCGTGCGGA
>NZ_JAAGPF010000155.1 GCF_017104645.1 Burkholderia sp. Ac-20379
TTGCACGAGCCAGTCGATCACGGCGGCGTCGCTCGTGAGCAGGTCGCGGCGGCCGTCGTCGACGCCGTACTTCGTGTTGATGAAATCGAGCGCGAGATCGTCGCCGACGAACAGCGCCGTCGCGCCCTCGGCCGTGCTTGCGGTGCTCATCGTGAACCCCTGGAAAATCGATGGACGGATTGTAACTCATAAAAAACCTGTTGACAGGTTACGTGCCCAATACGTAACCTGAAAAAACGTTGTTGCCGGTTACGAAAAGCGAGGCGGCGACCGTGCCGGTTTTCGGGTCACATTCACATTCGAGGTTTTGTCATGAAGATCAATACGTTGCTGATGGGTGCGCTGATGACGGTCGGCGTGGTGGGCGGGCTGACGGGCGGCGCCGAGGCGCACGCGGCGCCGCACGATGCGCCGGCGGCCGCCGCGCCGGTGGTCAGTCACCATTACCTGCAGGTGGACGACGTGAAGGTGTTCTACCGCGAGGCTGGCAACCCGTCGGCGCCCACCGTGCTGCTGCTGCACGGCTTCCCGACCTCGTCGTTCATGTATCGCGACCTGATGCCGCGTCTGGCCGACCGCTATCACGTGATCGCGCCCGATCTGCCCGGCTTCGGCTTCACCGAAAGCCCCGACCGCAGCCATTACGCCTATACGTTCGATCATCTGGCGCAGACGATCGACCATTTCACCGAGGCGCTGCATCTCGACAAGTACGCGCTGGAAGTGTTCGACTACGGCGCGCCGGTGGGCTGGCGGCTCGCGGTGGCGCACCCCGAGCGCGTGACGGCGATCGTCTCGCAGAACGGCAATGCCTATGTGGAAGGCCTGAGCGAGGGCTGGAACCCGATTCAGAAGTATTGGAAGGATCCGTCGCAGGCGAATCGCGATGCGCTGCGCGCGTTCCTGAAGCCCGATGCGATCAAGTGGCAGTACACGCACGGCGTGAAGGATCCGGACCAGGTCGCGCCCGAGGCGTACACGCTCGACGCGGCGTTCCTCGCGCGCCCCGGCAACGACGAGATCCAGCTCGACCTGTTCCGCGATTACGCGAACAACGTGGCCCAGTATCCGCAATACCAGGAATATTTCCGCAAGTACCAGCCGCCGATCCTGGCCGTGTGGGGCAAGAACGATCCGTTCTTCCTGCCGCCGGGCGCGGAAGCGTTCAAGCGCGACGTGCCGAAGGCGCAGGTGCAGTTCTTCGACACCGGCCACTTCGCGCTCGAAACCAACGTGGCCGAGATCGCGCCGGTGATCCACCGCTTCCTCGACCAGAACGTGCCGCGCAAGTAAGCGGCGCGGGCCGCGCCGGACGACACGACACGGCGCGGCTTGCCGCCGGGCTTGCGACCGGGCCCGTTACTTGCCGCGGCCCTTGGCCTTCGGCGCGGCCTGGCGCGACCAGTACGTGAACTCGTCCTCGTGCACGGTGTAGTCGAGTTCGGCGAGCCGCTCCTGGAGGTGCGTCTGCGCGTCGGCGACGCCCTGGTTGTAGACGGTCGGGCCGATTTCCTCGAGGAAGAAACCGAGCAGCGCGCCCGCGGCGACATTGCCGATCGGCTCGTCCATGTTGCGTTCGAAATAGCGTTGCAGCGACGCGATGGCGTCGGCGCGGGCTTCCTTCGTCAGTTCGATGCTCATGGCGGGCGGCGCGGGGCGAAAGGGAGGGAGCCGGCATCTTAGCGCAGGCTTCGCCGCGGTTGCGGGGGCCGGATTGCCTGCCGACGCGAGAATTCACCGAATCGGACAAAGTGATAGGATGGCCGCTGACCTTTCCGAAGCAAACACCTGTCGCGCGGCCCATGCCGCGCGTTTGCGCTGGCGCTTCGCGGTCGTCTCGTGCCCGGCGAAACGCCGGGCTGCCCGTATCGCCCGAATGGAGAATTGCCATGTCCAAGTGGATCAAGCCTGCCTACACCGACCTGCGCCTGGGTTTCGAAATCACGATGTACATCTCGAATCGTTGATTCGACGCCGCTCCCAAGGCCATGCCTAGCCTCGGTTCGCCGAGGCTATTTTTCTTGTGGCCGGCGCCGGCGTTCGCGCTGCCGCCGGCCCCTCACCGATTTCTCGCATGCATATCCAGATCCTCGGCTCCGCCGCCGGCGGCGGCTTTCCGCAATGGAACTGCAATTGCGCGAACTGCGCCGGGTTTCGCGACGGCAGCGTCGACGCCCGCGCCCGCACGCAATCGTCGATCGCGATCTCCGACGACGGCGTGTCGTGGGTGCTCTGCAACGCCTCGCCCGACATCCGCGCCCAGTTGCAGCAGTTCGCGCCGATGCAACCCGGCCGCGCGCTGCGCGACACCGGCATCGCCGCGATCGTGCTGATGGACAGCCAGATCGATCACACCACCGGGTTGCTGAGCCTGCGCGAGGGCTGCCCGCTCGACGTCTGGTGCACCGAGATGGTCCATGAAGACCTGAGCAGCGGCTTTCCGCTGTTCACGATGCTCAAGCACTGGAACGGCGGCCTGCGCTGGAACCCGGTCGAGCCGGAGCGCGCGTTCGCCGTGTCGGCCTGCCCGAACCTGCGCTTCCTGCCGTTCGTGCTGGAAAGCGCCGCGCCGCCGTATTCGCCGCATCGTCACGATCCGCATCCCGGCGACAACATTGGCCTGATGGTGGAAGACCTGCGCACGGGCGGCACGCTGTTCTACGCACCGGGCCTCGGCAAGGTGGACGACGCGCTGGCCGCGCGCATGGCGCAGGCCGATTGCCTGCTCGTGGACGGCACGCTCTGGCACGACGACGAGATGCAGCGCCGCGGCGTGGGCACGCGCACCGGCCGCCAGATGGGCCATCTCGCGCAGAGCGGCCCCGGCGGCATGATCGAGGTGCTCGAACGCTTCCCGGCGCCGCGCAAGATCCTCACGCACATCAACAACACCAACCCGATCCTCGACGAAGCGTCGCCGGAACGCGCGGAACTCGCGCGGCGTCGGATCGAGGTGGCGTTCGACGGCATGCGGATCGATCTCTGATCGCATGCCGCGCCGTTTCGCGGGCCTCGGCCCGCCCCGCAACACCCGAACCACCGGAATGGAAGACACCATGAGCCAGACCGCCCTGAGCGCCGAACAGTTCGAGCAGGCCCTGCGCGCCAAGGGCGCGCTTTACCATATTCACCACCCGTACCACGTCGCCATGTACGAAGGGCGCGCGACGCGCGAGCAGATCCAGGGCTGGGTCGCGAACCGCTTCTACTATCAGGTCAACATCCCGATGAAGGATGCGGCGATCCTCGCCAATTGCCCCGATCGCGAGGTGCGCCGGCTGTGGATCCAGCGCCTGCTCGATCACGACGGCGCGCCGGGCGAGGACGGCGGCATCGAGGCGTGGCTGCGCCTCGGTCAGGCCGTGGGCCTCGACCCCGATCAACTGCGCTCGCAGGAACTGGTGCTGCCGGGCGTGCGCTTTGCCGTGGACGCCTACGTCAACTTCGCGCGCCGCGCGAGCTGGCAGGAAGCGGCCAGCAGTTCGCTCACCGAATTGTTCGCGCCGCAGATCCACCAATCGCGGCTCGACACCTGGCCGCGCCATTACCCGTGGATCGATCCGGCCGGCTACGAATACTTCCGCTCGCGGCTCGGCCAGGCGCGCCGCGACGTGGAGCACGGCCTGCAGATCACGCTGCAGCACTACACGACCTGGGATGCGCAGCAGCGTATGCTCGAGATCCTGCAGTTCAAGCTCGACATCCTGTGGACCATGCTCGACGCGATGTCGATGGCCTACGAGCTGAATCGCCCGCCCTATCACACCGTCACCGCCGAACGCGCCTGGCACAAGGGAATAGCACTATGAGTTTCGATCGATCACGCACCCCCGTCTGGCGGCGCGGCTACCGCTTCCAGTTCGAGCCGGCGCAGGACGCGCACGTGCTGCTCTACCCCGAAGGGATGATCAAGCTGAACGAGAGCGCCGCCGCGATCGGCGGGCTGATCGACGGCCAGCGCAGCGTGGCCGCGATCGTCGCCGAACTCGACGCGCAGTTCCCGGGCGTGCCCGAGCTTGGTGAGGATGTCGAACAGTTCATGCTGGTGGCGCTCGACAAGCACTGGATCGAACTGCGCGCATGACCGACGCCCCCGCCTCTGCCACCGCTGCCCCGGTTGCGCCGGCCGTGCCCGCCGGGCTGCCGCTATGGCTGCTCGCGGAAGTCACCTACCGTTGCCCGCTGCAATGCCCGTACTGCTCGAATCCGCTCGATTTCGCGCGGCAGGGCGAGGAACTGACGACGGCCGACTGGGTGCGCGTGATGGGCGAGGCGCGCGCGATGGGCGCCGCGCAGATCGGCTTCTCGGGCGGCGAGCCGCTGGTGCGGCCCGACTTGCCCGAGCTGATCGCCGAGGCGCGCCGGCTCGGCTATTACACGAACCTGATCACCTCGGGCATCGGCCTGGACGAAGCCAAGCTCGACGCGTTCGAGCGCGCCGGCCTCGATCACATCCAGATCAGCTTCCAGTCGAGCGACGAGCAGGTCAACAACATGCTGGCCGGCTCCGACAAGGCGTTCGCGCACAAGCTGGAAATGGCGCGCGCCGTGAAGGCGCACGGTTATCCGATGGTGCTGAACTTCGTCACGCACCGCTACAACATCGATCACATCGACCGCATCATCGAGCTGTGCATCGCGCTCGACGCCGATTTCGTCGAGCTGGCCACCTGCCAGTTCTACGGCTGGGCCTATCTGAACCGCGAAGCGCTGCTCCCCACGCGCGAGCAATTGGCGCGCGCCGAGCGCGTCACCAACGCCTATCGCGAGAAGCTCGCCGCGCAGAACCATCCGTGCAAGCTGATCTTCGTCACGCCCGATTACTACGAGGAGCGGCCGAAGGCCTGCATGAACGGCTGGGGCAGCATCTTCCTGACCGTCACGCCCGACGGCACCGCCTTGCCGTGCCACGGCGCGCGGCAATTGCCGATCGCGTTTCCGAACGTGCGCGATCACGACCTGCGGCACATCTGGTACGACTCGTTCGGCTTCAACCGCTTCCGCGGCGATGCCTGGATGCCCGAGCCGTGCCGCTCGTGCGACGAGAAGCAGAAGGATTTCGGCGGCTGCCGCTGCCAGGCCTACATGCTGACCGGCGACGCGGCCAACGCCGATCCGGTTTGCGGCAAGTCGCCCCATCACCCGGTGATCCTGCGCGCGCGCGACGCAGCCGCGCAGCCCCGGCCCGCCAACACGCATCCGCTGATCTTCCGAAATGCCAAGCAATCCCGACGACTCAACCCGTGACCGCCCCGCCCCGCTGACGGCCGAGGAAGCCGTAGCCGCCGGCCGCGATTTCGTGGAACTGACGGCCGACGCGTCCGGCGTCTACTGGACCGAATACGATCCCGCCGACGCGATGTGCCGGATCTGGCGCGCGCGCGGCGGCGCGATCGCGTGCGTGAGCCCCGACGGCTTCAGCGCGCGCGGGCGCGTTTACGAATACGGCGGCGGCGCGTTCTGCGTGGCGGGCGAGCACGTGGCGTTCGTCAACGAACGCGACCAGCGCATCTACCGCTTCGCGCCGGACAGCCTGGCCGAACCGCAGCCGCTCACGCCCGACGGCCTGCGCTACGGCGACCTGCGCCACGCGCACGGCCGGATTCTCGCTGTCGAGCAGGACGGCGAAACGCACCGGCTCGTGTCGATCGGCCTGCTCGACGGCGCGCGCGAGGTGCTGGCCGAGGGCGCGGATTTCTACGCCGCGCCGGTGCGCAGCGCCGACGGCGCGCGCCTCGCCTGGATCGAATGGCAGCATCCGCATCAACCGTGGACGGCCACGCGCCTGATGCTGCGCGACGGCGCCGGCGATGCGCGCACGATCGCCGGCGCCGCCGACGACGAGGCCGTGCAGCAGCCCGCGTTCGACGCTGGCGGGCGGCTCGTGTGCCTGACCGATCGCGCGAATTTCTGGCAGCCGTGGCAGCTCGACGTCGATGGCAATGCCGACGGTGCGCCGGCGCTCGCGCCGCTGCCCGCCGAGGCCGGCGATCACGCCGCCGCCCCGTGGCAACTGGGCGCGTGCAGCTGGCTGCCGCTCGACGGCGGCGGCAGCTTCTCCACGTGGTTCGAATCCGGCTGGGGCCGGCTCGGCGTGCGCGACGCCGCCGGCGCTCTGACGCCGCTCGCGCCCGGCTACAGCCAGTTCCATCATCTGGCGGCCGACGCGACGCATCTGTACTGCATCGCCGCCTCGCCCACCTGCCCGGCCGCGATTCTTGCGATCGACCGCCGCGACCATCGCGTCGAGGTGCTGCGCGAGGTGGTGCCGTCGATGCCGGCCGAGCGCATCACGCTGCCGCGCACGCTGCGTTTTCCGAGCGGCGACGGCGAGGCCTACGGGTATCTGTACCTGCCCGACGCCGCCGCAACGAACCCGGGCGCCGATGCCGCGCCGCCGCCCGTCGTGGTGTTCGCCCACGGCGGCCCCACTGCGGCCAACTACGCCGTCTACAGCCCACGCCTCGAATACTGGGTGCAGCGCGGCTTCGCGATCGTGCTGCTGAACTATCGCGGCAGCACCGGCTACGGCCGCGCGTTCCGGCAGGCGCTGCACCTCACCTGGGGCGTGGCCGATGTCGACGACGCCTGCGCGGCCGTCGCGCATCTGGCCGGGCAAGGGCTGGTGGACGCGCAACGCGCGTTCGTGCGCGGCGGCAGCGCGGGCGGCTACACGGCGCTGTGCGCGCTGGCGTTCCGCGACGTGTTCCGCGGCGGCGCGAGCCTGTACGGCGTCAGCGATCCGCTGCAGCTCGACGCGCACACGCACAAGTTCGAGGCGCGCTACCTGCGCTGGCTGATCGGCGATCCGGTGGTCGACCGCGCGCGTTATCTGGCGCGCACGCCGCTCGTGCACGCCGACGCGATCCGCGTGCCGGTGGCGTTCTTCCAGGGCGAGCTCGACGCGGTGGTCACGCCCGACCAGACGCGCTCGATGGCCGCCGCGCTCGACGCGAACGGCGTGCCGAACGAGGTGCACTACTACGCCGACGAGCGCCACGGCTTCCGCAAGGCCGGAAATCAGGCGCATGCGCTCGACGCCGAGCACGCGTTCTACCGGCGCATTCTCGACGGCGCGCTGTAACGCCAGCGCGGCGCACTGCACCGCGCGTGCGCGCCGCAATGAAAAATGGCCGCCCGAGGGCGGCCATTTTCGTTGACGCGGTTGCCGCGGGCGATGCGTACCGAATCGCCCGAGCCCGTGCGCCGAGGCTTAGAAGCGGTGACGCAGGCCGAGGTTGACCAGCGTTTGCGAGTTCGTGCCGGCGTAGCCGTACGAGCCGATCGACGCTTGCGCGGCCACGGTCGCGCCCGTGACGGAATCGCGCGTCGTGCCGCTGGCGTGCTGGTAGGCAGCCGTCAGGTAGATGTCGGTGCGCTTCGACAGCGTGTAGTCCGCGCCCAGCGAGGCTTGGTGGTACGTCGCCGACGTGTCGCCGGTGGCCTTCGTGTAGCTGTAGCCCACGCCCAGCAGCAGCGACGGGTTCAGTTGGTAGTTCAGGAAGCCTTGCCCCGTGTTGTAGCGCTCGTTCTGGGCGAACAGCGACGCGCCGTCGCGGCGGTATTGCGCGTTGCTGTAGCTTGCGCCTGCCGTGAATGCGCCGAACGTGTACTGGCCGGCCACGCGTGCGATGCCGAGCGAGTGGGCCGTCTGGTAGCCGCCGTTGATCGGGCCGTCGAACGTACCGTCCGAGGTGCTCGACCAGCCTGCGCGCTGGCCTGCGTTGCCGGCCGTGTTCGCTGCGTAGTAGTAGCCGGCAGCCAGTGCCAGCGGGCCGCCGTTGTACGACACGGCTGCCGAGTACGATTGCTTCGAGCTCGTCGAGCCGGCCACGCCGCCGAACGAGTACATCGCTTCGAACTGGACGCCCGAGATCAGCGGCGACGTGTACTTGACGGCGTTGTCGACGCGGAAGCTGTTGTCGTAGTTGTCGACGTCGCCTGCCGTGGCGAACACGCTGCCGAAGTAGTTGTCGGCCGTGATCGGTTGGATCAGGTCGACCAGCGGATCGTACTGGCGGCCCAGCGTGACCGTGCCGAAGTGGTCGCTGGTCAGGCCCACGAACGCCTGACGGCCGAACATGCGGCCGCCTTGGCCCAGGCCGCCCGTGCTCGGGTTGAAGCCGTTTTCCAACTGGAAGATTGCCTTCAGGCCGCCGCCGAGGTCTTCGCTGCCCTTGACGCCGAAGCGCGAGCCCGCCAGGTTGCCGGCGCTGCTGTTGCCCAGCAGCCAGGAATTCTTCGAACCTTCTGCGTGGTTCACGTACGTCAGCGACGTGTCGATCAGGCCGTACAGCGTCACGCTCGATTGGGCGTGGGCGCTGCCCATTGCTGCGACGGATGCGAGCGAAAAGAGCGTCAAGGCGATGCGTTTCATATGTGTCAGCTCCTGTTGGCGGTTGGTTGCGTGTGGTGGTTTTGGAGTGACGTGAGACTACCCAGACAGATTTAATTCGGAAAAATGAAATTCAGTGTTGTATCGAAAACAATACAGACGGATTACACAGAAAGGATTGTTAGATTTTCGGTATTATTCTTTTAAATGAAAAAATAGGTCGGTATCGTCTGATGAATTTACCGATTTATTATCGATTCAAGAACAATGCTGCCTAAGGATTGGGCAGGATGGCCGTGGTGCTTGATTGTCCGCGATTCTGCAATGATTAATTAACTAAATCGGTTCAATAGCGGGGTGCGATCGGTGTTAGTGTTCGCGCACTCGTTTCCACATTCTGTGGGTAGACAGACGAGTCCACGCTTGAGCGGCTTCGGCCGCTCTTTTTTACGCGCGGTTCTCCAATTATCGCAATAATGAATTTCTGTTTTTAATCGGAATTCGAATTGCCGATTGACGATGCGCCATGGCGTGCATCGCGATTTTCTCGTCCGCATTCCTCGCTTTCCGCGCCAAGTGTCCGCTCGAAACGGCGTGACAGTTCCGGGCGTGTGCCGTGGCAGGCGTCTCTGTCGCGCGCCGCGGCGCGGCGCATAATCGGTCGGCCCCGATGCGCGCGGCCGCGCCCGCGTCGCCCTCCATGCCCCGCCCCTGCCTTCCGAGGATCGTCACGATGTTCGTCGAAGTGGTGTCCAATCTCGGCGTTGCATTCGCCGTCTATCTGGTCGGCACGCTGTCGCCCGGCCCCGCCAACCTGTCGATCGCGAACACGGCGCTCCATCACGGCCGCAAGCCGGCGTTCGCGATGGCGGCCGGCGTGATCAGCGGCTCGCTGTGCTGGGGCGTGACGGCGGCGGCCGGCATGTCCGCGCTGCTGATGTCGTACCGGCAATGGCTGATCGGCCTCAAGATCCTCGGCGCGCTGTATCTGTTCTGGCTGGCCTACAAGGCGGTGCGCGGCGCGCTCTCGCCGCAGGATCCGCTCGCCGTGGCTGCGCCGGCGCGCAGCAGCCGGCTCACGCGCTTCTATCTGCAAGGCCTCGGCATCCACCTGACCAACCCGAAGGCGATCCTGACCTGGCTGACCGTCACCTCGCTCGGGTTGTCGCCGCACGCGCCGGCCTGGACGAGCTTCGTGCTGGTGGGCTTCTGCGCATTGCTCGGCACCGGTATTTTCGTGGGCTATGCGCTGGCGTTCTCGGCGCGCGCGGCCGGGCCGTTCTTCGCGCGCACGCGCAAGGCGTTCGGGCTGTTCTGCGGCGGCTTCTATTGTGTGTTGGCCGCCGGCTTCATCCGCTCGCTGCGTTCCTGACGCGCGCCGTTGCGCCGGCACGCCGCTCATAAGCATTTCGCATTTCGATGGTTGGTCGCGGCGGTGCGCGTCCGTACGCTGGGCGGCCAGCCGCGCCACCGGGGCGCGGCGCCATTCGGGGCCGCCATCGATGCGTCGTGATTCCTCCCAGCCGTTGTTCCCCGCGCGCCGCCGCGCGTTGCGCCGACTTGCCGACCTCGCCGGGCTGTCCGGCGCGGCGCTTGCCGGTTTCGCCGCCGCGCCGCCGCTCGCGCAGGCCGCCCAAGCTGCACAGGCCGCCCAAGGCGAGATCGACATCTCGAACGTCACGCTCGTGCTCGGCGATCAGGCCGGCGGCCTGCGTGCGCTGGCCGAGGCCGCGCGCGTGCTCGACGGCACGCGCTACCGGTTCCGCTGGGCCAATTTCCAGGGCGCCGCGCCGCTGTTCGAGGCGCAGCGCGCCGGCGCGATCGACCTGGCGCCCGCGGGCGACCTGCCGGTGCTGACCGCGGCGCTCGGCGATCCCGACCTGCGGATCGTCGCGACGCGCGCCGGATCCGCCGCCGCGCTCGGCATCGTCGTGCAGCCCGATTCGCCGGTGCGCAGCGTGGCCGACCTGAAGGGCAAGACGGTGATCGTGTCGTCGGCGCGCGGCAGCATTTCGCAGTACCAATTATATGGCGCGCTGGAACAGCGCGGGCTGTCGCGGCACGACGTGGAGGTGCGCTTCGTGCTGCCGGTGGATGCGTTCGCGGCGTTCGAATCGAAGCGGATCGACATCTGGGCCACGTTCGATCCGTATTACGGCCATGTGGTGCGGCGCGGCGCGCGCATCGTGCGCGACGGCAGCGGCATCAACTCCGGCCTCGGCTTTCTGACCTCGCCCGCCCCCACGCTGGCCGACCGCGCGAAGCGCGCCGCGCTGGCCGACGTGCTGACGCGGCTCGAACAGGCCGGCCGCTGGGCGCTCGCGCATCCGGCCGACTACGCGAAGGTGTATGCGTCGCTGACGCGCCTGCCCGCCGATGCGGCCGCCGACATCACCGGCCGCGCGTCGATCGCGCAGCGCGCCGTGACGAACGAGGATATCGCCGTGCTGCAACGCGTGGCCGATCGCGCGCAGCGCGATGCGATCCTGCCGTCGCGCGTGGACGTGGCCGCCATCTCGGTGCGCGACGTCGCGCACGGCTGAACCCCGCCGCGCCGGCCTCCGCCGGCGCTCCCCTGGCTTACCCCTACGCGTTGCTACGTAGCGCGGTTACGTAGTTGTCCGCTTGTGAGCGGCACCCCGAACGCGAACAATACGCGGCAGCGCCGGGCCTGCCGAAACGGGCCTCGCGCGTCCGCCAGTTCGCGCTGTCTTGCGGCGCGACGATGTCGAAAAATAGCCAGGAGACACCATGAATCGGGCTTCCGGAACCCTGCTCTGGATTGCAGTCGCGCTGCTCGGCGCGTTCTCGTTCGGAACCATCGCACTCGCCCACGGCGAGCGCATCAGCGCGCTGTGGATCGTGATCGCCGCCGTGTGCGTCTATCTGATCGCCTACCGCTTCTACAGCCGCTTCATCGCCACCCGCGTGGTGCAGCTCGACGGCCTGCGCATGACGCCCGCCGTCAAGCTCAACGACGGCCTCGATTACGTTCCGACCAACAAGTACGTGCTGTTCGGCCATCATTTCGCCGCCATCGCGGGCGCCGGGCCGCTGGTCGGGCCGGTGCTGGCCGCGCAGATGGGCTACATGCCCGGCATGCTGTGGCTGCTGGCCGGCGTGGTGTTCGCGGGTGCGGTGCAGGATTTCATCGTGCTGTTCATCTCGACGCGCCGCAACGGCCGCTCGCTCGGCGATCTCGTGAAGATGGAGCTGGGCACCGTGCCCGGCGTGATCGCGCTGTTCGGCGCGTTCCTGATCATGGTGATCATCCTCGCGGTGCTCGCGCTGATCGTCGTGAAGGCGCTGACCAACTCCCCGTGGGGCACGTTCACGGTGGCCGCGACGATCCCGATCGCGATCTTCATGGGCATCTACACGCGCTATATCCGCCCGGGCCGCATCGGCGAGGTGTCGATCATCGGCTTCGTGCTGCTGATGGCCTCGATCGTGTTCGGCCAGTACGTGCACGATTCGCCGGTGCTGGCCGCGCTGTTCACGTTCTCGGGCACGCAGCTGACCTGGATCCTGATCGGCTACGGCTTCATCGCCTCGGTGCTGCCGGTGTGGCTGCTGCTCGCGCCGCGCGATTACCTCTCCACCTTCCTGAAGATCGGCACGATCCTCGGCCTTGCGATCGGCATCCTGTTCGTCGCGCCCGAGCTGAAGATGCCCGCGCTGACGAAGTTCGTCGACGGCAGCGGCCCGGTGTGGTCCGGCCATCTGTTCCCGTTCCTGTTCATCACGATCGCGTGCGGCGCGGTGTCGGGCTTCCACGCGCTGATCGCCTCGGGCACCACGCCGAAGCTGGTCGACAACGAATCGAACCTGCGCTTCATCGGCTACGGCGCGATGCTGATGGAATCGTTCGTCGCGATCATGGCGCTGGTGGCCGCGAGCGTGATCGAGCCGGGCATCTACTTCGCGATGAACGCGCCGGCCGCCGTGCTCGGCACGACGCCCGAAGCCGTCGCGCAAACCGTGAGCCAATGGGGCTTCGTGCTGACGCCGGACATGCTCACGCAAACCGCCAAGGCGGTGGGCGAAACCACCATCGTCGCGCGCGCCGGCGGCGCGCCCACGCTGGCGGTGGGCATGGCGCAGATCCTCCATCAGGTGATCGGCGGCCAGGCGATGATGGCGTTCTGGTATCACTTCGCGATCCTGTTCGAGGCGCTGTTCATCCTGACGGCCGTGGATGCCGGCACGCGCGCGGGCCGCTTCATGCTGCAGGACTTGCTCGGCACGTTCCACCCGGCGCTCAAGCGCACCGAATCGCTGCCGGCCAACCTTGTCGCCACCGCGCTGTGCGTGACCGCGTGGGGTTACTTCCTGTATCAGGGCGTGGTCGATCCGCTCGGCGGCATCAATACGCTGTGGCCGCTGTTCGGCATCTCGAACCAGATGCTCGCGGCGATCGCGCTGACGCTCGGCACCGTCGTGCTGTTCAAGATGAAGCGCGAGCGCTTCGCGTGGGTCACGATCGTGCCGACCGTGTGGCTGCTGATGTGCACGCTGACGGCCGGCTGGCAGAAGCTGTTCGACGCCAGCCCGAAGGTCGGCTTCCTCGCGCATGCGGCCAAGCTGCAGGCGGCGGTCGATGCGGGCACGGTGCTCGCGCCGGCCAAGTCGATCGCGCAGATGCAGCGGATCATCGTCAACGACTACATCGACGCGACGCTGGCCGGGCTGTTCATGCTGGTGGTGGTCAGCATCGCGGTGTACGGCGTGATCGCGGTGCTGCGCGCGCGCCGCGCGGCGCGGCCCACCTCGAACGAGACGCCGTTCGAGCCGCTGCCGCCCGCCGCGCAAGCGCTCGGCAGCGGCCGCTGAGCGAGCGGGAGGGCGCACCATGTTCACCGATCTCGGCGACGATCTGCGCAGCGCGGGCCGCTATCTGGGCCAGGCGCTGCGGCTGATGGTCGGCGTGCCCGACTACGAAACCTACGTCGCGCACATGCGCGCGACGCACCCCGATCGCGAGCCGATGAGCTACGAGGCATTTTTCCGCGAGCGGCAGAACGCGCGCTACGGCAGCGGCGCGGGGAAGTGCTGCTGAGCCGCCGAGCGTTGCTCGGGCCATGACGAAGCGCGGGCCGGATCGGCCCGCGTTTTTCTTTTCCGGCGTGCGCCAAGGGCGCACATCGAGGCGATCCGTCGCGGGCGAACGTCGCGGCCGGATCGGCCGGGCGCGCAGGATGCCGCGCCGCGAACGAGAGCCGGCCGGGCCGGGTTTCCGCCGCCCGCATCCGGTTCAGGATGCGGGCGGCGGCGTTTTGCGGTATCACTGCGTGCTCAGGTTTTTGCGCAAGCAGCCGTCATACGAATCAAGACCCCTACGCCCGGAGTGAGCCCGATGACCGAAATCCGTCCCGTCCTGCCCGTTGCCGCCGCCGATCTGACGGCCGACGCGCCGTTGCCCTGGCCGCTGTTCGATGCCGGCGGCGCGCCGCTGATGCCGGCCGGCGCAACGCTCGACGCCGACGCCATTGCCTTCCTGTTCGCGCGTTTCGCGCCGGTGCGTCGCGTCGACAGCGGCAATGGCGATGAGCCTGCCGACGACGTATCCGACGCGCAACGCGCCGACGCCGAAGCGAGCGCGGCGGCGCTGCAATCGGCCGCGTCCGCCTCGTCGGGGCCGCGGCTGGCGCTCTCCGCCGACGCGATGATCGGCCTGCGCCGCCGCGGCTCGACGATGCGCCAGTTGAACCGCTTCCGCCTGCTCGGCACCCATCCGTCCGGCCCGCTGTTCCTGCGGCCGTTGCAGCCGCGCGCCGTCGATTTCGCGCCGAACGATCAGGTCGATGCGATGGCGATCGGCCAATCGGCCGTCTACTGGTTCACGGCGGTGGTGGAGGCGGTGGCGTACGAGCCCGCGCCGTATCTGATCCTGTCGGCGCCGGCCAACCTGAAGCGCGTGCGTGAACGCCGCGACGCGCGCGTGCCGGTGCGGCTCGCCGCGCGCTACACGGCCGGCGACGCGCACGGCGTGGGGCTGGTGCTCGACGTCAGCCCGAGCGGCTTCTCGATCGCGGCCGACCGCGCGCTGGCCGCCACGGGCGAGTCGCTCTCCATCGTGCTGCCGGTGGCGACCGAAGCCGGGCATGTCGAGGCACTGACGCTGACGGGCATCGTGCGCGGCGTGGGCGAGCAGGCCGACGCGTCGCCCGCGTGGCTGCATCACGTCGCCAACGAGGCGATGACGGACGATGCGGTGATGCGCCTGAAGGCGGCGCTGTTCGATTGGTCGATGCCGGATTGAGCGGGTTGGCTGCCGCGCGGGGCGCGCGGCGGCGCGAGGAAAATGCGCGAGGCGAAGCGCGGGCGCGCCTCGTCTTGCATGCCGGGTTCAGTGCGGCTTGCGGCCGTTGCGCGTGGCCGCTTCGAGGCGGCCTTCCTGCCAGACCTCCGCGAGGCGGCTGCCGTTGCGGTACGGGTTCGGGCGGCGTGCGAAATAGTCGGCCACGCCCTGGCGGTACGCGCCGTATAGCGTCAGCGGGGGCGCGTCGATGACCGACGCGGCGCTGCTGCGAACCGGCGCTGCGTTGCGCGATTCGCGGATCAGCGTGCCGCCGTCGATCACGTCGAATTCGTTGATGTCCAGCAGCGAGTGGGCGACGCCTGCGATATCCATGTGAAGCTCCACGAGCGTGGGTGTTGATATGGGTTGCAGGTATCTGAGCAATAAGCTTGCCAGAAAGAAAAACCCCATGAAATCAAGGCTTCGACTGTTGAGGGGGGCGTGATGTGGCCCGCGATGTTACGGGCGCGTAACGTGACGGCGGAGCCAGTGCGAGGGGGGTGAAAGGCGGCGGGAAGCGTGTGAACGCGCGGCGGTTGCAAATGCCGCGTGGAAAAAAAGAGACCGCTCGCAAGGAGCGGTCAATCGTCTCAACTCTCTAGGCCGGGCGCCCGCATGCAGCGCCCAACGAATCCATTCTGTCCGATCGGCCGCGCTTTGGGTATCGGCAAAACCTTATTTTCAAACGAATGCCTGCGGTATGTCGGGTGTGCGTCGCGGCATGTCGCATTGGCCTGCGGCGGCGTGGCGCATCGGCATCGATGCCGCCGTCTCAAAGCACGCCGATCGCATGCAGCATCGCGAACAGCGCCGCGCCGCCCGCGATCAGCACCAGCGCGTTGATGCGCGTGCGCATCACGAGCGCGGTGGAGACGAGCGCCGTGGCGATCGCGATCCAGCCGCCGTCGAGGCCCTGCACCAGCGTATAGACGGCCGCGAGGATCAGCCCCGCCGCCACCGGCCGCAGCCCCGATTGCAGCGCGAGTTGCCACGGCGCGTCGCGGTGCCGGGCCGTCAGGTGCGTGACGGCGACCATCACGAAGGCGGTCGGGCCGAACAGCGCGAGCGTGGCCACCAGCGCGCCGGCCACGCCGCCCACCTGGAAGCCCACCAGCGTGGCGAGCAGCGAGCCGGGGCCGGGCGCGAGCCGCGCAACGGCGAAATCGTTGACGAACTGCGCGTGCGTCATCCAGTGGTGGACGTCCACCACCTGCCGCTGCATGTCGGCGATGATGGTCTGGCCGCCGCCGACGGTGGCCACCGACAGCGGCGCGAACAGCGCGAACAGGGCGACGAGCGTGCGTGACATGGCGTGGCCCTCAGGTGCGGCGGCCGCGCGCGAGCCGCCAGTATTCGTAGGCGACGTTGAGCACGCCGGCCGTCAGCACCGTCCACAGCACCGGCACCTTGAATACCGCCACCGCCACGAAGGTGGCCGCGAACACGGCGTAGGGCACCACGCGGCGCGGCAGCCGCCGCGCGGCCGTGATCGCCATCGACAGCGACAGCCCGATCGCCGCCGCCGCCGCGCCGGCCAGCGCGATGTGCGCGATGGGGAAGCGCGTGATCTCGGCGAACAGCAGCCCGAGCAGCACGATCACCACGGCGGGCGGAAAGATGATCCCGCAGAAGCCCGCGAACACGCCGGGCCAGCCGCACAGCCGGTAGCCGATCCAGATCGCCAGGTTCTTGACGTTGACGCCGGGCAGCGCCTGCGACAGCGCGAGGCCGTCGAGGAAGGCCTCCTCGGTCAGCCAGCCGCGCGTTTCGACGAATTCGCGCATGAACCAGCCGCTCAGGCCGCCGCCGAAGCTGGTCAGGCCGATGCGGGCAAAGATCAGGAACAGGCCGGCCGCGGTGGGCCGTGTCGGGTCGGGGGTGGTCGGTGTCATCGGGATTCGGGGCTGACGGGGCGCGGCTGTCTCCGGCGCCGCACCGGCCGACGATAGCATCGCGG
>NZ_JAAGPF010000156.1 GCF_017104645.1 Burkholderia sp. Ac-20379
TAAAAAAAAAAAAAATAAGGAAGTAAGAGGTACCGTTAGCGTTGAACAAAAAAACACAATGAAATGAGTAAACTAGAAGGTGAGAAGAAGTAATAACAACATTCTTAACGTGAGGCATCTCTTTGTTATGATAGCAGACACTATTAGCGATTGTGTGATGTAACAGATAATGTGAATCACGATGGATGTGTAGATCAGTCCTATGAGATTCATGTGTACCTATCGAATAGTCTC